>NZ_JBOHJB010000050.1:0-22940 GCF_050728395.1 Methyloceanibacter sp.
CGAGCGGGCGCTGTCGAATTTTCTTGAAACCTTTCCGCTCTTTGCCGCCGCCGTGCTGATCGCGCACGCAGCAGGCCGGCATGACTGGATGACGGTGTGGGGGGCGCAACTCTATTTCTGGGCGCGAGTCGCCTATGTGCCGCTTTATGTGCTTGGCGTGCCGTTGCTGCGCTCGCTCGTGTGGAATGTGGCGACCTTCGGGATCATCCTGATCCTTCTGTCGCTGGCATTGTGAGCCTCACCCCTCGATCTTGGAGAAATCGGCGACCGTGAGCGTCGTGGCGCGAATACGGTTGAGCAGCCGCAAGCGGTTCTCGCGCAACGCAGGATCGTCGGTGTTGACGGTGACGTTGTCGAAGAAGGCGTCGACCGGGGTGCGCAACTTGGCCATCGTTGCCATGGCCGCCTCGAAATCCTCCTTGGCGACAGCGGCAGCCGCCGCTCGCTCGACCTCATCGACCGTCTTGGCCAGTGCAATTTCCTCGCTTTGTTCGAGCAGCTTGGCATCGGGGGGTTGATCGTAACTCTTATTGTCCTTCTTCTCCTCGATGCGCAGGATGTTGATGGCGCGCTTGGTGCCGGTGAGGAGATGCTCGCCGTCCTCGGTGTCCAGGAAGCTGCCAAGCGCCTCGACCCGGCGCACGATCATGAGCAGGTCGTCGCCGCCGAGCGCGAACACGGCATCGACGAGATCGTGGCGCGCACCCTGGTCGCGCAGATGCACCTTGAGCCGGTCGGCGAAGAAGGCGAGGAGGCTTCGAACAATACCCGAGCGGAACCGGTCAAAGACAGAATCTGCAAATTTTATCCGTTCAATGGGAGTCGGGCTGCTCGCTAGTCGCTCACCCTCTTCGTAGTGAACAATCTCATTCGTCGGTCCGACGACTGCAGCATCTGCGAAGAAAACGCGGGCTCCTTCACTTCCTGCGCCCGGTTGGATCTGAAACCCCCTTTTTATGTGATCCTCGACTATCAGGGAACTTGCGATCTTCAGATCGTTCTCCAGCACGATGCGGATGACGCCGAGTGCGGCGCGGCGGAGCGCGTAAGGATCCTTCGACCCGGTCGGCTTCTCGTCGATGGCCCAGAAACCAACCAGCATGTCGAGCTTGTCGGCGAGCGCCACGGAGATGGCGATGGGATCGCGCGGCACGTCATCGGACGGCCCAACCGGCTTGTAATGTGCGCCGATCGCGTCTGCGACCAAAGGATCCTCCTCCTGGTCGAGCGCGTAGTAGCGGCCCATCACCCCTTGCAGCTCGGGGAACTCGCCCACCATGTCGCTGAGGAGATCGGCCTTGGCTAGGATCGCGGCGCGCTCGGCGAGGTCTGGATCGGTGTGCACGAGCTTGGCGATCTCGCGGGCGAGCACGCGCACCCTCTGCACGCGATCGTATTGCGTGCCGAGCTTCTCGTGGAAGACGATCTCCCGGAGCTTCGGCACGCGCTCTTCGAGCATCACCTTGCGGTCGTGCTCGAAGAAGAACTTGGCGTCTGAAAGGCGCGCTGCGATCACCCGCTCATTGCCGGCGACGATGGCACGCCCACGATCCTTCGCCTCGAGATTGGCGACCATGATGAAACGGTTGGCAAGATGCTCTCCGCGACGCAGCGAGAAGCATTTCTGATGGGCCTTCATCGCCGTGGACAGCACTTCTCCCGGCACGTCGAGGAAGCTCTGATCGAAGCTCCCCATCAGCACCACGGGCCATTCGGTGAGCCCGGCATTCTCGGCGAGCAGGCCCATATCCTCGATCAGCACCAGCTTCTCTTTGGCCGCGAGCTTCTGTGCCTGCTTTAAGATAGTCGCCTCGCGCTCGCGTGGATCGAGGATGACGTAGGCTTTGCGCAGTTTCTCCACGTAATCGTCGAAGCTCCTAACAGCGAACGGCTTTGGCGCCATGAAGCGGTGGCCGCGCGATTCCTTGCCGCTTTTGATCCCGTCGATCTCGAACGGCACCACCTTGCCGCCGAAGAGGCACAGAATCGAATGCAGCGGCCGCACCCAGCGCAACCGTCCGCTTCCCCAGCGCATGGATTTCGGCCAGGGAAAATTGCGCACGATCTCCGGCACGATCTCGGCGACGACTTGCGGCGTTGCGCGTCCGTGCCGCTCGATCAGCGCCACATAGAAATCGCCTTTCTTGTCGGCGCGGATTTCGGCCTGATCCAGCGATTTGAGCCCAGCCGATTTCAAAAAACCTTGCACCGCGGCCTCTGGCGCGCCGACACGCGGGCCCTTCTTCTCCTCGCTCACATCGGGGGAACGCGCCGGCAAGCCGTCGACCACCACCGTAAGCCGCCGCGGCGTGGCGAAGCTCCGCACCGTATCGAATGTAAGGCCGGCATCTTTCAGCCGGTCGCCCATCAGCCGGGCGAGGTCTTCGGCGGCGCGTGTCTGCATGCGCGCCGGAATCTCCTCGGAGAAGATCTCAAGGAGTAGCTCAGCCATGTGCGGGCCTGCGCGTCTCAAGCATGGGCGCCGCCAGCTTCGGTCTTGAGCCAGGCCGCGCAACAGGCGCGGGCGAGCTCGCGCACGCGCAGGATGAAGCCTTGCCGCTCGGTCACCGAGATCACGCCGCGGGCGTCGAGCAGATTGAAGATATGCGAGGCCTTGATCGCCTGGTCGTAGGCCGGCAGCACCAGCAGATGGCGCTTGCCGTCGTCGCCCTTGGCGAGCAGCGCCTTGCACTCGGCCTCGGCGTCGCGGAAATGGCTGAGCAGCATCTTGGTGTCGGCCTGCTCGAAATTGTAACGCGAATATTCCTGCTCGGCTTGCAGGAACACGTCGCCATAGGTGACCTTGTCTTTGCCTTTGCCGCCGTTGAAGTTGAGATCGAACACGCGGTCGACGCCCTGCACATACATGGCGAGCCGCTCAAGCCCGTAGGTCAACTCGCCCGACACGGGATCGCAGTCGAAGCCGCCGACCTGCTGGAAATAGGTGAACTGCGATACCTCCATGCCGTCGCACCACACCTCCCAGCCAAGCCCCCAGGCGCCGAGCGTCGGGCTCTCCCAATCGTCCTCGACGAAGCGGATGTCGTGATTGGCGACGTCGACGCCGATGGCGCGGAGCGAGTCGAGATAGAGGTCCTGGATGTCCGGCGGCGACGGCTTCAGGATCACCTGGAACTGGTAGTAATGCTGGAGCCGGTTCGGGTTATCGCCATAGCGGCCGTCCTTCGGCCGTCGCGAGGGCTGCACATAGGCCGCTCGCCAGGGCCTCGGCCCGAGCGAGCGCAAGGTGGTGGCGGGATGGAAGGTGCCGGCGCCCATCTCCATGTCGTAGGGCTGGAGGATGACGCAGCCCTGATCGGCCCAATAGCGCTCGAGCCTCAGGATCAAATCCTGGAACGAGGGGGTGGCGTGAGGCCGGTCCGCTTTGCTGAGCTTGCCCATGGCCCCCGGTTTCTAGAGCAGGATGGTTTTGATGGAAACAAAAACAGGACGCGACAGGACTCTACTCTTCTTCTCTCAAAGGAGAGGGGGACGTCCGCTAGTCAGTGCCGTCTCGGGCTGTACACTCCGGTCGCGGGATCGCGTTCGAGGCGAACGACGTTCTCCGCCTCGCGCTGATCCATGGCTTTGCGCGCGCGGGCGAGCTCGGCGGCGATGCGGCGCTGCTCGTCGCGATACCAGCGTCTTGCGAGGAAAATGCCGGCACCAGCGGCCAACAGAATGAGAAGTTGCGGCATAACTAGAACCCAAAGCGAGACCAGAGCGCTCTCGCTTCGATAGCAGAAATGAGGTCGGCTGCAAGCCCGCCTGGCGAGAAGCCGAAATCGGAACCGCTGTCCCCGATGGCGACGCTCCGCCTACGGCGGAACCAGCTCGTCGACGGCGTAACCAGGCTGAAGCGGACCTCGTCGCCGTAGAGCTCGCGCATCTTGCCGCGGAGGTCGGTCAGACCGTCGATCAGGCCGAGCTCGAGCGCCTTCTTGCCTGACCAGAACTCTCCGGTGAACAGATCCTCTCCCGCCTTCTCGATGCGGACGCCACGCCTCGCCTTGACGAGATCGATGAACTCGGCATGCACGTCGCGCTGGATCGCCTTGACCCGCTCAACGTCGTCCTCCTTCACCGGCAGAAACGGATCAAGCGTCGTCTTGTTGCGGCCGGCAGTATAGACGCGCCGCTCAACGCCGATCTTGTTGATCAGCTCGTTCAAGCCGAACGTGGCGGTGACGACGCCGATCGAGCCGACGATCGAGCTTGCGTCGGCGTAGATCTCATCGCCGGCGAGCGCGAGCAGATAGCCGCCGGACGCGGCAACATCCTCGGCGAACACATAGACTTTCAGATTCTTCTCCTCGGCGAGCGCCCTGATGCGCTTGTAGATCAGCACCGATTGCACGGGCGAGCCGCCGGGGGAGTTGATCTGGATGGCGACTGCCTTGGCCCCGCGCATGGAGAAGGCCTTTTCGATGGCGGCAGCGCTGGTGGTGAGCGTGAGCCCCGGCCGGAGCGGCGTCGACAAGCCGATGGCGCCAGTGAATCTGAGCACCGGGATCAGCGTACCGCGCCCGGTCCAAGCCGGCGGCAGGAGACGTCCCACCCGATCCATCAAGGAAGGACGAAGCTCGTCCGAAAGATTGTCCATGCGGCCAAAGGTACAGACACGCAAGGTCAAATCAAGGCGGGAAACGAAGGCCTAAGAAGCCGCCGGCGCCCGCCTCTAAGCTTTGCTTAACGCAAGTCTCGCTCTCCTCACCAAGATTGAGGCCTTGCCTAGTATAATCCGGACCGAGGGGGAACGGTTACCCTGGCGCTTGCGTTTTTCCTGCAATCGCCGTGTGCGGCGCCCTCAGGAGGACTTCACATGAAGAGGCTGACAACGTTGTTGGTTGCGGCGTTTGCGCTTCTGCTGACGCTCGTCGCCATCGCTCCGAACGAGGCGTCCGCCGGTTGGCGGCGCGGCTGGGGTGGGTATTACGGCCCCGGCGTCGGGGTCTATGTCGGACCCGGCTATTACGGCGGCTACGGCTATCGCCCCTATTACGGCGGCGGCTATTACCCTTACGCCTATTATCCCTATTGGCGCGGACGCTATTATCGGCGCGGCTGGGGCTACTAGACAAAAGAACGGCCTTTAGCAGGGCCTCCAAGGGCCATTCCCGGCGGCGGGGGTGGCCCTTTGGCTTTTCCGCGCTCAAGCAGCGAAGCGGTAGCGCATCAGGAATGCGCTGAAGCAGCAAGCCTAGCGCATCAATCTTTCCCCTCTCCCCTTGAGGGAGAGGGCTTTCCGCCCGGCGCGCGGAGCGCGACGCATGGCGGGAAGGGTGAGGGGTATCTTTTGCCTGACGCGGCAGAGCCGCTTACCCCTCACCACGCCGCAAGCGGCGTGTGCTCTCCCACAAAGGGAGAGCAGGGAGCAAGTGGCCTGCGCTCAGGCAGCGAAGCCAGCCGTGACCGGGGGCCCGCGCGCTGAACGCCAAATGAATGGCGCCCTCAGATTGGGTTCAGGCCGCTCCAGCTAGAAACGCACCCATGAGCGAGGAATGGTCCTCCGCTCACCCAATCAGACGCTTTTCATAGCGTCACCAGCTGGAGGTTACCTCGATGTTCAAGAAGATCCTTCTTTCCGCCGTTGCCCTGTCAGGTCTCATGCTCGGCGTTTCTGCGGCTGAAGCCGGTTACGGCTATGGCTATGGTGGCTATGGCTACCACTACCGGCCCCATTACAGCTACTCGTACTGCCACTATGAGAGCCGCCCCGTCACCATCCGCCTGTGGGACGACTATTCCTACTCGTACTACTACAAGACGATCTATCGCAGCTACAAGGTCTGCTAGCGCGGATCTTGGAAGCCCAAGCCGCCTCACGCTTGGGCCAGTTGAGGGCTGCCGTCTATTCCCCCCAGGCGGCAGCCCTTTTTTCATCAGTCTCCAAGGTTCAACGTTTCGCCCTGGCGCAGCACCGCCTCGGCCTTGTCCGTGTAGCGGCCGCCGGCCTCATGCAGCACGAGGCCGGAGAGCAGGCGCAGGCCGGCGCGGCTTCCTTTTTTCGCCTGCACAATGACACGGAGCGCTGGCTCGCCTGCTTTCGGGAACAGCGGGAAGAGGGTGATCGCGCCGAAGCGCCGGTCGAGCAGCGCCAAGAGCTCGGGCAGAACCTGCGGCATGTGTATCAAGGTGACGCGCCCCTTCGGCGCGGTGAAGGTGGCGAGGAAGCGGACCCAGACCTCCAGCGCGCCTTCCTGCATGATATGCGCCGCCGCGCGGCCCTTATCCGGGGCCGGCCGGACCGTGCCTTCGGCATGGAAGGGCGGATTGGCCATCACCTGGTCGTAGCCCTCCCGGACGAGGCCCTTGGCGATGAGCGTCTCCGCCGGCGCGGTCAAATCCGCGGTCATTGCGCGGAAATGCGCGGCAAAGCCATTCCGCGCGGCATTGGCCTCTGCGAGCGAGCAAGCCTCTCGATCGATGTCGACCGCGGTCACAATAATTTGACGAAAGCGGGCGAGCAGGCAAAGCCCCGCCACCCCGACGCCGGCGCCGGCATCGAGCACCCGGTCTCCGGGTCGTGCGGAAACCGCCGCCTGCAACCAGACGGCGTCGCTCCCGGCGCGGTGACCGGCCTTGGATTGGGCCACGGCGACGCGGCCGCCGAGGAAGTCGTCGAGCGTCGTTTCCGGCGGCATCCCGGCCGGCGGCGCCTTTTCAGTTTTTGCCTTCATCGACGATGACATGGCCGATTCCGGCGCCGGCCAGAACGGCCCGTGCCTGCGCCAGTGCGTCGCTTGCCACGAGCACACGGCGCGGCAGCGCCCCAATCGAGCCTTCCAGAACGCTCATATTGGTATCGGCCACCATAAAGCCGATGCCCTCCTCTTCGAGAAGCGCGCTGACATAGGAGATCAGCACCGCGTCATTCGACCGCAACAATTCCTTCATGGCGAGGAAGTCCTTAGGCCGCAGAGCGCCTTGACCTTGAAGCTGGAGCACCGACACTATTCTCTGTTAAGTCAATGGCATCTTAAACGGCGTTGAGGAGCAGTCTCTTGGGAGTCGTTGTCCAGCTTTCCGGTGCGCGTGATCCAAGGGCAAGCCTTGCGCCTCTGCTCGCGCTTGTCGAGGAGGATATGGGTCATGTCAACCGCATCATCCTCGACCGTGCCCGTTCCAATGTCGAGCTGATCCCCGATCTCGCCCGCCATCTGATCGATTCCGGCGGCAAGCGCTTGCGGCCGATGCTCACCGTCGCCGCGGCGAAACTCTGCGGCTACCGGGGCGAGGGCCATGTGCGGCTCGCGGCGAGCGTCGAGTTCATGCATACCGCGACGCTGCTGCATGACGATGTGGTCGACGAGAGCGATCTCAGGCGCGGCAAGACCGCTGCCCGCTTGCTGTGGGGCAACGAGGCGAGCGTGCTCGTCGGCGACTTTCTCTTGGGCCAGGCCTTCAAGATGATGGTCGATGTGGGTTCGCTCGGGTGCTTGCGTATCTTGTCCGATGCGGCGGCGGTGATCGCCGAAGGCGAGGTAATGCAGCTCATCACCGCCAAGAACACCGAGACCACCGAGGACGATTATCTCGCGGTGATCGACGCCAAGACCGCGGCTTTGTTCGCCGCTGCCGCCGAGGTCGGCGCTGTGATCGCCAACCGGCCGAAATCGGAAGGGGCGGGCTTGAGATCCTACGGCCGCAATCTCGGCCTTGCCTTTCAGCTCGTCGACGACGCGCTCGATTATTCCGGCGAGCCGTCGATGCTCGGCAAGAGCGTCGGCGACGATTTCCGCGAGGGCAAGATCACGCTCCCTGTCGTGCTGTGCTATCGCCGCGGCAACGCGCAGGAGCGCGCCTTCTGGCAGCGCACGCTGCAGGACGGCGAGATCGGCGAGGACGATCTGCATGAAGCCATGGGTCTGATGCAGAAGCACAACGCCTTGAACGACACCATGGAGCGGGCCCGCCATTACGGCGCCATCGCCCGCGACGCGCTTGCCATCTTCCCCGACAGCGATCCCAAGGCGGCGCTGCTCGAGGCCGTGGCGTTCTGCGTCGACCGCCCGTTCTAATCGGCAACGGACAAGAATAAATCCTCGTCATGGCCGGGACTTCACCCGGCCATGACGGCTCAATTGGGCATTAGCATAGTTGCTTCGATCCACCAATTCGGGTGAACGGCTCGAAGCATGGCAGCGGCGCGCTCTGCCTCTCGCTCCGTGGCGAACAGGGCAAAGCAGGTCGGCCCGCTGCCGGAAAGTCGTGCCAGATGCGTACCTTCGCAGTCCCGAAGCGCCGCCAGAACCTCGGCGATGGCCGGGGCTAGGCTTAGCGCGGCAGGCTCGAGGTCGTTGCCGCGCCGCGCGGCGTAGTCGAGCAGCTTCTTGAAGCTTCCGCCGAAATCGAGCGTCCCCTCCGGCCGTTCCGGCGGGGCGGCAAGATCGGATGAGACGAGCACGCCATAGACATCAGCCGCGGCGAGCGGCAGGCCAGGATTGGCGAGCACGGCCGCGCAAGGCGGAAACCGGCGGACGGGAGTGACCGTCTCGCCGCGCCCGGTCATCAACGCAGGGCGGTTCAGCAGGCAGGCGGGAACATCTGAGCCAAGTCCCCCGGCGAGCTCCCGCCAACTCGCTTCGTCGAGCGCCCCTTGACTGGCGCGTGAGAGCAGCCGCAAGGCGCAGGCGGCGTCGGCAGACCCGCCGCCGAGGCCCGCCGCGACCGGCAGCGTCTTGGTGAGGTTGAAGCGGCCGAGCTTGAGTGCGGGATAAATCGCCTTGGCGGCCAAGGCCGCCTTCAGGATCAGATTGTCGCCCCGAAGCGCGGTGGCGAACGGCCCTTCGACCAGGAGATCGAGACCGTCCTGCGGCTCGAGCTCGACCGCGTCGCCGAGCTCGGCAAAAGCAACGAGGCTCTTCAGCTCGTGATAGCCATCGTCGCGGCGGCCCAGCACCTCAAGCGTGAGGTTGAGCTTGGCTTTCGCCGTGTCGCGGAGCGCCGTCATCGCGATGGCTCCGCTAGCCCGAAAGCCGGCAGACTATTCGGCGATCTTCTGCACCGTCGAATTCGCCGCCTTGGTCGCCGGCGCGTCGGGCAGGCCGTCCTTCAACTTTTTGTCGATGGTGGCGATGAGGTCGTTGTCCGGCTTCAGCGTGAGGCTCTGCTGCCACTGATATTTCGCCTCGAGCTTCCGCCCGATGCGCCAATAGGCGTCGCCGAGATGATCGTTGATCACCGGATCGTCAGGCTTAAGCTCCACCGCGCGCTCAAGATGCTCGACCGCCGATTGGATATTGCCGATGCGGTAATAAGCCCAGCCGAGGCTATCGATGTAATAGCCGTCATCGGGCTTGAGCTTCACCGCCTTGCGGATGTAGTCCATCGCCGTCTTGAGGTTCTGGCTCTGATCGACCCAGGTGTAGCCGAGATAGTTGAGCACCGGGGACTCGTCGGGCGAAAGCTCGAGCGCCTTCTTCAGGTCGGCCTCGGCCTGAGGCCAATCCTTCAGCCGCTCATTGGACACGCCGCGGGCATAGAACAGCGTCCAGTTCTCCCTGGTCGGCTTGCCAACCAGCGCGATGGCGCGACTATAGTAGTCGCGAGCCTCGGCGTAGCGCTCGTGCGAGCGCAGGATGTTGCCGAGCGCATCGAGCGGACGAATGTCCTTAGAGTTCTTGGCGATTATTTTTTCGAGCAGCGCCTTGGCATCGTCCACCCGCTCGAGCGAATTCAGCGCCAGCGCTTTCTGGATCTGCACGTTCAGCCAGAGCGGCGAATCCTCATTGATGCTGTTGAAGGCGGCGAGCTCGAGATCGTACCGCTTGGCGCTGTCATAGGCCTCGGCGAGGGCCACTTGGGCGAGCGGGAAATCGGGCTCGAGGTAGAGCGCGAACTGCAGGAAGATGATGCCCATATCGAGTCCGCCCTCGCCCGCGAGAGCGTCGCCGATGCCATAAAACACCTCGGCCAGCCCGTCGTTCGGAGAGGTGACGAGCAAAGGCGGGGTCTTGCCGGCCTCGATGTCGTTGAGCAGCGCCGTCGACAGGGGATGCTCCGCCGACTTGGCGATATGGGTCTTGAGCGTCTGCTTGGCGAGCTTGCGGTTGTTGCTGTTCACCGAGTGCCTGGCATAGGCATCGGCCACTCTGAGCGTCGCCGGATTCTTCTTGAAGGCTTGGGCGAAGGCGACCCGCGCCACGTCACGCTTGCCTGCCACATCGGCGATCAGCGCGCGGTGGTAGCGCTGATAGAATTGTGCCCAGTCGGCATCGCTCAACGTATCGAGAGTGGCGAACGCCTGATCTGTCTTGCCGTTAGCCTGCTGCACCCAGGCCCTGGCCAGGATCGACGTCAGATCGGCAATCGGGCCTTGACGCGCCGCGGCGAAGTGCTCGTCGGCTTCCTTGTAGTCGCCGCGCTTGAACGCCTCGCAGCCGAGCAGGAACTGCGCGATGCGGTGCGACGGCTCGACCTTGACCAGCTCGCGCGCGAGCGCAACGGCGCGATCCCAATCGGCTGCCGCCGTCTCAAGCAGGAAGGCCTGTTCGAGGATCAGCTCGTTGGTCGGGTCCTCGGCGAGCGCCCGCGAATAGAAGTCAGCCGCGGCCGTGGTGTCGTGGTCGCCGCGGGCCACGCGACCGGAGAGATAGTTGCCGAGCAAGGTGCCGGGCTCGGGGTGGTCCACTACTGTCGCGGTCACTTCCGAATAGGCTGCCGGAGCAGCGAGAATGGCCAAGACAAAGAGAGACCTCCGCGCCCAGGTGCGGAAGACGGAATTTTCGGCAGTTGGCATGTGCGTTCGGCTTGACGCCGCCCCAAACAGTGCGGTTCGAAGGCCCCACAGTGCGGTTTTAAAGGCCCTCACAGTGCGGTTCAAATGCCCCAAAGGGGGAGGATTATGCGTTTTTGCGCTGTCCGCAACCCAAAAGCTTGCTTGCCTCTGAAAGGCGGCGCGTTTGTGACCGTTCTCCGCGACAAGCTTGCACGCGAGCCTAGATCAGGCAGCTTACATATTGACGTAATTGGGCCCGTCACCGCCCTCAGGCGGCACCCAAGTAATGTTCTGGGCCGGATCCTTCACGTCGCAGGTTTTGCAGTGGACGCAGTTCTGCGCGTTGATCTGAAACCTGAGCTTTCCGCCCTCGTCGACCACCTCGTAGACCTGCGCCGGGCAATAGCGCTGCGCTGGCTCGGCATATTCGGGAAGGGTCTCGGCGATCGGGATACTGGGGTCGGTGAGCCTCAGATGCACCGGCTGGTTCTCGGCGTGGTTGGTGCCCGACAGGAACACCGAGGAGAGAATGTCGAAGGTGAGCCCGCCGTCCGGCTTCGGGTAGTCGATTTGCTTCGCCTGCGCGGCCTTCGTGAGGCTCGCATAGTCAGGCTTCGAGTGCTTGAGCGTGTGGGTGAGAAACGGAAACAGCGTGTTCAGCCACATGTCGATGCCGCCCAGCATCACGCCGAGGCGGGTGCCGAGCCGCGACCACAGCGGCTTCACGTTGCGCACCTTTTTCAGCTCAGTGGCCATGGAGCTTTGCTTGACGCTTTGCTCGTAGGCGTCGAGCACGTCGCGCGAGCGCCCGGCACGAAGCGCGGCGAAAGCGGCTTCCGCCGCCATCATGCCGGAGAGCATGGCGTTGTGGGTGCCCTTGATGCGCGGCACGTTCATGAAGCCCGCGGAGCAGCCGATCAGCGCTCCGCCTGGAAAGGCAAGGCGGGGAATCGCCTGCCAGCCGCCTTCGGTGAGCGCCCGGGCGCCATAGGAGATGCGCCTGCCGCCTTGCAGATGCTCGGCGATGCGCGGATGCAGCTTGGCGCGCTGAAACTCCTTGAACGGGTTGAGATAGGGATTGGCGTAGTCGAGATGCACGACGAAGCCGACCGACACCAGGTTCTCGCCGAAATGATAGAGGAAGGAGCCGCCGCCGGTTGAGTCCCCGAGCGGCCAGCCCATGGTGTGCTGCACGAGCCCCGGCCGGTGCTTCTCCTTCGGCACCTCCCACAGCTCCTTCAGGCCGATGCCGTATTTCTGCGGGCCGCTCTCGGCATCGAGGCTGAAGCGGCGGATGAGCTGTTTGGTGAGGGAGCCCCGCGCGCCCTCTGCGAGCAGCGTGTATTTGCCGACAAGAGCGATCCCGGGCGTGTAGCTTTCCTTGTGCGTGCCGTCGCGGGCCACGCCCATGTCGCCGGTGATGACGCCCTCGACCTCACCATTCGGCCCGAATATCGCGTCGGTGACGGAGATGCCGGGATAGATCTCGACGCCAAGGGCCTCAGCCTGCTCGCCGAGCCAGCGGGTGAGGCTGCCGAGGCTGCCGACATAGCAGCCATGATTGCTCATGAGCGGCGGCATCAGAACGGAGGGGAAGCCGATGCCACCCTTCTCGGTGAGGTAATAGAAGCGGTCCTCGCTCGCTTGCGTTTGCAGGGGAGAGTCCTGCTCGCGCCAGTCAGGCAAAAGACGGTCTAGCCCCACTGGATCGATCACGGCGCCCGACAGGATATGGGCTCCGACCTGGCTGCCCTTCTCCAGCACCACCACGGAGATGTCTTGGCCCGTCTCGGCCGCGAGCTGCTTAATCCTGATCGCAGCGGCAAGCCCGGCGGGGCCTGCGCCGACGATCACCACGTCGAACTCCATGGTCTCGCGGGGGGTCACTTCGTCCAAAGGGCTCGCTCCAATTTGGGGCTAAGGGCCAAGGGCTTAGCGGGCCAAGGGTTTTATGTCATTCCCGCCGGAACGGGAATCCGATATCCAACACATCTGGGGAAGCGAGGCAATTGAGGCAAGCAGCTGATGTCGGTGGCTGACACTAGAGCGGTGCAGGCGCTGCTCGACTGGTATCGGGCCATGGGCGTCGACGAGGCGGTCGGCGAGGAGCCGGTCGACTGTTTTGCCGCGGCTGCGCCCAAGCCCGCGGCGCGCCCTGCACCCGAAGTGAAAATGGCTGCGAGACCGCCCCGCATTGCACCCGGAGCGGCAACGCCAGCCTCCACGCGAGGCATCGGTGCCAAGGTCTCGACGTTGACGGAGCTCGAGGCTCTGGTCGCCGGATTCGAAGGTTGCTCCTTGCGGCGGACCGCGAAAAGCCTGTGCTTCGCCAGAGGCAGCGCCGAGGCGCGCATCATGCTGATCGGAGAGGCGCCTGGCCGCGATGAGGACCTCCAAGGCAAGCCCTTCGTCGGCCGCGCTGGGCAACTGCTCGACCGCATGCTGGCGGCGATCGGGCTTTCCGAGCAACATGTCTACATTACCAACACGGTTTATTGGCGCCCGCCGGGCAACCGCACGCCGACGCCAGAGGAGATCGAGGCCTGTGCCCCGTTTCTCGCCCGCCAGATCGAGCTGTTGTCGCCGAGCGTTCTGGTCCTGCTCGGCGGCGCCGCGGCAAAGACGATCCTCGGGGTGAGCGAAGGCATCATGCGGCTCAGAGGCAAATGGCTGACTTATGCTTGCGCCGGCCGCGACCTGCCCACGCTCGCCACGCTGCACCCCGCCTATCTCCTGCGCAACTCGGCGGCCAAGCGCTACGCCTGGCGCGATCTCTTGATGCTGAAGGCGGCACTGGATTCAGAAATCAGAGGTCAGTAATCAGAAATCGGACTATGTTCGATTGACTTCTGACTTCTGACCTCTGATTTCCGACCCCTGCCACCATGACCCGCATCGACGAAAGCGTCCCGTTCATTCCATTGCACATCGCCGTGCTCACCATCTCGGACACGCGCGACGAGACGTCCGACACTTCGGGCGCCCTGCTTGCCGCAATGATCGAGCAGGCCGGTCATCTTCTGGCGGCGAAGGCGATCGTGTTGGACGACGAGAAAGAGATCCGCAAGCAGGTCAAGAAATGGATCAAGGATCCTGAGATCGATGTGGTGATCACCACCGGCGGCACCGGCTTCGCCAAGCGCGACGTGACGCCAGAGGCGGTTAAGCCGCTGTTCGAGAAGGACATCGACGGCTTCGCGGCGGTGTTCCACATGGTCAGCTTCGCCACCATCGGCACCTCCACGGTGCAGTCGAGGGCCTGCGGTGGCATGGCGAACGGCACCTTCATCTTCTGCCTGCCGGGGTCGCCTGGCGCCTGCAAGGACGGCTGGAACGGCATCCTCAAATTGCAGCTCGACAACCGCCATCGCCCTTGCAGCTTCATCGAGGTGATGCCCCGCCTCAAGGGATTGCCGGGGACGAAATCCAAGTCCTGACTTGGCTCAGGGCTTGGGCGGAATGAGCCGCTCCCAATCTCGGCGCATGCGCCGGTGATCGTCCTCGGTATCGACGTCGCTCAGCGTTGCCGCGAAGGCCACGCGCGAGCCCTTGAGATTGCCAAGCGTATCGGCGAGAGCGTGCGGGCTCGACCAGCGCACGCCCGCGAATGGCGCGAGCAGACGCGGGGAGCGGCGCAAGCCGACGAGCCAATAGCCCCCGTCCGGCGCAGGACCGAACACAGCCTCGGCTCCCCCAAGGAGGCGAAAGGCGCGTGCAATGTCGCTTGCCTTGATGGAAGGAATGTCGCTGCCGACGATGATCGCAGGCCCCGGCGGCAGAAGCCGGAACAGACGCTGCATCTTCGCTCCGAGGTCGCCATGGCCTTGCGCCAGCCGCTCGATCGCAAGCGGCCAGAACGCGGCGTTCCTATCGCTATCGGGCGACACTGCAAGCAGCGTGCGCCAGCGGCTGTCGGGGCCAAGCCGCATCAGCGTGTGGGCGAGGCAGGAGCGATAGAATCTCGCTGTTTGGATCGCGCCGATGCTTGCCGCGAGCCGGCGCTTGCCGCGCCCGGCAAGCGGGCTCTTGGCCATCACAATGAGGCGTTGGGCGTATGGAGCGCGGGCAGGGCGCGCTTTTTTCCTACCCATAAAGCCGCGCGAGCACGCGCGTGGGCACGTGGAGGTAATAGAGCAGCATGCAGCAGAGATTGCGCAAGGAGCGCCCCACATAACCTTCGCGGCGATAGCGGATGCCGCTCGTCACCGCGCGCGATTGCAGCATCACGAGCTGGCGCCGCTTGAGCCGGCGCACGAGATCGACATCCTCCATGAGCGGCATCGGCCGGAAGCCGCCAAGCTCGCGATAGAGGTTGCGCGAGATGAGCAGTCCCTGATCGCCGTAAGGCAGCGCGAATAGAAAGCAGCGGAGCGCCACGAGCGATTCCAACAGGCGCGGCATCATCCCGTCATCGTCGAGCGCAAAGCGGAAGGCGGCTGCGGCCGGCGCCCGCCGGCCTTTAGCCACGCGCTCCATGAACGCTTCCGCTTCCTCAGCCCAGCCGGGCGAGAGCACCGTGTCGGCGTGAAGAAAGAGGAGCCAGTCGCCACGCGCCGCCGCCGCACCCGCCTGAAGCTGGGTGCCGCGCCCGAGCTTGGTCCTGATCAGCCTGGTCCCGGCTGCTTCGGCAATGCCGCAAGTCTCGTCGGTCGACCCGCCATCGACTAGGATCGCCTCCTGCACGATGCCGTCGACCACCGCCGGCACCAGCGCCGTAAGCGTGGGCCCGAGCGTCGCCTCGGCATTGTATGTGGGGATAACCACGGAAATCATGGAGGCGGACTATAGCGTTTGGCCGAAATCCGGCAATTCCCCCGTTCCAAATCCTTAATGATGTTCTTGATTTGTTCTTATTGGGTCTTTATATGCATGGCCATGTCGATCGCACTGAGAAAGCCTGGAGAGTCTGAAAGCTTCCCGCTGGAGATCGGGGGCCTGGCAAGCGGCCGCCGCAACGGGCGAGGGGCCGCGACCAACCGGTCGGGCCGCTACGAGCCGATCGCCTACGAGCCGGTCGACGACGGCTGGGAGTCTCTCACCGAGCTCGAGGCCTTGACCACCGAAGTGCAGGAGGTTCCGGCCAGGCGCATCATCACCCGCAATTCCTCTCCCGATATTGGCTTCGACCGGTCGATCAATCCCTATCGCGGCTGCGAGCATGGCTGCATCTACTGCTTCGCGCGGCCCACCCACGCCTTCCTCGGCCTCTCGCCCGGTCTCGATTTTGAGACCAAGTTGTTTGCCAAGACCAATGCCGGTGCTGCGCTCGAGCGCGAGCTTGCCGACCCCTCCTATCGTCCCCGCACCATCGCCATCGGCACCAACACCGATCCTTATCAGCCGATCGAGCGGCGCTACCGCATCATGCGTCGCATCCTGGAAGTTCTGTCGGCTGCGAACCATCCTGTCGGCATTGTCACCAAATCGGCGCTGGTCTTGCGCGATCTCGACCTGCTTCGCTCCATGGCGGAGAGGGGTTTGGTCAAGGTGGCGCTGTCGGTCACCACGCTCGACCGCAAGCTCGCCCGCGCCATGGAGCCGCGCGCGAGCACGCCGGACAAGCGGCTTGAGACAGTGGCCAGGCTGGTCGAGGCCGGCGTTCCGACCTCGGTGATGGTGGCGCCGGTCATTCCAGGCCTCACCGACATGGAGATGGAGCGGATCCTGGAGCGTTCAGCCGCAGCGGGCGTGAGGAACGCGGGCTATGTGCTGCTCAGGCTTCCGCTCGAGATCGGCGATCTGTTCACCGAATGGCTGACGGCGAACTGCCCCGACCGCGCCAAGCGCGTGCTGTCGCTGATGCGGTCCTCCCGCGGTGGCAAGCTCTACGACGCGAAATGGGGCGAGCGCATGGTGGGCGAGGGGCCCTATGCCTGGATGATCGGTCGCCGTTTCGAGATTGCCGCCGAGCGCCTCGGCTTCAATAAAGAGTCGGTCGAGCTTCGCACCGACCTGTTCACCCCGCCGGTCCTCCCCGGCCAGCAGCTCCGCCTGCTTTAGCGATCCAACCCGCCCGTGCCGGGATTGCAACGCTCCCACTGGTTCAAAGCTGCGGCGTACCCGGGAGCTTCCACGTCAGGGCACTCATTCTATGCGGACTCTCGCCGTATCTCGGGTTTGTCAGGGACCTGTAATCAGGTATCCCACGTACCAGGAGAAAACATTGGTGTCGGAGGCATTTTGCAGTCCTCGACCCGCTGAGAACAGAAAGCGGTTGTGTTCGTTGATGTCGTAGATCGCACCGATGTTGAACCCGGTGCTGTCCTTCCCATCAATCGAGTCAGCGGTTTGATGGAATATTTCCCCACCGACAGAAAGCCTGTCGGTCACCTTTCGTTGTAGCAACACACCAGAGAACCAAAAATTCTTGTCACCTGCGCCGCCTCGGTTGATCCAATAGCCGCCACCGCCGTCGACGGTCCAATCGCCGAAGCTCTTCTGAAACCACATCGGAAGAAATACTAGGACGTGGCCTGCCCCAAGCCCGCGATCTTCGTCACCGGTGGGCAAATTGACCAGCGGAAATACCGCAACTTGCGGTCGCCAACCCTTATTATCCTCCTGGATGAACCTGTACTTGAAGCTGATCGGCGTGTCGCCGTAGCCGAATCGCATTGCGCCGCTGGAAGGACTGTCAAACGCCGTTGCAGTGTCGATCGTGAGCTGGCCGTTGGGGATGAGGCCGTAGTTAAGTTCTATCCCCGGCAGAGTCCCAGCAGTATCGTCGCTCACGACTGTCCCGGTTGAAAACGTGTAGAACTCGAAGTGCCTAAATTCGGTCGGCTCTGGATCGTCTGTTCGGTAAGGTGGTCCAGCATATACGGGCCCAGGTGCAAGACAGCAAAGTGCGACCATCCCCGCTCGCCAGATGGACAATCGTGTCATCGCCGAACAAGCCCCTGCGTAAGATCCTGAACCTCCAGTGGCTGGAAGAAGGCTCCGGTTCCGATTGGCACAAAGGCGCATGCGCGCTTGCTAATCAAGGAATTGAAAGAAGGCAGTTTGGTGATTTGCACGTATACAAAGTAGTATACGCGCGGGTGAGCCGATCATGTTCGATGACCACTACGCTTGCACTTTAGGTCAGTGCCCGTACGCAGCACTCTACGGACTTCGGGGTGGTTGGTCGCTTGTATGATCCGCCTGCTGTCGCTGGTCCAAAATGCGGGCCAAACCCTCTTTCGCGGCCACCAGCTCAGGACGGGAAGCGAGTGCTGCACGGAAATCATCCGAAGCCTGATTTATTTTGCCGAGCAGCTCATAGGCCTGTCCGCGTTTCGTCAACGCGATGGGATCGTTCGGTTTAGCAGCCAATGCCTCGCTCAGGTCGTCGATCGCTTTCTGGTAGTAGCCCAAAGTCAGGTAAAGACCGCCGCGATTGAAACGGCAATAGGGCTCTCTTGGATCGCGCTCCACTCCAACGGAATAGTCCGCGATTGCATCGTCATAGCGCGCAAGCTCGGAACGCGCCAAGCCCCGGTTGCAATAGGCGGCCGCAAATTCGGGCTTCAACCTGATGGCTTCGGTGAAATCAGCGATGGCGCTCTCGAAGCGGCCCACATTGGCGAGCACGGTACCTCGGTCGTACCACGCTTGAGCCAGATCAGGCTCTAGTCGTATCGCTACGCTGTAGTCGCTAATCGCTGATCCTAGCTCACCGGCTGCCGCCTTGGCGTTGCCGCGATTGATGTAGGCGCCGACGTCGGTTGGATCGCTCTTGATCACCTGACTCAATAAAGCCACAGCTCGCAGTGGCTTTCTCTCCAACATACAGGTCTTGGCTTGCAGAAGAAGAGCTTCGCGCTCGCTATCGTTGCTCAGCAATTCCAGGGGCAGCGCGTTTTCGAGGCATTGGTAGGTGACACCTGCATGAGCCGGGCATGCTAGCACGCACACCAGACCGATGGCGCGCGCGGCTAGGATGCAAATGAAGCGCATCTTGCCACTTAGAAATTTACAGCGGTGCGCATCACAAGGGCTGAGGCATAGCAAATTCGACCATGACAGATGGACGCCCTTCGAATTCACCGAGCGCTGCGATGCGGAGCCACGACTCTTCTTGGCGAAAGCCCGCTTCATTTGATCGAGAATGACCCTCGTGCCACTGTTCCGATTGGCACAAAAGCGCGTGGCCGCTCACCGATCAAGGAAGCGAAAGAAGGCCGATTGTTGGTTTGAAGGTATACAAAGCAGTATACGAGCTTGACAGGAGATCACGCCCTAAGGCTGATCCTCATGCGAAGGCCCGGGGCATTGTCTTCAGCCGTAAGCGTCATTCCGTGGAGGTCTGCCACGGCCGCGGCTAAGGCAAGACCGAGTCCATGACCGGGCGTCGTTGTGCTGCGCGCTGATCGGTAGAATCGTCTGAAAATCAAATCCCGATCCGCTGCCGGAACTCCCGGTCCATCATCGGCGACGAACGCCACCGCGCCAGACTCATTCTCAGCCACAGAGACCTCAATGTTGGTGCCGCGCGGAGTATGGCGAAGGGCATTGTCGAGGAGATTTGAGAACATTTCTGTGAGCAGGGCTCTGTCGCCCCAAGCGGTGATTTTTGCAGGAACGTTCACGGTGATCGACTTGCCATCGTGTTCGGCCGCCGCAGTATACGTGTCGGCGAGGTTTGCCAGCAGTCTGCTCATTTCGACTTGACCAAAGCCGCTGCGGCGTGTGCCGGCTTCAATCTGTGCGATACGAAGCAGGGCCGAGAACGTTTCGAGCAAGTTTTCGGTGTCCGCCATCGCAGCATCGATAGCTCTTTTGCATTTCAGTCCGTCGCTGGCACGGGCCGATCTAAGCTTTTGGCGCAAGTGACCTAACGGAGTTTTCAAAGAGTGAGCGATGTCGTTGGAGACTTGGCGCAGGCTGTCCATCAAAGCCTGTATGCGATCGAGCATTAGATTGAGGGTCTCGGAAAGACGATCGAAATTGTCGTTCGTACCCCGCGTCGGAATGCGTTGATCGAGATCTCCCTCGATGATTGCGTCAGCCGTGCGCGTGATCGCGTCGACGCGCCGGAGAAATCCGAAGCTGAGTGCCAGCCCTCCTGCAAGGCTCAGGAGGGGCACGGCCAGCAGCAACCAACCCAATGCCTCGATGAGCGCGGCCCGGACGTTTTCTATCGGGGCAAGATCGTCGCCCACAGCGAGACGCAAGCCTTGGGGCAGCGCGACATTGCGAACGCGAAGAGTCCTGGGGGGATCTCCACGACGGCCGCGCGGCTCACTCAGGTCGGTCCAGCCCACCGTATCAGGCATGGAGGGCAGATCGCCGGCCAGCCGATTGCCATTGGCATCGAGCACGAGATATTCGAGCGCAGGGAAGACGTTGGTCCGCTCCTGCACCTCTGCTACAAGCGCATCCTTCCCGTCCAAGCTCAGCTCCTGTTGAAGGAGCGCCATTTCCGCGTCGATCCGCGTGGCAATTTGCCGATCGAGTGAGGTTTCGACCGTGAGGTAGAAGACGACACCGAGGATTGAGACCGAAGTAACGAAGAGTAGGACGTAGAGAACAGCCAGCCCAAAGCTCGCCGTGCGAACCAGTCTAGTCAGGAGGTCGAATGACATAGCCCGAACCTCGTTTGGTATGTATCAGCCGTGGCTTCCTTCCTCTTTCAATCTTTGCCCGGAGGCGGCTGACGTTGGTTTCCACGATCTTGGTTTTTGGGTCGAAGTTGAATTCCCATACCTTCTCCAACAGCATTGCGCGCGCGACCACGTGCCCGGCGTTCCGCATCAGATATTCGAGCAGGCGAAACTCTAGAGGGCTTAGATCTATGTTCTTGCTGGCTCGTGTGATCCGCCGATTGATGCGATCCATTTCGAGATCGGCCACGCGAAGGACGGGTTCCCATCCCGTAAGCGGCGGCCGGCGCGTGATCGCGTTGAGCCTCGCGAAAAATTCGGGGAACTCAAACGGCTTGGCCAGGTAGTCGTCGCCACCTGCGTCCAGGCCCTGAACTCGATCGTCGAGACCTCCTAGCGCTGTTAGGAAAAGCACCGGCGTTCGGATTGCCTGCTCACGCAATTTTCTCACGACGGCCAAGCCATCGAGTCCCGGCAGCATCCGGTCAATAACGATCGCGTCGTAGTGATGGGCCGAGGCCTTTATCAATCCATCGTGACCGTCTGCGACGCAGTCGGCTGAATGTCCGGCACGCTTAAGTCTATCCCGAACCTGGTTGGCGGTTTCGATGTCGTCTTCAATGACCAAGACACGCATGGAGATTACGTCGAGTTCGTCATCGATAGGCAGCAGAGGACGGGTACGAACCTCTTTCTATAGCAGACCCATTCGTCCAAGCCTCGCCTAGAACGGATACATAAACGTATCCCGCGAGTAATAGAACCGCCCGGAAATCTCCCTATCGTTACTCGGCTCAACCTCGCAATCTGCGCGAGGCCTGCGGCATGCCGACTCGCAATTTCGGAACACAAAGAAGAGCGGACCAATGAACGACTTTTCGGCCGGACCAACGCTAACAAACCTGCAAGCCAGTAAGGTTCCGGAAGTCACCCTCGGTTTCTGGATCATCAAGATTCTCGCGACGACACTTGGTGAGACCGGCGGCGACACCGTCACCATGACCTGGCTTAAGGCAGACGTCATGGTCAACACAGGGTACCTGGTCGGAAGCGCGATTTTCCTTTCGACCTTGGTTCTCCTAGTGGTCGTCCAGATCGCGGCGAAGAAGTTCCACCCCTTCCTTTATTGGGCGACCATCGTCGCCTCCACCACCTTCGGCACCACGATGGCCGACTTCGCCGACCGCTCGCTCGGCATTGGCTATACCGGCGGCTCAATGCTTCTGTTCGCCTGCCTTATGGCTGTGCTGACGCTTTGGTACTGGTCGGAAGGCACGATCTCGGTGAACACGGTCAGCACACCACGTGTCGAAGCCTTCTATTGGGCCGCCATCACCTTTTCCCAGACATTGGGAACCGCGCTTGGCGATTGGATTGCCGACACTGGCGGTCTCGGATACGAAGGCGGAGCGCTTGTGTTCGCCGCTGGACTGGCAGTTACTGCTGCGCTGTATTACTGGACGGATGTGTCTCGCGTGGGGCTGTTTTGGGCCGCCTTCATTCTGACGCGGCCCCTGGGAGCCACGTTGGGCGATTTCCTCGACAAGCCGTTGGACCATGGCGGGCTTGCCTTGAGCCGGCCAATCGCTTCCGTGGTAATCGCGTTGATCATGGTCGGCTGCATTCTCGTCATTCCTCAAAGGCCAGGCAGTCATCCCGAAGCAGTTGGAGACCGGGCGTAGATAAAGCTCCAAACCAAGGGCAATGTCCGCTGCTCCGCTTGCTTTTGGCCACCATCCCTGGGATTCGTCATTGCCGGGCTTGACCCGGCAATCCATTTCGTTGGCATTGTCCGTTGTGGAGCAACGGGATGGATGCCCGGATCAAGTCTGGGCATGACGATGGCGGTAATGATGGGAAAGGCCCAAGGACCTGAGGTTTTCCACAGCGGCGACGTCGTGAGTTGCCAAAGCGGTCTCGCTTGGCAAGACTTCGTCTCCATGGGAGTCACGCGGGGAAACGCAGCGGCCCGCACAGTTCCGACCTTCGACCTCGAAGCGGAGCTGATGGACCAATTGCACGGGCCGATCGCCGGCATCGACGAGGCTGGCCGTGGCCCTTGGGCGGGACCGGTGGTGGTCGCCGCGGTGATTCTTAATCCTGATCGCATCCCAGAGGGGCTCAACGATTCGAAGGTGCTCACCGCGGAAGCGCGCGAGGATCGCTATGCCGAGATCATAGCCACCGCCTGCGTGTCGGTGGTCATCGGCCACGTCCGCCGTATCGACCGCGACAATATCTTGCAGGCAACCTTGTGGGGCATGCGCGCCGCCTATCGCGGGCTTGAGACGCCGGCAGCAACGGCCCTGATCGACGGCAACATCATCCCGCGCCGCTTTCCCTGCAAGGCGCGGGCACTGGTCGGCGGCGACGGCCGCTCGGTCTCCATCGCCGCGGCGTCGATCGTGGCCAAGGTCACCCGCGATCGCCTGATGGTGAAACTATCGCGCCGCTACCGTCGCTATGGCTGGGAACAGAACAAGGGTTACGGCACGCCTGAGCACGCGCGCGCCATCAAGAAGCACGGCGTGTGCACCCATCACCGCCGCTCTTTCAGCCCGATCGAGCTTGCGCTTCAGCTGCTCAATCAGCCTGCCGAAATCAGCGCGCCGAGCCCGTATGCTCATCTGCGTAGC
>NZ_JBOHJB010000051.1:0-22509 GCF_050728395.1 Methyloceanibacter sp.
GCCCTCGACCGTGGCGCGGGTGAGTTCAACCGCGCCGTTGGGCGCAACCATCAGGTAATAGGTTACCCAACCCTCGTCTTTGCCGTCGTCAACGCTGGCGTAACGCGGGAGATCCTCAAAAAGGCCATTACCGGCGCACAACCGTTCCGCTCCGGCACCCTTTTCCGAACGAGCCTTAGGCTCTTGCTCATCGTTACAGGCGACATCAACGTTCGCGAATACAATCCTGACCCGAATGGCGTCGTTCTTAATTGCCTCAACGCCATTAGGTCTATCGGCCTGCCATGCGTCGCCGACGTGCTCGTAGCGCAAGGCGAATGTGCCGTACTGATAGGACAGTGTGCCGGGGGCATTCGCCGGGTGGAACGGTGTTGCGTCCGCGGCAGCACCAAGCGCAGTCGTGCGCACGTTCAAAAGTTTGCCCCTGTCGAGTTGAAGTGCTGCAAGAGCTGGTTCTACTTCCCAGGTCTCGCGAAGAATCTTTGTCTTGGTGGCAGGCATGCGAATCCCTCGTGTTAATAAATCTTACCCTACAGTAGGGTAAGATTTATTAACACGCAATCACTATTTGCGTTTTTCCCAACGTTTTTTTGCCGCCTTCCGGGCGACCTCCGTCCGACGCTCCCCCGTCATGGACTCCGCCCGCGCCTTACCACCCCTCCGCCCAAGCTCGGCGGCCGCAGAGGGCTTTTCTTCGACCTCGACAATCTCCCCGGTGGCGATCTTGCCGACCATAACGGCCGCGCCTATCACGTCGGCTGGGCGCTTCTCACCTTTTGGGCCTTTGGGCATGAGACTAACGTTGGCGGCCTTTCGCGCGTAGTCAAGCATGCTGGATTATTTTCCTATTCAAACTGAGACACTACCCTACGCTGTCAAGGAATAAATTCCTGTCTTGGAGTCAATTCCTCATGTCCCCCCTTCCCTCCCCATATGACCAAAGGGCTGGCACCCAGGAGGTGTGGATGGACTATCTCATCGAAGCGAAGAAGTTCGTCGAGCGCGCGCATGAGGCTGCCCACCCTGAGGTGATCAAGCAGCATCTCAAAATGGCTGAGTGGCATCTGGCGCAGGCGATCGAGGAGCAGAACGAGCCGCCGCCAAGCGAGGTGAGTCGAAAATCGAACTGAGGCGCGATCCTGCCCGACCCAAACCTCCGAGGGGCGTTTGGGTCGGGTCAGTTGCTTTGCTGTCGGGTCAGCGCTTGGTGATCACCACTTCGAGATACTCGCTGGGGAGGACCAGCGTGCCGTCACCGGCGACGTTGAATGCGTCGAGGAGGGCGTAGATATCGGCCTCGAGCGCATCCCGCGCCTCAGGCTCGATCGCCGCGAACGCCTTGAGGACGGGGCCGTAGTAGCCGCGGAAAATTTCAAGCCAGTGCTGAGGCGATCGGTAGCGGAAGACGAAGGTCGTGCCCTTCGCGGCTACGGCCCCTTTCGTTCCGAACAGCGTGCCGAGATGCGCTTCGGTGCCCCACAGCGCCGGAGACTTCACCCCCGGTGCCGGCGGCACATATTTGCCGATGGTCTTGAACAGCTTGCCGATGAAGCCGTCAGGTGTCCAATTGGCGAGGCCGATCTTGCCGCCCCGGCGGCAGACGCGCATCAGCTCGCTTGCAGCCTGAGGCTGATTCGGCGTGAACATCACGCCGAAAGTCGAAAGCACGACATCGAAGCTCTCATCGGCGAAGGGAAGAGCTTCAGCGTCGGCCTGCTGGAAGGTGACCTTCAGGCGATCGGCTTCGGCACGCTCGCGCCCGCGCTCAAGCAACGAGGCGACATAGTCCGTCGACACGACGTCGGCGAAGCGGCGGGCCGCGGCAAGCGTGGCATTGCCGTTGCCGGCGGCGACATCGAGGACACGTTGGTTGCTGCGGAGATCGACGGCCTCGCACAACCTCTCGCCGACGATCTGCAGCGTAGTGCCGATCATGGCGTAGTCGCCTGAGCCCCAGGCGGCGTGCTGGCGCTCCTTGATCGCGGTGAGATCGACGGTTCCGGGGGGTGTTTGGACATTCATCACTTGAGTTCCCTGGTGCCGAAGCGCGAGAACACGTGGTCGTAAGGACCGCCAAGATCGTCGCATTGCACGTCGGCGACAAAAAACGAAGCGTTCTTTATTGATTCTTCGGCGGCTTCGCGGGTTGCCAAGTCTATGAAATTTTGCGCGCAATCGACCCCTATGGCCTCGCCGCTCGGGGTTACCTGTGCCGCAATGAGCCTGGTCGTGTCGCCAAAACCACATCCGACATCGAGCACGCGCTCACCTGCCTGATAGAGCTTGCGCCGGAACAGCTCGTCGCTGTGAACCGACAGACCCTGGCTCATGATATGTCGAAAGCGGCAAAGATTTTTCGAACAACACCGTGTTCCACGCTTCGACCAGGATAGAGTTGTTCGTATTGCTCATCCCGGAGCTTTCGGCGTCGATCGTGGCGGGTGCGGTTTGAACGTTCATGGCTCTCGTTCCTTGTCGGGTCTCAGCGCTATTCCGGAATGGTCTCACCCGAGCCGCCGAACGCAGCGGGAAAGTCCTTGAACTTGGGCAGGCCGTCGCGCATCGGGAGCACCGTCTCAGCGTAGTTTACGTGCACTCCGGGAGAGAATTTGAGTGTCGGCAGCGTCGCGGCGTAGACGTCGACGAGGCGAAGATACGGGTGGTCGGTCATAAGGTGACCGCCGCATCTGTCGCAATATTGCCTTTGGCTTTTCGGGGTCTTGGCAAAGGCGGCGAGGTGCTCGGCCCCGGCGGTAACCTTCACCGCTTCCGGCTTCCATAGCGTGAAGGCATTCACCGGCGCGGCCGACCAGGACCGGCAGGAGTTGCAGTGGCAGTACCCCATCGCCTCCGGTTCGCCCGTCACCTCGACCTGAACCGCACCGCAAAAGCATTGTCCTTTGCGCACTGTGGATGTTCCCTTTCTGGCGTAAATTGCCGATGTTCCAGCTCGCGGTGTTGCCGCGTGAGGGCCGGTATCTAGGTATTGTCGGCGTTGGCGCGAATGATCGGGCGTCCGCAATCCTTGACACCGCGTCCGGGATTGGAGAGGCATTGACGAAGCGTCCCAAATGGACCGGACGTACGGCGAAAGAGAGTACCGATGGGTGCCGACGCGCTTTCCGACGTGCTGAGAACGGTCCGGCTCACCGGCGCTACGTTCTTCGACATTGTGGCCAAGGCCCCGTGGGTCGCCGAGCAGCCGCCGCGCGAGAAGATCCTGCCGAAGATCCTGCCCGGCGCTGGGCATCTGATCGCGTATCATGTGGTCACCGAAGGCCGTTGCTTTACCAACCTCATCGGCGAAGAGCCGATCGTGGTCGAAGCCGGCGAGGTGATCGTCTTCACGAGGGGCGATCAGCATGTCCTGTCGAGCAGTCCGGGCATGCGTGCAGACCCCCACGCACCGAGTCCGCATGACGCGGTGCCCGGCGGGCAATTGCCGTTCTTCTTCAACCTTGGCGGAGACGGGCCGACTTCGACAAGGTTCGTCTGCGGCTTCCTTGCCTGCGATGCTCAACCGTTCAATCCGTTGCTCGACAATTTGCCGCCGATCATCAAGACCGGCGTCCCGCAAGGCGGCGACGCAGGCTGGCTAGGCCAGTTCATCCGCGTGGCCATGATGGAATCGGCCCACAAGCGCGCCGGCGGTGAAAGCGTGCTGGCCAAACTCAGCGAGTTGATGTTCATCGAGGTGGTGCGCCGGCATCTTGAGGCCCTGCCGCCGGAGCAGGCGGGGTGGCTCGCCGGCTTGCGCGATCCCTTCGTCGGCAAGGCATTGTCGCTCATGCACGCGAAGCCGGCACGCAACTGGACGATCGAGGATCTGGCCAAGGATGCAGGTCTGTCGCGCTCGGTGCTGGCGGAGCGTTTCGCCGACCTCGTCGGCATGCCGCCGATGCAATATCTCGCCAAATGGCGGATGCAGATCGCTTCGGGGCTGCTGGCCGGCGGCAACACCAATATCGCAAAGGTCGCCGCCGAGACCGGCTATGGCTCGGAGGCCGCCTTCAGCCGCGCCTTCAAGAAGATGGTGGGGGTGCCGCCGTCGGCCTGGCGTCACCGCCTCGAGCAGGACGCGGCACCTGCGACGGTGCAACAGCCCATCCCCGGCGGCTGATCAACGAGACGGACAAAGAAGCCCCGGCCGAATATCGACCGGGGCTCCCTACCAAAGGGGTGATCGCAGGTGACCACCACCGCAAAGCATGGCGCCGCCTGCACCGCCACGCCAGTTGATTCGGTTCGACTGGTTAAGGTTAAGGCGGGGCCATTCTCCCCGCGCTGGCGACTAGCCCTGGTGGTGGCTCTTATAGAACGACTCGGCCTTGGCGAGATTGGCGGAAGGCTCCTTCATGAAGTCCTTCCTGGCTTGCTCGCTGCCGAAGCAATAGCTCTTGCCTTTATAGTCGGCGTTCACCGAGCAGTCGGTGTTTATCTTTTTATGCAGGGCGAGTCCTTCGGCGCACATATTGTCGAACTCGCCTTTCGCTGCCGCGACGGCCGCCGTGGCGAGGCCGAGCACGAATGCGCCGGCGATCGCCGCGGTCACGATTGACCTGGTCATGGTCTCCTCCTTTTCACGGCCCAGGACGATTCCCGGGAATGAGCCCATCAACGCGCCGTAGCGATGCGCGTTCCCGCGTCCAATCGACACAGTTTGACAAGCTGCAGGCCGACCGCCGTCAGTGATACGGCTTGGAAATCATCCAGGTCTGCGCCGGGATCTTGGCGCAGGAATTGGCGAACACGTCGGTGATGTTGGCCGTGTTCGGGCCCGGGTTTTCGAGGCAGCGCGGATAAATGCGCATGTCCTCGTTGATCAGTGCGATGCGGTCGTTCCATTTGAGCGCATCCTTGGTCAACGCCTCGATCTTGGAGGCAAGCTCGCCGACCGTGCGATTGAGGCAGGCGATCTGCTCCTCGGCGCTTCCTTGACTGCAATCGGCGGCAAGCGCCGGCGCCGTGGGAAGCGCCCAAGCGGCGCAGGAAGCAGCCAAACCGATGAAGAAACCGAAGCGCATTCGCATGTGAGAAGCTCCTTCCGAATTCTGCCTCAAGCCGGGCGCAAGGTAGGTCCGATGCTAAGGCCGAGGCGCGAGCTTGACGAGCGGCGCTTTCCGCGCTCACGCCTTCGTGAAACTTGGCTGTACATTCACCCGTGTCTCCCAGGACTATAAGGAGCACATGATGGCCGCTCGTCCTGAAATAGCCGAAGGCAAGCCAGCACGGCGCGGCTTCCGTGCCTTCCTATGGCTCGGCGCCTTCGCGCTGCTGTTGTTCGTGCCGGCCGGCACGGTCCGCTGGCCTGGCGCCTGGGTGTTCCTCGCCATCATGGCGGTTGCAAGCTTCTGGTGCTTCGCCTGGCTTGGCCGCCACGACCCTGAACTGCTCAAGGAGCGCCTGCGGCCACCCTTCCAGCGGGAGCAGTTGCCTGAGGACAAACTCCTGATGGGCACTTTCCTGCCGCTTTGGCTCGGCTGGTACGTGCTCATGGGTCTCGACCGCCGCTTGGGCTGGTCCAACGTGCCGGTGTTGTTGCAGATCCTCGGAGTGGTCCTGCTCTGCCTCGGCATCTGGCTGTCCTGGCAGGTGCTGAAGGAGAACAGCTACGCCGCGCCGGTGGTGAAGGTGCAGAAGGAACGCGGGCACAAGGTGGTGACCACCGGCCCTTATGCCTATGTGCGCCACCCCATGTATTCGAGCGTCATTCTGATCGGAGTTGGCGTGCCGCTCCTGCTCGGCTCCTGGTGGGGGCTGCTGGCCGCTCCGCTCTTCATGCTGGTACTCGGCGTCCGCGCTACGATGGAGGAGCGCATGCTCAAGGCCGAGCTTGAAGGCTATGCGGATTATGCCGAGCGTGTCCGCTACCGCTTCGTACCGCTCCTCTGGTAGTAAGGTCGGCGTGGCGGGGAAATGGATAGCTCGATTCGGCGCGACTTCCGCGCTCGGGCTCTTGCTGTCCGCATGCAGCCTTGCGGGCCCGGCGTCCCACAGCTTCACCACAGCCACGCCAACGCCGGCGAAGCCCGACCCCACCGCGCTCGAGCAGGCAACAACCGCCTGCAAGGAGAGCACGCGCGAGAAGGGCATCAAATCGGTCCTTGCCATCGTTACCCGCATGCGCCCCGGAGCGGTCGACCGGGACTACGTCAACTGCATGAAGAACAAAGGCTACACGGTCGAGAAGTAAGCTGCGCGTTGACCTCCCGGATTAACGCTGGGGCGGGACTTTTCCGAAAATTTGCGCCAAGCGGCAGAGGCTTCTTGAGCAATTCTGTGGGCAGTATCGCCGCGCTTGCGGCTACGCCACCCCATTCGAGGCCGACTATGGATGCCGACCCCTCTCCTCCCCTCGTGCTGATCGAGTGGCTCGACTCAGGCCAGC
This sequence comes from Methyloceanibacter sp., assembly GCF_050728395.1. GTDB lineage: Bacteria > Pseudomonadota > Alphaproteobacteria > Rhizobiales > Methyloligellaceae > Methyloceanibacter. Next base: position 6,389 of record NZ_JBOHJB010000051.1, read on the forward strand.
CCGTTCCCGGCTGGCAGTGGCTGGAAGCGATCGAGCCGCGGCGTCCCCATCTTTGCGTGTCGGTGGGCTTCCTCATGCAAGATGACGCGAGCGCCAAGGTGCTCGCTCCGAACCTCGGCGCCAGCAACGGCAGCGGCGATTGGGACCAGGCCTCCGGCGTGATCACCATCCCGGCCTCGGCGGTCAAGCGGATGCTGGCCGTCTCGCCTCTCGGCGATACGCCGACGAATGGCCTTACTTGGCGTCGGGCGGGTTGACGCCCCGCGACCGCCGGTCACCCCTAGGTCCCTGCCAAATCTCTACAAAACGCCTCAATCAGGGTGTAATTTGTTGAACCGGTTGCCCATCCGGGCGGCAGTTGGGCATAAGAGGCCGGCTTCCGGCGCGGAGGCGCCAAGGGTCGGGGCAAAGTGCGGGACTTCCTACAAGGCAATCGCCGGCGCAAGCTTATTGATTGGCTCGCAATCGATTCCAGCATCGATTCGGGCCTCTATCGCGCTTGGATCGGCTTCAAGGACTGGTGGAGCGCCTATTCCACCTTTTTTGGGCGTTTTGAGGCGCGCGGCATCGTCCGCATCCTCAACGACTTCGCCTGCGAGGGCCTGACGCTTAGCGTCGGCGGTCTGCTCGTCCTGCTTGCCTTCGCCATCCCAGCCTTCGACCTCGCCCAGGGCAAGATGAACTTGTCCGACGAGTACAGCGTCACCTTCTATGACCGGTTCGGCAACGAGATCGGCAAGCGCGGGCTGCTCCGAGACGATTCGGTGCCGCTCGACGAGCTTCCCGACTTCTTGATCAAGGCGACGCTCGCCACCGAGGACAGGCGCTTCTTCGAACATTTCGGCGTCGACGTCATGGGCACCGTTCGCGCCCTTGCCGAGAACGCCCGCGCCGATGCCGTGGTGCAAGGCGGCAGCTCGCTCACTCAGCAGCTCGCCAAGAACATGTTCCTTTCGCCCGAGCGCGCGTTGAGCCGCAAGATCAAAGAGGCCTTCATCGCCGTCTATCTCGAGAATCACTACACCAAGCGCGAGATCCTCAAGCTCTATTTCGACCGCGCCTATCTCGGCGGCGGCTCCTATGGCGTGGAGGCGGCGGCTCGATTCTATTTCGGCAAGTCGGTCCGCGATGTCACCCTCGCCGAGGCTGCCATGCTCGCCGGCATGTTCAAGGCCCCGACGCGCTATGCGCCCCATATCGACATGGCGGCGTCGCGCGCCCGCGCCAACGAGGTGCTGACCAACATGGTGGAGGCGGGCTACCTGACCGAAGGTCAGGTCTATGGCGCTCGCATGAACCCCGCCAAGATCGTCGAGCGCGGCGACTATTACAGCCCCGACTGGTTCCTCGATTGGGCTTTCGAGGAGGTGCAGCGGATCATGCTGAACCGCAAGGAGCACATCCTCGCCGCCCGCACCACCGTCGATATCGGCCTACAGAAGATGGCCGAGCAATCGCTCCAGCAAACCATCGCGCAATTTGGCCGGGCCCGTTCCTTCGACCAGGGCGCAATGGTGGTCATGGAGCCAGACGGAGCCGCGCGGGCGATCGTCGGCGGCAAGGACTATGGCGAAAGTCAGTTCAACCGCGCCACCCACGCCTACCGGCAGCCCGGCTCATCCTTCAAGCCGTACGTCTATCTGACCGCGCTTGAGAACGGCTACACGCCCAACACGGTGGTCAGCGGCTTTGGCGCGGTGTGCGGACGCTGGTCTCCCAAGAACTATTCCGGCGGCGGCGGCGGCCGCATGATGCTCAAGGACGCTCTGGCGAAGTCGATCAACACCATCGCCGTGAAGGTCTCCCTGGATGTTGGTCGGGAGAAAGTGATGGCCAACATGCTCAAGCTCGGCATCACCCATCTCAAGAAGACCTGCTCCCTGGCGCTCGGTGACCAGGGCATGACCCCACTCGAACACACCTCCAACTTTGCGGTCTTCGCCAGCGATGGGATCGAGACTCATGCTTACGGCATCGAGGAGATTCACACCCTGCAAGGAGAGCTGCTCTACTCGCATGAGCGCGACACACCCGCGCGCAAGCGGATATTCGACTCAAAGCCGATAGAAGCCCTGAACACCATGCTGCAGGGCGTGGTTACCAACGGAACCGGCAAGGCGACGCAGCTTGACTACACTTACAACGTTGGCAAGACCGGGACGAGCACCGCCTATCGCGACGCCTGGTTCGTCGGTTTCACCGGCCAATATGTCGCCGGCGTTTGGCTCGGCAATGACGACTTCTCCCCCATGGCGCGGGTAACCGGCGGCAGCTTCCCGGCTCAGACCTGGCACAATTTCATGGTGCTCGCCCACGACACCGATAACATTCCGCAAATCCCCGGCATTCCGTTGCACCCGGTCCAGGTCGCCGAGCAGGAACGCCTGGCGAAGCTGCAAACCGCGGCGGCGACCGACACCGAGGTCATCGCGCCTCCGACGCCGGAGAGCGTCAAGGACATGTCGAGCATGACGCGCCAAGTCCTCGAAAAGCTCGGGACCATGCTCAAAGAGGCCCCGGCGCTCCAGCCGAGCGACACGCAGCCGCAGAACCGGGCCGAGGTTCCAGCTGCTCAACCCGCTAGTCCGGCAGCCGCCGGCCAATCGAGCGTAGCGTCGGCCGCGCCGGGCGCAAGCCCACCCGAAAGCGCGAGCCAACCAGCGACGCCAGGTCCAGTAGCGACCGGAAGCCAGACCGGCACCCTGCTCCCCCCATAAGCCGGTGGCGAGCTCGTTTCATCTCGAAGGTGCGCGCTTGCTCCACAGGTTTCTCGCCAGCCCCTCCGCTTCCCACGCGACGTTCAGGTCGGCTTCCACGGCGGCGCACTCCTCGTTACGCACGCTCTTTCAACTCATCGCCGTCTTTGCCGTTGCTCTCGTGCTCGGTATCAGCTCAGCGCGTTACATGATCGAGGAGGGTTCGTTTCTCACCACCCAGCGGGCTGGGCCTTGGTCGAGCTGGTTGAGCGAGGGCAACCCCAATGCCGATTCCTACACCAAAGCGCATCTCGCCCGGAGCGGCAGGCTCCCCCTGACCTCGACGACGGCACGCTACTTCACTGCCAGCACCGACAGTCAGGGATACCAACTGACCTCTGACTGCGAATATCTTGTCGAGGGCGCGGCGCTCAACGCACGCTGGTGGTCGCTTGCCGTCTATGACGAGCACGGATCGCTGATCGACAACCCATCCCAGCGCTACAGCTTCAACAGCGAAGAGGCGATCCGCCGCAGCGACGGCACTTACCACATCTCGCTGGCAAGCAACGCACGTCCCGAAAACTGGCTGCCGACCGGAACCGGGCCCGAGAAGAAGCTCGTGCTGATGCTGCGCATCTATAGTCCACGCGACATCGACTCCTCCGGCATCGGACAGATTCCCGACGATCGTCTTCCCAAAATCGAGCGCAAGGCATGCAACTGAGAATCCCTCTGCTCTACATTCTTCTTTGCCTCGTGCTCGCGGGCCTCATCCATATTGCCGCGGTCCTGGCGCTTCCTGGGCTTGCACCCAAAAATGCATGGGCAAGGCTCGTGCCGCTCGGGCCGGCCAACACGATGATTCAGATCCCGCCGCTCACCCCGGGAAACGAAGTGATGCCTATGATGGCGCCAGATGTTCGCTATGCCTTCTGCCGCTTCGATCTTGCGGACGGCCCGGTGCGTCTCAAAGGATCGGTTCCAAACGATTTGTGGATGATCGCCTTCTACACACCCGAAGGCGACAATTTCTACACCGTGCCCGGTGCCGACATGAAAAGCGCGCAGCTCGACCTGGTTATCGCGCTCGCCGATCAAGCGGTGGCGGAAGCAGGCGTCGACGCTCCGGAGGACGCCGACGAGCTGTTCGTCGTCAAGTCCCCGGCGCGAGAAGGCGTCGCCATCATTCGCGCCCCGCTATCGGGTCCGAGCCGCATCGCGCGCGCCGAAGATGCGCTCAAGGCCACCGTCTGTAGCCAGCTCAAGAAGTGAAAGTTTCATCTCGCCGGTCTGGCGAAGCCTCGAGAGTGGGATCTGGATCTAGCGCTGCTTCTTCCGACCGCGCTGTGCCCGTTTGCGCGACGTGTTGGCCGTTCCGGGGCTGCCCTCGTAAGCCTCGCGCTCGATGCGCACGCCGGGGAAGATGATGATCTGACCGGGAACGCCGTCCGTGAGTTCGGCGACCCGCGATGAGGGTTCCGCTGCTCGACGAAATTCCAGAATGGTCCCCATTCTCGGTCTCCTCGCCCCTACCGAACGCCGTCCCCAACGACCGTGGCGTTGCGGGCGACTATCCGCATTTAGACGCAGGTAAGGTTAACGAACTCCTAAATCCGCCGAATGAGCTTACTCCTCCGCGACCGCATCGCCAAGAAAATGGCGACCGGCCTTGTCTTCGACTTCGACAATCCAGATGTCGGCGTCAAACTTTACCTGCCGGGCGAGGTAGATTGCGGCCTCGCCCTCGGTGATGGGGTTGGTTGCAAAGCAACTCACCCACCGCCGCTCCAACTCGCCGCCTTCCAGGCCCGCCGGAGCGGGACCGTAAAGTTCGACCGTACCGTCGAGCCGATTGAGGCAGATGTAAATGGCCCCGGCGTGCTCGTCGCCTCGACGAACGACAACGGAGCACACGCCCTCAACCTGGCAGCGGCGCAAATAGGCTTTGACCCAGATTTCGCTCTTGATGCGCATCAGGGCGTCAGCTCCCGCTCATGGGCGCGAGGCTGTTGCCGAAAGGTCGCGTCCCGTCACGCGTTTGATTTCCCGCAACAGCTCCGGCGTGATGCGGCCGTTCTGCGCAATCTTCCGGTCGCGCTGGAAGGCGCTGACGGCGCGCTGGGTTTCATCTCCCATAGTTCCATCGACCGGGCCGGGTGCATAGCCGAGATCGGCGAGGATTTGCTGTACCTGCTTGATCGTCGAATCGCTGCCCGCCGTGGCGTTTGGTTTGGCGCGCGGAGCCCCATTCGCGGCGGCGACCGATCCAGTGCTCGCAGCCGGCGGCGCAGCCTCGCCAAGCAGAATGCGGCGCAGGAGCTCATCTGAGGGCGAGCCGGTGATGGGGAGCCCACGATCCTTCTCGAAGGTAGCAATCGCTTTCCGCGTCTCGTCGCTCAATTTGCCGTTGACGGTTCCGCTCGCATAGCCGCGTGCCGCGAGCTCGCGCTGGATTGCGGTCACGAGCTGCTGAGGCGCGGGCTGCCCCCGCAGCGGCGGCAGATCGGTGGTGACCGATACCGGCTTGGGCGCGGACGCAGGTGGGTTGGCGACGTGGATTGGGCCGTCCGGCAAGGGCACCCGTTGTGATCCCGCCGTGGGCAATAGGGCGCCGTTACGCTGCTCCTGCAAATAGAGCGCGTTATAGGTGATGAACCCGGTCAGGCCGATAAAGGCCAGAAACAAAAGGCGTGTCGCCACGACGCTCATCGCTCAGGGCCGAATCAACAGGTTGCTTGATCGAGAGTCCCCCGAGAGTCCCTCAGATGCAATCTTCGCTATGGAAGCTAAAGAGTTAATAAACGGGCCACCGACCTGCGAAGGCAGGCGTGGGGCGACGGTCACGCGGCCGTCATGGCGGGATCTTGTGGGGGGCGAGTGTCACGTTCGGCTTGTGGCAGCTTCACCGGCAACACGATGGTGGCCGTCGTGCCTTGGCCGAGCTTGCTTGCGATTTCGAGTTTGCCCTCGTGCAGGCGGGCAAGCCCCTGCACGACCGACAGGCCGAGGCCCGCACCGTCATGGCTGCGATTATACGCGTTGTCCGCCTGAACGAAGGGATGGCCGAGCTTCGGCAGGTCGTGCTCCGCAATGCCGATTCCATTGTCGGCGACGATCAGTTCGATCATGCCGTCAGCTTCCCGCGCCGAGATACGAACCGACCCACCCCCATCGGTGAACTTGATCGCGTTCGAGATCACGTTGAGCAGCATCTGCTTGCAGGCTCTCTTGTCGGCGACGAGCTCTGGCAGGCCTGAAGGTACCTCGGCGATCAATGTCAGCCGCTTTGCCTCTGCCGCATGCCGCATGACGTCGGCGCAGGAGCTGACGAGCGACCCCACGTCGAACGGTTCCTTGAGGAGCTTGAACTTGCCGGCCTCGATCTTCGACATGTCGAGAATGTCGTTGACGACATGGAGCAGGTGCTCGCCGCTCTCATGGATCATGCGGGCATAGTCCCGATAGCGTTGCTCCCCCAAAGCGCCGAACAGCTCGCGATTGAGGATCTCCGAGAAGCCGATGACGGCGTTGAGCGGCGTTCTGAGCTCGTGACTCATGCTGGCGAGGAATTGCGTCTTGGCCCTGCTTGCGCTCATCGCCTCGTCCCGCGCCCGCGTGATCTCGTCTTCTTGCGCCTTGCGCTCGGAGATGTCCCTCGTGCCGGCAAGCACGCCGGCAACCGCGCCTCCGTGCGGCGTTCGCAGCGGCCGGCAGCGCATCTCGACCCAGTTATAGCGCTCCCCGCCGGACGGAGCTTGCTGGCGCAGCCTAAACTCGACAGTGACGAGGGCTCCGGTGGCGCTGCACTTCGACAGCGCCGTGAGATAGGCCGGCCGGTCGGCGATATGGACGCGTTCGAACAGGCCGTCGCCGATGAGCTTCGCCGGCGTCTCTCCCAGCAATTGTTCCGCTGCATGCGAGGCAAACAGCACGCGGCCTCGTTCGTCATGACGGGTGATCATGTCGCTCGCGTTCTCAGCGAGCAGTCGGTAGCGCTCCTCGCCGACCCGGAATGCATCTTCGGATCGCCGATGAACCGTTTGGATGGCGATGGCGAGACCCGCGGCGTAGATGACGGCGCTCATGGCGCCAAAAAGACCGAGCAGATTGGCCGACACCGGGAGCGGCGGCTCAGGGGGCACCAAGCCGAGCGCGCCGCCTGCGGCGAGTACGATGAGACCAAGGGGCGCAAGCCCCGCCGCCCAGGCGACCACGCGCCGGTCCGTCGACAGCGCAGCTTCCAAGGGCACCACCACCATCCAGGGAACGAGGAATGAGGCGAGACCGCCGGTGAGCCAGGCCGAGAAGGTGATCAGGCCGGTGAAATTCGCCGCCGAGATGAGATGGGCTGCGCCAATCCTTCCGGTATGCGACAGGAAGACGGCAATGCCGATCGGCGACAGGAACCAGAGAAAGGCGACGGCGTCGAGCGCAGTCGGCTTGGCGGTCAGCGCGAGATAGACGGGCAAGACGCAGAGCGCCAGCAGCCCCGCCAGCAGCTGCGCTGCGATGAAGGAACGTTGCCGCGCCGCCCCGATGACGTCGTCGCGCACGGAATCATGCACAAGCGAGTCGAAATAGGCGCCCAACTTGCGCACACCCTTGCCGACCAATAAGCGCATTTTGGAGCGGGCCAATTGCCGCTTCGTCCCCGATTGTCGTTGCTGTTGATTATTCCGGGGGCCGCTTAAGGAACCTTAAAACGGATTGAGCCGCGCGGGAGCGGGACATTGCATCATGACGGCCGCGCGGCAGAGTCCTTAGGCAATCTTTATCCAATCTTTCCCGCACTTAAGACCTGTTGTCAGCGGCTTAACAACAGCGGCCCGCTTTAGACATCTCTTAAACCTAAAGATATTTTCTCGACGAAATTGATGCTCGGTAGTGAAAGTCGATTATTGCCTCGACGTTATAGTGCCTCCACCTGTGGGAAGGGAGCTGCCGGGACCGCCCGCCAGCTGGATTGAAAGGGGCACTTCGATGTTTCTCATTCGAACCGTCTTTTGGCTCGTCATCCTCGTTCTCCTGCTGCCGACGAATGAGCAGCAGCAGAGCGAGGTGTACGGAACGGCTCAGGCCGCTGTGAAGGATGTGAGCGGTTTCTGTGAGCGGAACCCGAGCGTTTGCGCCACCGGCAAGGATGCCTTTGCCGTCTTCATGCATAAGGCCCGGTTCGGGGCCGAGATGCTGATGAGCTTCGTCAAGGGGCAGACCGGGTTTGCCGCCGGCGATGGCGGAACCGCCGCCGGCGCCGCCGACATGGACGCTCCCCAGGCGCCAGGCGCCGATGATATCGCACCCGCCACCGCCGAAGAGGCTGGCAAACAGTCGAGCCTCGACCAGGCCGGCGTAGCTGAGGCAGGCATCGACAGTTGGGCCGCGGCGCAGGTGACCGTCGAGCCTGCCAGCGTCGAGGCCACCAACTCGCAAAACACGCTCGGCCCGGATGATCTTGCGCCGGCCTGGAGCGGGCCGCACCCGGCCGGGACTTAAGCTCCGGACGCAGTCGGGTTTCGGCAGGTTGCACCTGCCGAGCGGCGCGCGCGAAGGGTGGTTCCCAGCCCTTTCCCACCCGGAGCGCGCGTCAGTTTTCGTAAGCAACGCCTCGCAGACCTTGGCGATTCCACCTATATTCCAGTCATGGAGACCACACGACCAGCGCCGGCGAACGAGGCCCAGCCGCCCCTGAACTTCGACGAGATCGTTGCCGATTTCGATCTTCTCGAGGACTGGGAGGACCGTTATCGTTACGTGATCGAGCTTGGCCGGAAATTGCAGCCGCTGGCCGAAACCGAGCGTAGCGCCGCGAACAAGGTGCAAGGCTGCGTGAGCCAGGTCTGGCTCGCCACCACTGTCAATCCGAATCACCGCATCCCGCGCTTGAGCTTCGTCGGCGACAGCGACGCACATATTGTGCGCGGGCTGATCGCCATCTTGTTCGCCCTCTATTCGGGCAAGACCGCCGATGCCATTCTCGACATCGACGCCAGCGCCGTGCTCGGCCGCCTGCATCTCAAGGAACATCTGACGCCGCAGCGCTCGAACGGTCTGCTAGCCATGGTCGAGAGAATCCGCAAAGACGCCCGTGAGGCGATCGAGAAGGCTCCCACGGTTCACTGATCGCCCGAGCCACGCCAAGAATCCAGCGTCGGCCGGTAGTCTTCGCTTCCCCAGTGGCGAATGCCTGTCCGCCGACGAGGCAGATCGCTTGGGACATCAAGCCCATAGTGCCTGGCAAGGCGTGTGAGCGCGAGCTGCAGCACGACCTTGCCGGCGCGCTGCGGCCAGTCATGGCTTTTCTCGGCTTCCTCCAGCCCCTTCAGCTCGCAACAGATATCGACCAGCACGGCGGAAAGCTCAGGCCCCACCGCATCGAGCGCGCGCATGACGCGCTCCTTGGCGGCGATCACCTCGTCGCGCAAGGACGCCGCGTCGAACGGAGCTCCTCGCCGCGATCGGCCTGAGGGTGCCAGCGCCGACCAATTCGCCGTCACTCTCGGGCTCAGATGAGCGAACCAATAGTCGGCGCGGAGGCGCTCGCCGGCTTCATACTGAGCGTCGGAAATCAGCGGGCGCCCACTCCTGCTCTTTCGGCTCTTGAGCCAGCCGAGCGGGCTCTCCGCTTCATTGACCAGCATCGGGCGCCTGATTCCGTCCATCTCCTTGAGCGTGACCGCCCTCACTTGATGCTGCTCGCGGAACGGATCCCCCTCAGTTTCAGAGCGCCGAAGCCGTGCGCGGCCCACGTGCGACAGGACAAGATCGCCTCCACTCCATTCGAGCCAATCTTGCCGCAGGCAGAGTTCGACAAGTCTCTTCGGCACGCGCAACACCTGCCCCGATGCCGCTGAGCGGATGGCCAGCAGATAGCAGCCTTTCACTTGGCGAAGTGCGCTCCCCGCTTCATCCAAACGCGCAAGCAGACGGCGCGCTCCTGCCGTGTCGTCGCCAGGGCTCCTGCTCATCCCCTCACCCGCGTCCTTGGCGCATCGACAGCGCGTCGAGAAGACAGGAGACCGCCCGCTCGAGATGGTTGAGCCGGTAGTCAAAATCCGGATCGTCGCGCCTGTCCTCCACTAGACCGCAAGCATGAGCGACGGTGGTGCGATCGCGCTCGAAAAGGTGACCGACCTCGGTCAGGCTCACCCCGCAGCCAACATGGGCGAGATACATGGCGACCTGTCGGGCAAACGCTGTTCGCGCCGAGCCCCGCGTCCGGCCGCGCAGATCCTCGATGCCCACCTCGAACACCGCGGCGACCGCCGATTCAATCGCCCACCTGACCCGCGAGGTCCCAACCCTGACCCCGGCCTGTTGAACTTGATAGGCATCCCATCCCCCGATTGCTCGCACCGCACTCATTGCCGCTTCTCCCTAAAAATAGGATTAAATACCTATCACACTCTAGGGGATGCCGGCTGGAGCGGGGATAAGTCGTGGCCTGCAGGTCTCCAAACGCGAAGGAAGCGCGCCAAAAGCCCCCGCGCGAATTGTCTCTGTCCCCACCCAATCCTCACCCCTCCGGCTCGCGCGCATGGTTTGGCGCAACCCAGAAGGAGTCGGCAAATGGTGGAGAGCAAGCGCCTTGATGCGGAGGAGGCCGGATCTGAACCTCATCCGGACGCATCCCGCATCTTCGGCACGATGGTCGATGCCGGATCAGGCTGTTATCTCAGGGCGCGCGACCTGCCGCGTCTGGTCGCCCTTTGGCCGCATGAGCTTGCGGACCAAAGCCCCGAAGGGAGTTTGCTGATCCTGTCGAAGCTGCGGCGGGCGCTCCGCGCCGAGCGGCGCCGCGCCGTTGCCGGTCATTGGAGCTATGAGCTCAATCGCCACCTTGGCCTGATGACAGCCTACAAGGCTGAACTTGGGTCGATGCGCCGCGCGAAATTGCGGCTCAGGCGCACTGCGCCCGGCGCCGCGCGGTCCACATCTGCTGCGGCTGAGGCGCCGAACCAGGACGCGAAGTCCGCTCGTCGCCCTGGGGAGCCGTCTCGATAGGGGCGGCGGCCGTGTCGTAGCAGAGGATGCGATCGACCTTTATTCCGTCCTGCGAAAGCGGCAACCGCAGCCAGAATAAGACGATATGGTCGCGTCCTGGCGCCGGTCCGCGGACCACGCCGTGCAGCGGCGAACCCTCCTCCGCCACCCGGGCATGGATGTCGCGCCAATAATCTGCGCAAGCGCCGGCAAATATCCGGTCGACCCGCTTGCCGGTGATCTCCTCCCCGTAGACGTCGCGGAGCCGCGTGCCCGCCAGTCTGAACCGCGCCTCGCCCAAGCCTTCGGTCAGGTCGATAAGACCGACACAAGGAAGAAGCTTGGGGACGCTGAAAGGATTGATGTCGGAGCGGGCCGGCATGCCGCGGGAACCTGCGGTTTGCCGCCAATAGTCGTAGAGTTCCCGCTGACCTTGCGTCACTAACTGAGCCCGAAAAGCCCGTTCTGACAGCATCGGCCTCCCCCTTATAAGCCCTTGGACAGGCTTACCGAATCGCCGCGTTAACCATGACTATGTGGAGTTCGCGCGCCGGACGCAAGACCCCAAGACAAAATTCTTGAGGAGTCGCAATAGCTTGTGGTCGCGTGTTACCAGCGCCACTCGATTTGGAGGAAGCCCTCCTCAGTTAATGGAAGGAAAGCGCGGCGAAATTCACCGCGCTGCGTGAAAGTGATTCGTCCGGTTATCTGCGGCGCTGGCCAAGACCCATGCGCTTGGCAAGATCGGAGCGGGCAGCGGCATAGTTGGGAGCCACCATCGGATAGTCGTGCGGCAAGCCCCACTTCTCCCGATAGTCCTCCGGCGAAAGATCGTAGTGAGTCCGCAAATGGCGCTTCAGCGATTTGAACTTCTTACCGTCCTCGAGACAGATGATATACTCGGGAGTGACTGACCGTTTCACCGGGACGGCAGGCCGAAGCTCTTCCCGCGCGGGCTGGCCGGAGGCGGCCGACGCCCTGCTCAAAGCGTCGAACACGTTGTGGATCACACCGGGAAGGTCGGAGGCGACGACCGGGTTGTTGCTGACATAGGCGGACACGATTTCGGCCGTGAGCTCGACGAGCTCATTCTTCTCCAGGTTTTGTTCCATTAAGACCTCCTTGGATCAAGCACAGTTCCCGTTCACTGCAAACCCGGCAACTGTATGCAAATTGTTGTCGCCTCCCGAGTCACAAGAACACTACAGGCACCAGATTATGCCGATCTTGTGACGGGAAGTTGCGTTGTTTTCGCAACTAGAAAATGTGTCCCGCATCTAGGTACACAACGCGACTGGGTATATAGCACCTTTTTACAAGTACGCAATCATCAATGACCATGAAGACTGGAGGCTAAATAAATATGTTGAACCAATACGCGACTTGCGACAGCCCTCCTTGCTTCGCGTTCGCTGTTCAAGTCTAATTCAAGAGGTCTACAATCACTGGAAAATCTCTCATCCTCACGCGCGTTCGGACTACTCAAACAAGGATCTGAATCAAGCCTACGTGAGCGGCTTGTCCCTACCCTCACCGAAATGCATTCCGACAACTATATTGCGGTGATCCAACACAAGAAGAAAGGAAGAGTTCCCTCCAATGCGCAAAACCCTGGAAGCAGAGATGGAGAAATCCGGCAACGACGTCAAATCCGATGTGGAGTGGCGCAAAACACTCACCCCGGAAGAGTTTCGGGTAACACGCCAGCATGGAACCGAGCCGGCTTTCAGTCACCCCTATTATCAGGAGAAGAGCGAAGGCATGTATCGTTGCGTCTGCTGTGGCGCCCCCCTGTTCAGCTCTGAAACCAAATACGATTCCGGCACTGGCTGGCCGAGCTTTTATGCCCCGGCCGAAGGGGGCGCCGTGAGCGAGCATGAAGATCGCTCCCTTTTCATGCGCCGGACAGAGGTGCGCTGTGCCAATTGCGAGGCTCATCTTGGGCACGTCTTTCCCGACGGGCCCAATCCCAGCGGATTGCGCTATTGCATCAACGGCGTTGCCTTGAAGCACGACGCTGACTACGCCTCCGGCGACACGTCCAGGTAAACCTTCTCGTATGGATGCCAAGTCCTGCGCAGGGATAACTCCCCCCCGCGCCCCTCGCCGGCCGCTCAACTCGATCCAGCACGGCATCGCTCGCGTCGACGACTACGCCTGGCTGCGCGCCTCGAATTGGCAGGCCGTCATGCGCGATCCGCAGGCGCTCGCCTCCGACATCCGTGCCCAACTGCAAGCCGAGAACGCCTACACATCGGACGTCATGGCCGATACCGAGGCGTTGCAACAGCGCCTCTTCGCCGAGATGAAAGGCCGGATCAAGGAAGATGATTCCTCGGTTCCCGCGCCCGACGGGTCATTCTCCTACTACACGCGCTTCGTCACCGGGGGTCAGCACCCACTGTTCTGTCGCGTGAAGCGCGATGGCGGCGAGGAGCAGGTCCTGGTCGACGGCAACGCGCTTGCCAAGGACCACGTCTATTTCCGCATCGCCAATGTCGCGCATAGCCCCGACCACAAGCTCATCGCCTATGCCATCGACACCAAGGGCTCGGAGTTCTACGCGGTCCAAATCATCGAGGCGGAGACTGGCGCCATGGTCGATGACCGGATCGTCGACAATAACGGCAGCTTTGAATGGGCGTCCGACAGTCGGACCCTGCTCTATGTCTGGCTCGACGATGGGCACCGTCCACGCAAGGCCTTGCGCCACGCCATAGGATCTGCCGGAGAAGATGCGCTCATCTATGAGCAGCCGAACCCCGGCTACTTTCTGGGTCTGGACGCGACTCAGGACCGGCGTTTCCTGCTTCTCAGCGTGCATGATCACGAGACGGCCGAGGTGAATCTGATCGATGCAGAAAATCCATCGGCAACGCCACGCCTGGTCAGTCCGCGCGAGCCCGAGCACGATTATTCCGTCGAGCACCACGGCGACCGGCTGATCATCCTCACCAATTCTGATGGCGCCGAGGACTACCGCATCGTCGAAGCGCCGGCTGACAATCCTGGTCGGGAGCATTGGCGCGAGATCGAGCCCCATCGGCCGGGCCGTCTCATCCTCGAGATCGTAGCCTTCAAGGACTATCTCGTGCGGCTCGAGCGCGAAGATGGGCTGCCGCGCATCGTCATCCGCCGCTTCGCCGATGGAACCGAGCACGAGATCGCCTTCGCCGAGGAAGCCTACGCGCTCGGCATCTCGCCGGGCTACGAATATGACACAAGCACGCTCCGCTTCACCTATTCGTCGATGACGACGCCGGCGCAAATATTCGACTACGACATGGAGGCGCGCGAGCGCACCTTGCGCAAGACGCAAGAGATCCCGAGCGGTCACGATCCGGCCAATTACCTCACGCGCCGGGTCATGGCGCCGGCCAAGGACGGCGAGACGGTTCCGGTCTCGTTGCTCTACCGCAACGGGACGCCGCTCGACGGCTCTGCTCCGCTCCTGCTTTACGGCTACGGAGCCTATGGGATGTCGATCCCAGCGGCCTTCTCGACCAACGCGCTCAGCCTCGTCGATCGCGGCTTCGTCTACGCCATCGCCCATGTGCGCGGCGGCAAGGACAAGGGCTACCGCTGGTACAAGGACGGCAAGCGCGAGAAGAAGGTCAATACCTTCACCGACTTCATCGCCGCGGGCGACTATCTAGCGCGCCAGAAATTTACGTCACGCGGGCGCATCGTGGCTCATGGCGGAAGTGCCGGCGGCATGCTGATGGGCGCCGTCGCCAACATGGCGCCCGATTTGTTTCTTGGCGTCATCGCCGAAGTGCCGTTCGTCGACGTGCTCACCACCATGCTTGATGCGAGCCTGCCGCTCACCCCGCCTGAATGGCCGGAATGGGGCAACCCGATCGAGAGTGCCGAGGCGTACCGCATCATCGCCGCCTATTCGCCTTACGACAACGTGCAGGCACAATCCTATCCTCATATTCTGGCGCTTGCCGGTCTTACCGACCCGCGTGTCACCTATTGGGAGCCTGCGAAATGGGTGGCTAGGCTGCGCGAGATCAAGACCGACGATCATCTCTTGCTTTTGCGCACCAACATGGATGCCGGGCACGCAGGCGCTTCCGGCCGCTTCGAGCGGTTGAAGGAGGTGGCGCTGGCCTACGCCTTCGCGCTGAAGATCGCAGGCCTAGGCGGCCTGGGCTGACCTGTGCCAGAGTGGCTCCACCTTACCCTCGGCGCGTGAAGTCCAATGCTTCTTTCCCGCGACAAGTCACAGCTGCTCATCATCGACGTGCAGGAGAAGCTTCTGCCGGCGATGCCGGACCCCGAGCGCGTCGTCGAGCGTTGCATCCGTCTCGTCCGCGCGGCGCGGACCCTCGACATTCCCATCACCGTCTCAGAGCAATATCCAGGCGGAATTGGCCCGACCGTGGCGCCGCTGCGCGAAGCCCTCGGCAACTCCGGCGCGGTCATCGACAAGGTCGAGTTCTCCTGCGCGAAGAACGACCTTTTGCGCGAGCGTCTGCACGAGCTCCGCAAGAGGGGCCGGGGACAAGTGGTGATCGGCGGCATCGAAGCGCATGTCTGCGTCACCCAGACGGCAATCGATCTTGAGGATCAGGGCTTCGAAGCCTTCGTGGTCGCCGACGCCGTTGCCTCGCGCGCCAAGTCGAGCCGGCGCCTTGCGCTCGCGCGCCTGCTCAAAACCGGCGTCGATATCGTGAATAGCGAGATGGTCGTGTTCGAGTGGCTGGGCAAAGCCGGCACGCCGGAGTTCAAAGAGCTGCTCGGTCTGGTGAAGTAGACTTTCGCCGTCTCGCCTTTCCTGAACCGGTCCTGCAAGCCCGGTTCATGCGCGGTTCAGCGGCGCTCCCCCACAGTCCGAAGCGTCAGATCCCTGTAACTGATGAAGTGAACCTTCCTCGGCACCGGGCGCGGAGTTCAGGGGCTCCGCGCCCACCCTTCATCGGCTTGCTTGCGCGGGCTCGCGGGAACCTTTAGCTTTCCGCCGACTTTCTCCACGAAACCTCCGGAGAACCGCCGTGACCTTCGAACTGATGACACTTCCCTATGCCTACGAAGCGCTCGAGCCGTATATGTCGGCCGAAACGCTTCATTATCACCATGACAAACATCACCAGGCCTATGTCGACATGCTGAACAAGCTGCTCCCAGGCTCCGGTTTCGAGGGCATGAGCCTCGAGGAGATCGTCAAGGCGAGCTACGGCAAGAACCAGGGCGTGTTCAACAACGCCGCCCAAGACTTCAACCACAATCAGTTCTGGCCATGGATGAAGAAGGGCGGCGGCGGCAAGAAAGTGCCTGGCTCGGTGCTTGCCCTGATCGACCGCGACCTTGGCGGCTTCGACAAGTTCCGCGATGCCTTCATCGAGGCCGGCAAGACCCAATTCGGCTCAGGCTGGTGCTGGCTTACGCTGAAGGACGGCAAGCTCGAGGTCACCAAGACCCCGAATGGCGAGAACC
>NZ_JBOHJB010000052.1:0-21743 GCF_050728395.1 Methyloceanibacter sp.
CCCCCACCCCAGCGTCGCCTTCGCCACGAAGGCGCCGCCGGACCTCCCCGCAAGGGGGAGGTATGGAGTCATTTCGGAGCGAGCCAAAAATCCGGCAACCACCCGCACAGCCTAATTGCGGCAGACCTTCGAACCCGAGGTGCAGACATAATTGACCACCACGCCGGTAAAGCAGGTGGTGTAGGTCTTGGCCGTGACGAATGTCGCATAGACGACATCCTCCGGCACCACCGGCCGCACCCTCTTCCAGAACGGATCGGGGCTCACCTTCTGCGGGCTCATGCTGATGCGGCTCCAGCCGCGCTTGCGCCGTAGCTCATCGGCGCTTTTGTCGGCAAGAGCGCGCGACATGTGCAAAGCCTCGCCTTTGGTGTCGGCGCTATGGGTTGCCGAGATGACCTCGCAGTCCTCAGCCGCAATGGCGGCGAGGGGCCACGGAGCCGCCAAGGCAACAATGCCGAGCACAACACCCTTCGCAGCTCGAAGCATGCCTCTCCCCGGGGATGGAACAGGGTCCGCTGCCGTTTGTTTTGCCAAAGCGGCGGGACGCTGGCAACCCGACGTGTCGAACTGTCGCCGGGCCCTGATGCCGGATTGATCGAAGCGCCAATTGGGGTACCTTCGGCCGGTCCCATGTGCCGTGGCGGGGAGACGAGGGGACGGGAATGCGGCTCTTGATCGCGGTTTTCGCCGTGCTGGTTCTGTGCGGTTGCGCGGCGCAAAACGAGATTTCCAGGCAACAACGCGAGGCCGAGAGCAACGCTCCGGACTTGTCCTTTCAGGGCCCGCTCCGCTCCGTGAATTTGGCGGCGGCGCAAGTCAAGCTTGTGCAGAAGGGCATAGCGGCAAGTCTGAAGGACCCGGCGTCGGCCAGCTTCGGAACCAGCTACCGCGCCGGCACCAACAAGGACCGCGAGATCGCGGTGTGTGGTTTCGTCAACGGCAAGAGGTTCGTGGGGATGTTTGCCAAGCCTGAGGGCGGGTCCACGGAGTTCCTGCCCATCAAGGTCGCCGAGAGCGACGAGGAGCAGCCGGCTGTAAGGGACTACTGCCGAGCCGACGGCGTCTACCTGCCGCAGTGACGGTCTGCGACACGCGTTCCTCCCCGCGAGGAGAGGGAAACGCCGGGCAAGCCGGCTATTCCGCTGCGATCGGCATGGGTATTGGGCGCCGGCCGATCCGATCGGTCAGTCGCAGACGTTCGACGGAATTATCGGCGGACTCGTCTGCGCGCACCCGGAACCACAGCGCATAGAGCGCGGGCACGACCAGCAGCGTCAACAAGGTCGCCACGAACAGGCCGCCCATGATGGTGATCGCCATTGGTCCCCAAAAGATACTGCGTGCCAGCGGAATCATGGCGAGGATGGCGGCAAGCGCCGTCAGCAACACCGGACGCGCTCGCCGCACCGTGGCGTCGATGATGGCGCGGTGCCGGCCGTGGCCGGCAGCGATGTCGTGGTCGATCTGATCGACCAGGATGATGGTGTTGCGCATGATCATCCCGGCAAGCGCGATGAGGCCGAGTAGGGCAACGAAACCGAACGGCTGGTTGGACAGGAGCAGAGCCCCGGTGGCGCCGATGATCCCGAGTGGCGCCGTTACGAACACCAAGGCCAAGCGCGAGAAGCTCTGCAGCTGGATCATCAGAAACACCAGCATCACCACCGCCATGGCTGGGAACACAGCCGCCAGAGCCACATTCGCCTTGGCGCTTTCCTCGATCGAGCCGCCGGTCTCGATGCGGTAGCCATAGGGCAACGCATCCTCGATCCCGCCGAGCTTCGCCAGAACCTCGGTGCTGACGTCGGGCGCTTGCACGCCGTCGACAATGTCGCCGCGCGCGGTGAGCACGAGGTCGCGGTTGCGGCGCCACAGGATCGGTTCCTCGAATTCGTAGTGGAGGCGCGCGATCTGCGACAGCGGCACTGGCACGCCGTTTCTTGTGGTGATGGTCAGCGCCGGAAGCCGGCCAAGCTCGAGGCGCTCGCTCGGGACGGCGCGCGCCACCACGTCGATGTGCTCGATGCCCTCGCGATATTGGGTGATGGTGAGTCCCGAGAGCAGGGTCTGCAACGTCTGCGCCACGTCCTGCGGCGTCAGCCCAAGCGCACGGGCGCGGTCCTGGTCGACCTCGAGGCGGATCGACTTCACCTGCTCGCTCCAGTCGAGATGCGGGTCGATGATCTTGGGATTTGCCGCCATGACCTGGCGGACCTGCTCGGCGATCTCGCGCACCTTCATCGGATCGGGCCCGATCACGCGGAACTGCACGGGAAAGCCGACCGGCGGACCGAACACGAAACGGTCCACCCTGGTCCGCGCTTCTGGCAGCGCCCCGCCGGCAAGGGCTTTCTCGAGCCGGGCCTTGACCCGCTCGCGGGCCTCCAGGTCCTTGGTGACGATGACGATCTGAGCGAAATTCGGGTTTGGCAGCACCGGATTGAGGCCAAGCCAGAAGCGCGGCGAACCCTGGCCGACATAGGTTGTGTAGGTGACAATGTCGGGATCGCCGGCAAGCATGCTCTCGGCCTTCTTCGCGGCGTTGTCGGTGACGCCGATCGCCGTACCTTCCGGGAGCCGCATCTCGAAGAACAATTCGGACCTTGTCGAGGTCGGGAAGAACTGCTGCTGGACCAGCCCGAAACCTGTCACGGCGGCGAAGAACATGAAAACCGTGGTGGCGACCACGGTCTTCCGCCAGCGCAAGGCACGTTCGATCAGGCGCCGCAGCGTGCGGTAGATTCTGGTGTCGTAGATCGCATCGGGATTGTCGTGAGCCCGGTGCTTGGCGAAATCCGGCAGGAGCTTCAGCCCGAGATAGGGCGTGAACACCACCGCCACGATCCAGGAGGCAATCAGCGCCAGCCCGACCACCCAGAAGATGCTTCCGGCATATTCGCCGGCGCTCGACTTGGCGAAGCCAACCGGCAAGAATCCCGCGGCGGTGACCAGCGTGCCGGTCAGCATGGGGAAGGCGGTCGAGGTCCAGGCGTAAGTCGCCGCGCGCACGCGGTCCCATCCCTGCTCCATCTTCACCACCATCATCTCGATAGCGATGATCGCGTCGTCGACGAGCAGCCCCAGAGCAATGATCAGCGCGCCGAGCGTGATCCGGTGCAGGTCGAGCCCGGCGCCGTACATGACGAGAAGCACGATGGCGAGGACGAGCGGCACCGACAACGCGACGACAATGCCGGTGCGCCAGCCGAGCGACAGGAAGCCCACGAGCAAGACAATGGCGAGCGCTTCGCCGAAGCTCTTGATGAATTCCGATACCGACTCATCGACGATGTGGGGTTGATCGGCGATCTGGGTGACCTCGATACCGACCGGCAGCTCCGCCGTGACCGACTTCATCGCCTCTTTCAGGTTCTCCCCAAGCGTGATGATGTTTGCCCCGTCCGCCATCGAGACGCCGAGCCCAAGGGCAGGCTTGCCGCCCTCGCGCACGATGAAGGTCGGCGGGTCTTCGTAGCCGCGCTTCACCGAGGCAATGTCGCCGAGCCGGAACACACGCCCGTCCGCCTGCACCGGCACGGCGGCGATGGCCTCAGTGCCGGAGAATGCGCCGGTGACCCGCACATTGATACGGTCGGCCGACGTATCGACCGATCCGCCGGACACGACGGCGTTCTGCTTGGCGACGCTGTCGAAGATCTGCTGCGGGGTTATGCCGAGGGTGGCGAGCTTTGCGTGGCTGAACTCGATGAAGATCTTCTGCGGGCGCTCGCCGATGATATCAACCTTGTTGACGTCGGGGACGCGCAGCAGGCTCTGCCGGATATCCTCGGCACGCGCCTTGAGATCGGCGAGGCTCAAGCCATCGGCCGTCAGCATGTAGATGACGGAATAGACGTCGCCGTATTCGTCGTCGAAATTGGGGCCGATGATGCCGGCAGGCAGAGCGCCCTTGATGTCTCCCACCTTCTTGCGCACCTGGTACCAAAGATCCTTGACCTTGGCGGGCGGAGTTGTGTCCCGGAGAAACACCTGGATGAAAGAAACTCCCGGCTGCGAATAGCTCTGCACGCGGTCGAGATAGGGCAGGTCCTGCAGCTTCTTTTCGATCTTGTCGGCGACTTGGGTCTGCATTTCCGCGGCCGTGGCGCCGGGCCAGGCGACGTTCACGATCATGGTCTTGATGGTGAAGGAGGGATCTTCGGCACGGCCGAGGTTGAAGTAGGAGTAGGCCCCGGCCGCGCCGAGCAGCAGGATCATGAACAGGACCAGCGACTGATGCGTGATCGCCCATTCCGAAAGATTGAAGCGCCTCATGACCCAGTTCTCCTCCTGGCCGCGGCTCACGCAGACAGCACGGTCATCCTTTATTGCTCACCGACGGCACGGACTCTTTCACCGACGTCGAGCTTCTGCACGCCGAGCTTGACGATCCGGTCGCCGTTGCTGACGCCGGAGGTGACCAGCGCCGTGTCCTCGGTGAACGAGGCTACCTTCACCGGTCTGAGCTCGAGCGCACCGGAGGTGTCGACCACATAGACCGATGGGCCGGTCCCACGGTTGAGGATCGCCGCGAGCGGCAGCTTCGCCACCGAGACATTGGCGGAGTGCGATAGCGTCACCGTCGCCGTCATGCCGAGTGCGACCGAGTCGTCGGGATTGTCGATGGTAAAGCGCGCGGCGTAAGTCCGGGTCGCGGCGTCGGCCTGCGGCGACAGCTCGCGCAGCCGAGCGGCGAAATTCCGCCCCGGTCCCGACCACAACTGAACCGTGGCTTTCGCGCGGCGCGCTTCGGCCAGCCAGGTCTCCGGCAGCGCCACGACGGCTTCCTTCTCGCCGCGGTGGGCGAGCCGCACCACCGGTTGGCCGATGGCGACGACCTGGCCGGGCTCGGCGAGCGTTGCCGTGATCACGCCGTCGGCATCGGCCTTGAGGTCGGAGTAGTCGAGCTGGTTGTGCGCGAGGTCGAGAGAGCGCTTGGCACGCTCCAGGCGTCCTTCGGCTTCATCCTTCGCCGCCTTCTTGCGATCGAAGTCGGCGATCGAGGCCCAGCCGCGCGTCTTCAGCGTGGTATAGCGTTCGAAATCCGACGCGGCCTGCTGAAGACTTGAGGTCGCCGCGGCGAACTCTGCCTCGGCGCTCTCGACCTGCAACTTCAGGTCCTGCGGATCGAGCCGCGCCACCACGTCGCCGACTTGCACGCGGTCGCCGACATTGACGACGCGGCTGACGATCTTGCCGGCGACCCTGAAGCCGAGATCGGTCTCGTAGCGGGCGCGCACCACGCCCACGAACTCGCGCGTGGCATTCTCGTTCTCGAAGGCGACGCGCTGAACCTGCACCGGTCGCTCAGGCGTGGCGGTCGCCGACGCCGCCTGATCGTCGCACGCCGCGAGCAGGGGAAGGACGGCGATGACGGCCACGGCGCGCAGCAACGAGAGTGACGACGAGGGCATGGCGGCTGCTCCTTCACGCATGTCTGTGATGAATGACGAAAGACGAATATCGTCACTTCGTGGGCGCAAGTCGGCGTGAGCTGAATGCGGCATGGACCTACCTGCGGGGGGTGATGGCTTGGAGCAGAAAGCGGACCGATGCCCGGGCTTCAGCCTCGACATCGTTTCCGTCCTGAAGGGACTGGGCGACCAGCACTGGGTGGCAAAAGCCGACCAGGGACCGCATGATGGCGTGCGAAGCCTCGCGCGGATCGGCAGGTTCGAACTCGCCTGCTTCGATACCGTCACGCAAGATCAGCTCCATGGCGGTGCGCAAGGTTTCCTTATGGGCGAGGATCTCATCCCAATTCTGCTCGAGCGCGATCAGCACGATGTCGTTGACGCGCTGATCGGTGAGCAGATTTTCCTTGTGATACGCCAGGATTTCGAGGACCAGCCGCTCAATGCGCTGGGAGGCGGGGGCCTTTGAGCGCGCAATCGCCCAGGCATTCTCCTCGACCTCCGACAGGCAGCGCTGGCAGATCGCCTGGACGATCGCGGTCTTGGATGGGAAGAAGCGGTAGACATTGGCCGGCGACATCTGAAGTTCGGCCGCAATGTCGGCCACCGCGGTCTTGGCAAATCCCAGCCGGCGAAACAGCACATCCGCGGTCTCCACAATCCGGGCGCGGGTATCGTCGGGTTTGGTTCTGGCCTGCGGTCTCATCGGAGGTGGCTCGCTGGTTCTGTGAATAGCGATGAATATGATAATTCGTCACTCGACGAATGTCAAGATGCGCCTCGATCCCCGGAAGGGATGCCTATGCTTCGAGAGGCGCCCAGGTTCAACGGAGCTGACATGAGTGAGAGAGCGCCGCCGACGGACCCGAGTTTGACGAGACGAGCGTCGGTGAAGGCGGCGGCGTCAAGCCGACCATCGCGACAAGCGGCCCGGCGCGTCTTCGGCCGACCAGGACAACTTGCTCATGTCCGCATCGGGCCCCATCCTGGCGAACAGCCGGTTGTCCGCTTCACGGAGCCGCCGGGTCACTTCCCGGCCCATATTCATCTGGATCAGCGCGAACTGCTTGAGATCCAGCTCGTAGACCTGGTGGAGGCTGGCCGCCGAAAGACGGATGGCGGTGCAATCTTCGACCGCGCGGACTGAGGCGCTGCGCGGACAGAGGTCCATCACCGCCATCTCCCCGAAGCAATCTCCCTCCTTCAGGGTTCCGAGCAGGTACTCCTGTCCGCGCCAGGATTTCAGCACGGCGACCTTGCCCGCTTCGAGCACGAACATCGAATCGGCTTTGTCGTGCTCGCGGAAAAAGTACGCATTCGCCGGGACGGACGCGACCGGGCACAAGCCGAGCAAGAATTGGAGGATGTCGGCCCGGACTCCGCCGAAAACGGGCATGCGCTGCAGGAACTCGATCCGCGCTTCGTGCATGGCGGCACTTCCTGAGTTGTCGTCATTATGATCTTCAACCGGTCGGTCCGCAAGGAGAGGACAGGTCGAAGGCAGTGTTGACATGCGCCGAATGAAAGCTGGTGCGGCGACGCTCGGGACGCCAACGTCTCCTTGTGGCAGCAAGCGGCCGCAGGCCGAGCGTAAATCACGTCAGAAGTCCGCCAATAAGCGGACATGCTGAATCAGCCTGTGGCGGTCAGCTAATGCCCATAGCGGACGTTGTTGCTCTAGGGCAACATCTGCTCTTCAAAAGGTTTGCCGTACGACCCGTTTAGCTAATCAAACGTTGTACACTGATCTCGGGGATCGTGCCGTGTATGGGCGTCGTGTGTCGCTGGGGCTAACTTCCAGAGTGAGCGCTTGGCCGACTAGGGGGATCGGTTTCCTTGTTGGCTTGATGATCCTTGTACCCGGCGTAAAGGCTGCTGAGTTCGGGTCGAGCCCATATCCCAAGGGCTTTCGAGATGTTTACGCCGGGATCGTGCCAACGGTCCCTGGACTGTACGTCCTCAACGACGTCTATCACTACCAGGGAAGTGCAAATGCCCTCGTGTTCAATGGGGCCGTTCAACTTGGTGTCGATGCAAAATTTACGGCGGACTTTCTGCCCCTCACTTACGTCACTAAATGGAAGGTCCTCGGCGGCACATTCGCCTTCGGTGCGGCTCCAGCCTTCATGTCGATGGACACGGACGTTGGTCTAACAGTTCCAAACTTTACAGGTCCACTGGGCAGAACTTTTGGACCATTCGACATCACCTTCGGCGATGCCGAGACCAATTTCGGCGATACGGGCATTACGCCGATCACGCTCGGCTGGCACACTGGCAATTGGTGGTGGAATGCTGGCGTGACAGGCTTTGTCCCTACCGGCAAATACGACAAGCGCGACCTTGCTAATACCGGCCTCAACCATTGGTCGGTCTTTCCCACCGCGGCCATCACCTATTTCGATCCCGAGGCGCAATGGCAGGCTTCGGCAGCGTTCGCCTATGCCATAAATTTTGAGAACCCGGACACGAATTATACAAGTGGAGATCTTCTCCACATCGATAGCTCGATCACCAAAAATTTCGGTGCGCTGGGTGTCGGCGCGGTGGCCTACGCGATGATCCAGACAACGGGGGACAGCGGGGCCGGCGCGCGGTTCGGCAGCTTCAAATCGGAGGTCTACGGCGCCGGACCAATCGTCACTTACACAATTGGCTCCAATCCTGTGACGGCGCTTACGCTGATTGCCAAGTGGTATCACGAGTTCGGAGCAGAGAACACGCTGGAAGGCGATACCGTGGTCGCCTCCGCTAGCTTCAAGTTCTGAGCGCCAGCTCAGCGAGTGAGAAGGAGGCGTATGATGCACAGTAGAAGGCTTGCCGCATATGGCTTGGCTCTAGCGGCAGTAGTTGCTGCGCATGTCCCATCGCCCGCTGCCGATACCATACCGGTAACCGTCGACAATTTCGTGCGGGCAGAAAGCGATCTCTATTTCGGGGGCGTCATCAAGGACTTCGGCTTCGGCAAGATTGGCTACAATCGGGAGCCTGCGCCCATCGACAACCAGACTGTCATCCGCCTCAACCGCGATACGCTCTATGGCGGCGGTGTCTTTGATCTCGATGCCGGACCGGTGACCATCACGCTCCCCGACGCTGGCAGGAGGTTCATGTCGTTGCAGATACTTAACCAGGACGAATACACGCCGGCGGTCTACTACGGCGCCGGCAGTCACACACTGACCAAGGAAGACGTCGGCACCCGCT
Organism: Methyloceanibacter sp.; assembly: GCF_050728395.1. Taxonomy (GTDB): domain Bacteria; phylum Pseudomonadota; class Alphaproteobacteria; order Rhizobiales; family Methyloligellaceae; genus Methyloceanibacter. The sequence goes on from NZ_JBOHJB010000052.1 coordinate 8,625, forward strand.
ATGTGGTCACTGCGATCCGCCTCCTCGCTGACCCAAACGATCCCGAGGACCTCAAGCAGGTCCATGCGCTGCAGGACGCGATCAAGGTCGAGCAGCCTGGCGGTCCAGGCAAGTTTGAGATTCAGAACTGGGACCAGGCAAGCCAGAAGAAGGTCCGCGATGCGCTCCTGGTGGTTGCCTCCACGCTCGAGGACTTTAAGGGCGCTTTCGGCACCAAGAGCGAGGTCGACCCCGTGCGCCACTTGATCGGCGCGGCGGCGGCCTGGGGCGGCAATCCGGCAAAGGACGCCATTTATCTCAATGTCACGCCTCCAAAGAACGACGGGACGACCGTGTACAAGCTCAACGTCAAAGATGTGCCCGTAGACGGATTCTGGTCGGTCACCGTCTACGATGCGGAAGGCTACCTGCAGGCCAATCCGTACAACGCCTATTCGCTTAATAACATCACGGCGAAGAAAAGCGACAATGGTTCATTCGCGATCCAGTTTGGCGGCTGCGACGGGAAAATTCCGAATTGTCTGCCGATCACGAAGGGCTGGAACTATACGGTGCGGCTTTATCGTCCGCGACCGGAGATTCTCGAGGGCAGTTGGAAGTTTCCTGAGCTGACGCCTGTTAGCTAGGTTCTGAATTGGTAGCAGGCTTGGCCTGACTCGTTGAGACGGTCACCTAACGAACCAGGAGAAAGACGATGCGCGGGCTTGTTGTGGCAATTGCCATGTTGGCTAGTGCAACCACCCTTCCGTCAGTCGGACATGCAGCCCCTCCCACCGATCAGGACATCGTCGACAGCTACCAATACATGCTTAGCCGCTGGTTGGTCCTCCGACAGGAGAGCCTCGACCTCGACGAAGGCTTCAAGTGGAACCAAATCATTCACCGCAAGCCGGGCGGCGTGACATGGGCCAACCCAAATCTCGATGTCGCTTACAGCGAGGCCTGGATTGCAGTCGATCAGTCAAGCTGCACGCTCATCAATCTGCCTGAGATCAAAGGCCGCTATTACACCGTCCAGGTGCTCAACGGCTGGGGTGAGGTGACCACCAATATCAATGAAAGAAACTTTCCCGACCATCCCTTCGGCAATTTCGCGCTTTGCCTCAAAGGCGCGGACGTGGCGCTCCCTGAGATTGTGCAACGGATCGACCTGCCCAACAAGAGGTCACGCATCTTGTTGCGCGTCGAACTCGGCCCCAATCCCGATGAAGCCATTGCGCTGCAAAACCGGATAACGATGAAGGCTACCGGCTCGCCTACGGTCGAAGGGCCGGTGGTGAAGTTCGACTTCCCCATCACGGAGCTTCCCGGGGTGGAGGCCGTCGACAAGACGGCAGAAATTCTTGCGAGCGAGCCCGACATCAATGAGGGCATGGCGGAGATGCAGAGCAAGGCACTCGCCGTTGGCGAAGCGGCTAAGGATCCCGCTCAACGCGCCCATGTCGATGAGGTCATTCGCACCAAGGCCATACCAGCCTTCATGGCTGCCATCCCAAAGATGGGTGCGACAGGCAATGGTTGGATGCGTCCTCGCGTCACCGGAAACTACGGCAGCGACCACCAGATCCGTTCAATCGCCAACTTCGCCGGTATCTGGGCAAACAACCAGAAGGAGGTCGTCTACTTCATGGTCGAGAAGCTCGACGGCAGCAAGACCTACACCCAGACCTATCCCAAGGACGCGCTACCGGCGAGCAAGGTTGGATATTTTTGGTCCGTGATCGCGGTCGACAGCGCTAAGTTTCAAGTCATTCCCAATCCGCTCAACCGCTTCCTCCTCAACAAGCAGTCTGGGCTTGAGCTCAACGCCGATGGGTCGCTCACGCTCGCCTTCGCGCCGAAAAAACCGGAAGAATTGCCTGAGCCTAACTGGCTGCCGACGCCGAAAGGTCAGCCCTATAACCTCACCTACCGCTTCTACGGCCCATCGCAAGACATCGTGAGCGGCGCGTGGTTTCCGCCACGACTGATCGAACAAGAGTGACGTCCGTTAATGGCACATAGCGGACTTAAGCCGAGCGTGGCATTACGTTCGAAGTACGCCAATAAGCGGACCAGCCGAATCAGCCTATGGCGGTCGGCTACTCACCCCTAGCGGACATTTCGCGTGCGCTTTTTACTCGGCCCTGCCGTGCGGCGAGCGGGTCGCTTTTTCTATTCCGGCAGGCGCCGAAATTAACCCCTCATTAACCATATGGCCGTCCTATCGGCGTTGAGGGTTAACGAGATGTCAACGGCGCGGCCATCGTTCAAATTTCGCGGCGGCTCTTTCCACGCTCTGGTGGTCAGGCCGGAAGCCCCTATCGATGCTTGGCTTGCCGAGGTGGATGCTTTGCTCGCCCGCTCGCCAGGCTTTTTCGCCGGCAAGTCGGTGGTGATCGATGTCTCAGGCCTCTCGCTGACCAAGCAGACATTCCTCGGTCTCTTGGACGAGCTGAGCAGGCGTGACATGCGCATTCTCGGTGTCGAGGGAGCAAATCCAGCCGATGTCGATGGCCGGGTTCCATCCTTGGTGCGAGGGCAGGCCGGCAAGTCCGATGCGGCGGGGGCGCCCCCGGTTCAACTTCCCGCGCCGGAGCCGGTGAGCTCGCTGTTGATCGATGCTCCAGTGCGCTCGGGCCAAGCGATCGTTCACCCTGACGGCGACGTGACGATTGTCGGGTCGGTGGCTTCTGGCGCGGAAATCATCGCCGCCGGTTCCATTCACGTTTACGGAACGTTGCGCGGAAGAGTCCTGGCTGGTGCCTACGGCAATCAGCGGGCGAGAATTTTTTGTCGCCGGCTCGACGCCGAGCTCATCGCCATCGACGGCCACTACATCGTCGCCGACGAAGTCGAGCCTCATCTTCGCAAGGCACCGATACAAGCGTGGCTCGAAGGGGACGAGCTGAAGATCATAACCATGAACTGAACCAAAGGAGCATGCAAATGGCCCAGGTGGTGGTGGTGACATCCGGAAAGGGAGGCGTCGGCAAGACAACGTCGACCGCAGCGCTTGGCGCCGCTCTGGCGCGCGCCGGCGAGCGCGTCGCCGTCGTCGATTTCGACGTCGGCTTGCGCAATCTCGATCTCGTCATGGGGGCGGAACGGAGAGTGGTCTTCGACCTCATTCACGTCGTTCAGGGCACCGCCAGGCTCTCTCAAGCGCTCATTCGCGACAAGAGAATAGATACGTTGTTCCTGCTCGCCGCCTCCCAGACGCGCGACAAGGACTCGCTCTCGGATGAGGGTGTCGAACGCGTGATCGGCGAGCTGCGGCCGTCGTTCGATTGGGTCATCTGCGACAGCCCGGCGGGTATCGAGCGGGGGGCCTCGCTCGCCATGCGCCACGCCGACCTCGCCGTGGTAGTGGCCAATCCCGAGGTGTCCTCGGTCCGCGATTCCGATCGCATTATCGGCTTGCTCGACTCGACCACCGACAAGGCCAAACGCGGCGAGCCGATGGACAAGTACCTTCTCTTGACCCGGTACGACCCAACTCGGGCGGAACGCGGTGAGATGCTGTGCATCGACGACGTCCTGGAGATCCTCTGCATACCTCTGCTTGGCATCGTTCCCGAGAGCAAGGACGTCTTGCATGCGTCGAACATGGGTTCGCCGGTGACGCTGAACAATCCGGCGAGTGCCCCGGCACGCGCGTACAACGATGCAGCTCGCAGGCTCCGGGGCGAGCAGGTTCCACTGGTCGTACCGAGCGGCCGGGCCACGCTGTTCAGCAAATTGTTGGGACGGAGGGCGGCATGAGGCTCGCGGATCTGTTCGGTCGGCAGCGATCGGCCACCACCGCTCACCATCGATTGCAGGTCCTGCTGATGCACGAACGGTGCGCCGGCGGCAATCCCGATCTTATCCCGATGCTTCACGAGGATATTCTCGCTGCCATCAACAAGCACGTCGCCGTGGATCCCGATAAGGTTCGACTGAAGATCGATCGCGGCGAGATGGTCTCTCGGCTCGAGATCGATATCGAGATACCGACTCCTATGAAACGACACCTGGAAAGCGGCGCGACCGCCGTTCATTTTCGCTGAACCGACACGAGTGAACCCAAACCTCCGCAACAAGCCGCCCCCTTCGACTCCACTTCGCGAATTTGCAACCCGTCCTTCGCACGCCTTTGGTCCTGGCGACGCTCAACGAGATTTCAATCTGTGGTAGTTGTAGTATGCTGAACGACGTCATTCTGTTGTCTGTGAATTCTAGGGTCACAGGGCACGGCGATGATTGCCCGCTTCAACGGATGGTTGCGGTCCCGAGCATACGACTTGTGGATCGGCTTGAAGCCGTCTCGAATCGGCTTGCTCACTGTTCTGGTCCTCGCAGCGCTGCTGTTCGAAACAGCGACAGAGCAGGGACGCGATGTACTTCTCGAGTACGCGCTTGAGGACCTGTCGGCCGACTATTCAAGACCCTTTTGGTTCTATGCCGCGACGTTCGCCGTTGCTGCAATGGTTTGGATAACGTGCTGGGTTTCGTCGGCCTTCCGTTTTGAAAAGGAAGAAGACGTTCTTCTTCAGTATCGAAGGCAATTTCCCCGGTCGCCTTTGGTTAAAGGTTCCAAGAAGGCGAGAGCAGATGCTGAGCAGCGTGTTGCCAACATTTATCGGGTACGCGAGTGGGCGCCCCGCTTTCTTGGAATCCTGGTGCCAATCATTGTCGCCGCCGGGTTTGTCGTGTTCGCCGGCAAAGACGGCATCGATAATGCGTTCATCTGCCTCGGATTAGCGCTTCTTCTCGCCGTCGTGATCCTCCCCTTCCTGCGCGCGACTCGGAAAGTGGCTCAATGGTCGTCGGAGAAGAACCTTCGGCCACTGGCCAAGACGTTGGGGTTTGCTCAGGAAGTGCAGAGAAAGTTGGCTGCGAAAGACCCGATGACGGATTGGGCAGACCTCAAGGAACGGCTCCGAGGACACGTACTGCTTCCGATACTTGTCGTGTGGGTTGTTGCGAGCGTGATTATTGCTGCAGCGTGGCCTCTGACGTTCGGAGCGCTTTTCGGGCCCTTCCCAGTAGCGATGCTAGCCCTGACGGTACTGCTGCTCATTGGGACGGGAGTCGCCATGCTGAACAGGGTGTCAAATCTTCCTTGGTTTTTGGTTCTTGCATTCGCCACCCTCGCTCTGAGTTTTCTAGACGTCCATCGTGTGCGCTTCCTGGACAATACAGAGGAGGCAGTGCGTGGCAGAGCAACCGCCTCTGACCTTCTGTCTGAGTTTGCCGCAAGCGATGAGGATCGCAACTCCCCACGTCCCATCGTTTTCGTGGCCACCGCAGGAGGGGGCAGCCGAGCCGCCTACTGGACCGCGAGTGTATTGGGCGAACTCAGCTCGACAATCCCAACCTTCAACAAAAGGCTGTTCCTCATAAGCGGCGTTTCGGGAGGCTCTGTAGGTGCACTCTTTTATCGAGCGGCGCTCGCGGCGGCCCCTGATGACGGCACCAAGATCAAGGAGATCGCGAAAGCGGCTGCGTCTGGAGATTTCCTTTCGCCGCTGCTCGCGTCGATGTTCATACGCGACCTGATTCCTGGGTTGCCGTTGTCTGATAGGGCCGAGGCCCTGGAAAGAGCGTGGTCGGGGTCCTTCGATCAAGCATGCGGTCGTATGCTCAATAAGGAGCCCTCCGGGAAGCCTAAGCCGTGTCCGGTCAGCCTCGAAGAGGGCTTCCTAAAGCTTTGGAAGAGTGGACCCCGATGGCCTGCGCTGGTCCTGAACGGCACCGTCGTCGAGACCGGAGGGCGAGCGGTGGCGAGCAGCCTTAGGCTTGACTGCAACAATGGTCCGAACTGCTACGTTGCCGATATTGCCGATATTATGAGGTGTGAAAAACGTGACCTTGTTGCCAGTTCCGCAGCTGACGTCAGCGCTCGATTTCCGGTAATTGGGCCGTCCGGCACAGCGAGGATCGATGAGGAAGGGACAGTGCGAAGTGTGGTTGACGGCGGCTATTTTGACAACTTCGGCGCTGTGACCCTGACCCAGATCATGGCAGACCTCGAACCGGCATTTCGAGAAAACAAGTTGGTCCCAATTGTTATCCAGATCACCAGCGATCCAGACTTTTCGCGCTCTCAGGATGGTTGGCGCGGGGAGCCTTATGCTGGAACGAGCGGGCCCGGCGGGCATCAGCTATTCATGCCAATGCGAACGATGATGAATCTGCGCGGTGCTCTTGGCAGACAGGCATTCGTCAACCTTGAGGCACAAGCCAAGCGCATGGGTGGCGCCTACTTCCATTTTGGCCAATGCATGCTGCCTGCGGGTCACAGTACCCACGCACCATTGGGTTGGCTGCTATCCGACTCATCCCGTCAACTGCTCGATGCATACTCGGCTGGCCAGTGCGGCAATGCTGGTCAAATCGAAGCTGTCAAAGCCTGTCTTGAGTCTCCTGGACTTGGCTGTGACCAGACAGGCAAGCGCGAGAAGAGTCCGGGCTGAGTACCATCCTCCAAAAACCCTCCCTTCAGGCGCACTTTGGTCGGCCGCGTCTAACCCCCATCACCCCCAGGCGCGCTCGGCATCCTCGCAGTAGCAGGCATGCGGCTCGACCCCGCGCAACAGCGGATAGTCGGTATAGCCCTGATCGGCGCCGCCATAGAAAGTTTCGCGGTTGGCTGGATTGAGCGGCGCGTCGAGATAGAGCCGCGTCACGAGGTCGGGGTTGCCGATGAATGGCTTGCCGAAGGCGATGAGATCGGCTCTGCCCTCTGCGATGGCCTCGTTGGCGCGCGCTTTGTCGAAGCCGTTATTGGCGATGACGATGCCGCCGAAGCGTCGCTTGATCTCTTTATAGTCGAAGGGCGGCACGGCCACGCCGCCGGTGTCGCCCTCGATCACATGCAGATAGGCGATGCCCTTGCCTGAGAGCGCCGAGGCCACGTGGTTGAACAGGCGCTGCGGGTCGCTGTCGGAAATATCGCTCTGCCCGTTCTGCGGCGAGATGCGCAATCCGGTGCGCTCAGGCCCAACGACTGCGGTGACAGCATCGACCACTTCGAGCAGGAAGCGGCTGCGGTTCTCGATTCCGCCGCCATATTGGTCGGTGCGCTTGTTGGTGCTGTCGCGCAGGAACTGATCGATCAGATAGCCGTTCGCGCCATGCACCTCGACGCCGTCGAAGCCTGCGGCAAGCGCATTGCGCGCCCCTCGCGCGTATTGCTGGACGACGCCGGGGATCTCAGCGGTCTCGAGCGCGCGCGGCGTGGGGATCGGCTCGAAGCCGTTGGCCGTGTAGGCCTGCACATTCGGCCTGATCGCGGAGGGGGCCACCGGCAGCTTGCCGCCTGGCTGGAAAGATGGGTGCGAGATGCGCCCGACATGCCAAAGCTGGAGCACGATGCGGCCGCCGGCGACTTGGACTGCGTCGGTCACGCATTGCCAGCCTTTGATCTGCTCGGCGCTGTGGATGCCTGGGGTCGAGATATAGCCCTGGCCTTCGGGAGCGACCTGCGTCGCCTCCGAAATGATCAGCCCCGCGCTTGCGCGCTGCGCATAATAGAGAGCGTTGAGCGCGGTCGGGACGTTGCCGGCGCCGGCGCGGCTCCGCGTCAAGGGCGCCATGACGATGCGGTTGGGGCATTCGAGGGGTCCGACCTCGATCGGGGCGAAGAGGTCGGGTGAGGTCTTGGTGGGGCGGTCTTGCATGGAGCTCTCCTGAGCGGCGGGATAGTGGCTTGCGGCGATCTTGCCGGGATGCGGAGCCGCCGTCCATGCGTCGCAAGAGCAGTCGCCGAAACGTCATGTTCTGCGCTAGATAGGACGCATGGCAGACACGAAGACCAAGACCGGCCGTTGGCTGGGCATTTTCTCGCCGCTCGAGCGCCGCGAGGAGCCGCTCGCCCCGCGCTGGCTGTTCGTGCGCAGGCTCGCCATCAATGTCGGGATCGCGCTTCTCGTGGTGCTCATATCGCTGTTTGCCGGCATGCTCGGCTATCACCATTTCGAGGAACTCGACTGGACCGAGTCCTTCGGCCACGCCGCGATGATCCTCGGCGGCATGGGCCCCTACGGCCCACCCAAGCATGAGAGCAGCGAGCTGTTCGAAGGCATCTACGCGCTCTATTCGGGCCTGCTGCTGGTCGGCGTGACCGGCCTGATCCTGTCGCCGGTGTTCCACCGGGTGATGCATCAGCTGCACCTTCCCGACGACACCGAAGTGGAAGGCGACACGGCAAAGCCCAAACTGAAGCCGAGGTCGAAGACCAAGGCGTAACGCAACGAATCCTAACCTCCCCCTCGCGGGGAGGTCCGACGACGCCCGTGCGCTAAAGCAGCGAAGCGGTGGCGCGTCGAAGACGGGGCGGCGTCGGGGTGGGGGGATCGCGCGCACGGAGCGGATAGATCAAGCGCTGGTTAATGGACGCTAACGAATGTCGGTAATGGCGCGCTAAGGAATGCGGGCCAGACTCTTGCGCCATGCCAGGGCTTGCAACAGCACTGCCGGCGGTGAGCTTGGCGCTCGCGGTCTTCGCATATGCGCCGGTTGCGGCTGCCGCCTGCCTCGGCGTCAACTCGAAGACCGGCGAGCGCCAGTCGGTGCAAGAGATCTATCGCACCGGCGTGAGCCACCCCAGGCACTTCTTTGCCGAGGCGGCGCACGACCGCGGCGGTCGCCCGCTCATCATCTATTACAGCCGCTATGCGTCGGCTCCCGCCTATTTCAAGAGCTTCGTCAGGCAGCACGAATGCTGCCACCACGCCGGGCAGAGCAACGAAATTGCAGCCAATTGCTGCGCCCTGCGGCGCATGGGCTTGTCGAAGAGCGGCCTGGCGAGCTTGCGGAGCTATATTGTCTCACGCGACGTGAACAGCGAGACTGCCACGGACTATCAGGGGCAGGGCACGCTCTTCTGGGGCAAGACCGAAAGCCGCTGCTTCCTCTCAGCTGAGCGCTAAAGCGTGTCATCCCTCCCGCCCCCAAGAGGGAGAGATGAGGGTCTATTAGACTAGCCTGGCAGCGCCTTGCAGTTCAGGTCCTTGATGGCCGTCTCTGCCTGGGCGCGGGAGCCGTAGCCCTGCTTCTGCCCAAGGATCTTGAGGTCCTTGCTGGCGCCGCATCGATCACGCTGCAATATTTCTCGGTGTCCTCGACCACGAAATGCTGCGCGGCGGCGAGCGACGGCACAGTCGTCGCGGCGAGGATCAGGCTTGCGATCAGATATTTCTTCATAGAGGTGCCTCCTTCTGAAGCCACCTCCCCACGAGGATGATGCCATCCTCCCCTTCCGTCAGATGTAGTCAGCCGGAGGCTGATGCGCAGGCTGTTGACCGCGGCCAATATGCGCAAGCGTCACCCCGCGGCATCTCACGAGCAGTGAAGACTTCATCCCTCCCTTTGACGGGGAGGGTGGACGCCGAGCAACGCTCGGCGGCCGGGTGGGGTGATGGCTTTGCGGTATGCGCTACCGTGACGCTGCTTGAGCGCAATGCCCCCACCCCAACGCCGCCCAAAAAGGCGTGTCGGACCTCCCCGCAAGGGGGAGATATAAAAGCGCTACCACAAATTCTTCGTCTTGATGTCCTTTGAGCCCTTGGGCAGCGAGATCAGCAGCCCGTCACGCCCGAGGATGGTATCGCCGGGCCCGCGCGCGTCGGCAACCCCGCGCAGGAACATGTGCCGCATCAGCGCATTTCTGAGCGGCGGAACCTCGTGGGTAAACACGAGCAGCGGAACGGCGGCCTCCTTGGCGATGGAGGAGGCTTCCACCGGCGAGGTGTGATAGGCGATGATCTGCCGCGCCATCGTTCCGGCGCGGCTGTTGCCCGACGCATCGAGCGCGGAAGCCAGCATCTCCACCATGTCGCGGGAAAGCGCCTCATGCACCAGCACGTCGGCGCCTTTGGCGAACCGCACCATGTTCTGAACGCGCGCCGTGTCGCCGCTCACCACCGCGGCCCGCCCGCCATACTCGATGCGGTAGCCGTAAGCCGGCTCGACCGGATCGTGATTGACGAGGAAGGCCGAGATCTTGAGCCCGTCGCGATCGTAGACGGTGACCGCCTCTTCCGGCCCCGGCCGCGCTACGTCATGGCCGATCATGCGCGCGGCTTCGGTCGGCACCAGTTCGTGCCCTTGGGCGATGCGGAACTCCGCGTCGGAATTGTAGGCTTGCGCGAAGCCCTTCACCACTTCCTCGGTCCCCGACATGCCGAAGGTCTCGCCCTCGGCGTCGGTGGTGCGCTCCGATGCTTGCGGCGCCGGCGGCCCATACACCTCGAGGGGCACCTTCCGCCCGCCGAGCCAGCTTTGCGTGGCGACCTCGCCGAGATCGCCGATATGGTCCGAGTGCAGATGCGTGAGAAGCACGGTGTCGATCTTGGCGCCGGGGATGTTGGCGGCGGCGAGCCGCGACCAGGCGCCTGGCCCTGCATCGATCACCACCACATGGCCGTTGGCGATCACCGCGGCGCAGGCGTTCGCCCGCGTCATGTCCGGCATGGGAGAGCCGGTGCCGCACAACAGAATGTGCAGAGCATCGTCGCTGAGATAGGGCGCGCGGGCGGCCTTCGCCATCTGCCGCGTCATGCCGCTCTGCACGATACGGTCCGCGACCCCCGCCACGAACCACACGAGGGCAAAAGCGCCGGCCAGCACCGCGGCCACGGCGCCAAGCACGACCACAATCCGCTTCATGCAATTCTCCCTTAGGATTTCGGCGGCGACTGTAGCTCAAATCCCCCCTGGATTGTCATGCACGCCTCACCCTGAGGAAGCCGCGTAGCGGCCGTCTCGAAGGGTGGCCATGCTTCGAGACGCGCTGCCTGGGCAGCGCTCCTCAGCATGAGGGTTTCTTTCTGCGCACTTAAAATTGCCACGCAATGCCCCGATAAGAGGCGCCATCATGGCTGACCACGAGCCGACCAGGCTCCCCGACGTTCCCGACATCCCGGCCTCGATCATCGCCTCGGGCATCTCCGATCAGCCGCTCACCAGCCTCATCGAGGTGGCGATGCAGCGGCTCATCGCCTCTGGCGTCTCTATCGACCGCATGAATGTCGGCTTCCGCATCCTGCACCCGCTGTTCGACGGCATGAGCATCACCTGGACGCGGGAGACCGGCGCCGAGGTGAGCTACGCCGCGCTCGTCGACAAGGACGGCTCGGATTTCCGGCTCTCCCCGTTCTACGTCATGCTTTCGGACGGCAGCCGCGAATGGCGGCTCCGCCTCGACCAAGATCCCGCCGTCGCCGGCTTCCCGCTCCTTGCGCAACTGAAGGAGAAGGGCTTCACCGATTATCTTGCGCTGATCGTTGCCTTCGGCGGCGCCGAGCTCCATCCGCAATCGCTCGATGGGCTCGCCACCTCATGGTCGACGCGCTCACCGCAAGGCTTCAGCGACACCGACGTCGCCGCCATGCGCGCCGTGCTCGCCCCGCTCGCGCTCGTGTTCCGTATCGCCATCAAGGATCAGATCACCCGGAACGCGCTCAACACCTTTCACGGGCCTCTGGTCGGCGGCCGCATCCTCTCCGGCACCATCAAGCGCGGCGACGGCGAGCGGCTCGCCGCGGCGCTGTGGTACAGCGATTTGCGCAACTCGACCGGCCTCGCCGATCAGCTCCCGGTCGATGCCTTTCTCGACCTGCTCAACGCCTACTTCGATTGCGCTGCCGGCGCGGTGATGGAGCAGGGCGGCCAGGTGCTCGACATCATCGGCGATGCCATCCTCGCCTTCTTTCCCGCCGGCGACAATGGCGGGACGCAAGCCTGCGCGCTCGCGCTTCAGGCCGCCTCCGGCGCCCGCGACCGGCTCGCCACGCTGAAGCGCGAGGGCGGCGGCAAGGCCGGCGCCATCGAGTTCGGCATCGGCGTTCATTTCGGCGATGTGGTGTTCGGCAATGCCGGGACGCCGGAGCGGCTCAAATTCGGCGTGCTCGGCCGCGCCGTGAACGAGGTCGCGCGCACCGCCGACATGGCGAAGTCGCTGAAGCGCCCGGTGGTGGTGAGCGATGAGGTGGCGCGCCGCTCGCAGCTCACCCTAGCCGATCTCGGCCTACACGAGCTCCGCGGCATCCCTCAGGCCCGCCGCCTCTGGGCGATGGAGGTCGCCTAGCGCTCAAGCAGCGAAGCGGTAGCGCAAAAAAACGAATCATGCTCAGGCAGCGCATCGGTAGCGCAAATCGACGAACACGCGATCAAGCAATGGGGCGCTATAACGGTTTTCCCCACCGAGCTTGCTTTATGTCTGGGCAGCGCCTAGAGTTTCGGCACTGGCACGCCGGACCCAGGCGCTGACGGTGAAGACTAGCGCGCCTAATCAAGTGCGCGCCCCCTTTCCCGAACATCTCAGCACGCCGAGCGCGACTTGCGCTCGAGGCCCGCGGCTTCCCAGCCTGCGAATAATCGCCTGAGATCCAACCCCCAAGAGGTGTGTTCATGACCGCCACCTATCATCCCCAATCCGCCGCCGCCGACGCTCGCGCCAATTATCGTGAGGTGACCGAAAGGCTCGGCATGCTCGGCCTCGACACCGACATTCCCCAGAGCGTGCGCGCCCTTGCCGAGAACACCGTAGACCGGACGCGCGAGGCCTATGACCGCTCCACCGATGCGTTCGACGCTTCCGTGGCGACGTTCGAGAAATCCTTCGACGCCGCCGGCCAAGGCGCCGTCGCGTTCAACCGCAAGATCATCGATATCGCCCGGCGGAATGTCTTGACCAGCTTCGACCTGGCCAAGAGCCTGGCCGGCGCCAAGAGCCTCTCCGACATGGTTGAGCTGCACGCGGCCTATTGGCGCAAGCAGATCGGCGCGTTGACGGCGCAAGCCGAGGAGGTGCGCGAGCTATCGACCAAGGTGACGGCCGATGCGACCGATGCCATCAAGGCGCATATGGCGCGTGGCGTGAATGGACGGGAGCGCGGAAACCGAACGTCGTAGGTGAGCGCCATCGCGTTCACCACGTAATTTGGGGAGGGATTTCCATGATGATACGGACGACCGAAAAGACCATCACGTTCCGTCGGCCCTTCAGCCTGACGGGCGTCGATCATGTGCTGCCGCCGGCCGACTATCGGGTGGTGACCGACGAGGAGCTCCTCGAGGGGCTGTCCTTCATGGCCTACCGCCGAGTCGCGACGGTCATCTTCGTGCCGGAGCTGTCCGGAGCCGCGGTGT
>NZ_JBOHJB010000053.1:0-20231 GCF_050728395.1 Methyloceanibacter sp.
ATACAGCGACGAAGAAGGCAAGATCTCCATCATCCGCAATGCCAGCAGCCTCAACACCAACCATACGACCATGCTGGTCGAGAGGCATGGCGAGATCGGCGCGCCGACCTTGTGTCTGTGGGGCGTGCACGATCCCTGGCAGACGATCGGCGACGGCGAGAGGCTGTCGCGCGAGATTCCCGACGCTCGCCTCGTGCGCGTCGAGAACGCGTCGCATTGGATCCCGCACGACACGCCGGAGAGATTCGCGAAGGAGGTGAGCAGCTTTCTCGCCGGCGGTTAGAGCCGAGCGAGAGGATCTTCACGGACGCCACAGGCTCTCGACGGTCCAGTTTTCGCCCAACACAAGATCCTCGCGATGCGTGGCCTTCGAAGCCAGGGCGTCGATCCAAGCGCAGCCAAGGGGCTGACCCTCCCGCCAAGGCAGAGTTGAAATCTCAATGTGGTAGTCACCACCCGGCTGCGCGCGGCGGGCGTAAGAAAATTCGCAATCGACAAGCTGCCGGAGACGGCCGGGGTCGTATTCGGCATCCTTTGCGAGCTCCAACAGAGTCTTGTCCGATGGTAGGCCGACTGTGCGATTTCGTGCGTAGATCGCATGCTCACCGGCAACGAAGAGACATGTCATGGTTGCCGCGTCGCGCTTGGTGAGATGGATGGCAAACGATCGCGACCCTGGCTGTAGCCGCCAATCTTCTTGGTACGCCCCGCTCGGCGCCCGTTCGATCATGCACGTTCCGGCGTCTTGCCACGCAATCCAACCAGGCTCTGGAAACGTGATGAGAGGTTGAAAGCGAAACAGATAGGTCCCCTTTGGCCAGCTCGCGGTCGGAAACGGTTCGGCGCCGGGATCGAAGAGGGTAACCCCGCAAAAGCAGTCCTGTTCAGCGAGCTTCAGCAGCTCATCTGTGGAGCAGTCCGCAAGACCCCTTCGTCCGCGCAGGTTTGGCCGCGAGGCGGCGATACGCATATCCCCCACCCCGGAAAGGGTCTGGAGCCAGAAGACTCGCGTCGTCCTGTCCTCCGAACCGTCTCTGAAGCGAATAGAGTGCCGCTCCCAGCATCCGATCATTTCTTCCGGAACTGTCACCGAACCGTAACGCGAGTTGGCGGCCGAAGAGCAATCACTCATAATACGCGTAGAATTTTTTCGCCGGTTCAACAATCTCCCACGTGCCGGTGAAGCCGGAAGGGGACACGAAGGCGTCGCCAGCCCTGAACGTGCGCTGCGAGCCATCGTCGCCGGTGACCACGATGACACCCGCCAGGAGATGGCAGAACTCGCTCTCGGTGAACACCACGCGCCACTTTCCGGGCTGGGCTTCCCATATGCCGGAATTGAACCGGCCGTCGGCACTCTTGAACAGATTGGTCGCTGCCTGGGCGGGATCGCCGGAGAGAATGCGGTCGGCCTGCGGGCGGTAGCGTTGCGGCTCGGGAAGCGGATCCTGGAAACTGACAACCTTGGGCATGAGTTTCGCCGATGTATCGATTGTTTTGTGTTCCATCATCGCTCTCTCCTCTTACGCGAAGGCGATAGGCCAGACGTGAGCAGAATAACCTCGACCATGCGTAAGTCTCCGGTCTGCCTCCAAAATAACCAACTTCGAAGGCCGGGCGACGTTCAATCAGACCCATATGCGTAAATCGTAGGCAATGTGGCCGCAAAATACGCATTCATACAAAATGGGCTTGTAGATTTATAAATTTCGTAGAACATATGCGCTCTGTCTTCGATATGCGTAACGGCCGCGGGGATCGGATGGCTGTGGCGAAAGGGCCCATGACCGTTGTCAGGCGCGCAGCGGTCGCTCCGTCGGGCCAGGGTGGGCCAAGCGCCGGATCGGCGACGCCGACCAGGCCCTCAGCGCTCGACGACATCGACTTCACCATCATCCGCATGCTCCAGAACGACGGGCGCGCCGCCTTCACGACAATCGCCAAGCAGCTTGGCATCTCCGAAGGCTCGGTGCGCAACCGCGTCGGACAGCTGATCGACTCCAAGGTGCTGCGCATCATGGGCATGGCCGACCCGATGGCGCTTGGCTACGACGCCTATGCCATGGTTGGTCTGAAAGTGGCGTCGGGGCATGATCCGCAGAAGGCCGCGCATTATTTTCGCGATCGAGATGAAGTGACCTACGTCATCTTCGTTGCCGGCCGCTACGACTTGTTGATCGAAGTCATCTGCGAGACCCATGATCAACTGGCGCTATTCCTGCGCGAGCATTGCTACAGTCGAGAGGATCTCGCAGCCGTCGAGCCGATGGTCGGCCTCGCTATGTACAAGAATATGCTGAAATGGGGACAGCCGTAATCATGCATGGGGATCATCGCGTGATCCCAAAACAAACACTCGCTCCGGCGGCGGAGGTCAAGTCCTATCGTCAGCGCTGGTTCGAGTACCAAAAACCAATTCCGCTGTACTGGACGATTCTGCTGGGGGTCGCCGTCTGGGTGATCTTTTTCGGCGTCTGGGAGCTGGCCGCGGCCAAGGGTTGGGTCAACACCCTGTTCATGCCGCCGCCGCATCAGGTTCTCTCGACGCTTTACACGATGATTGTCGAGAAGGGCTTTCTCTACGACATCGGCACCAGCATCTATCGGATACTTGCGAGCTTCGCGCTCGCTTGCGCCGTCGCCATTCCGCTAGGCGTGTTGATGGGCTCGTTCCGCACCTTCGACGCATTCTTCAATCCCTTCGTCAGCGCTTGGCGTTATCTGCCGGCTCCGGCCTTTATCCCGTTGTTGCTGATGTGGTTCGGCGCCGGCGAAGGCTCGAAGCTCGCGCTGCTGTTCATCGGCGTCATCTTCTTTCTCATCACGCTGATCATGGACCACACGCGTGCGGTGCGCACTGAGCTGATCGAGACCGCCATGACGCTCGGCGCGAGCCGGTGGCAGATCCTGTCGACCATCGTGCTCCCCGCGGTCGCGCCGAAGATCATGATTTCGATGCGCCAGATGCTGGCGGTCAGTTGGACCTATCTGGTCATCGCCGAGATCGTGGCGTCGACTACCGGCATCGGCGCGGTGATGATGCGCGGCCAGCGCTTCCTCAAGGTCGACGAAATCATGGCCGGCATCCTCGTCATCGGCGTGGTCGGTCTCATGTTCGATTTTCTCTTCCGCTGGGCACAGCGGGTTCTGTTTCCGTATGTGCCGCGCGGTGAGCAGTAGGTGAAGGTATTACATCGTCGTTGGGTCAAAACTTGGCTGGGAGTAGAAAGCCATGCGTCAGGCATCATTATCCCGATTAAGGCAGTTCTCGTTGGCGATCGCCGTGGCGGGCCTCGCTTTTGCCGCCGCCACCGCAGGGTGGGCTAAGGATCAAGTTCGGGTCGCGGGCCTCACCTGGCCCGGCTACGGATGGTGGTACATCGCCAAGGCGAAGAACCTCGCTCCCGACCTCGACATTACCTACCAGGCGATCGAGGATCCGTTTCAGAGCTTCGCCCTGATGTCGTCGGGGCAGCTGGAGATCGTTTCCAGCACCGCCGAGTTCGCGCCGATCGGCGCTTCGCAGAACATGCCGGTCCGCATGTTCGCCTACGGCAATCTCTCGCACGGTACCGACAGGCTCATCATGCGCCCGGAGGTCTCCAGTCCTGCCGATCTAAAGGGCAAGAAAGTAGCCGTCATGGTCGGCGGCCTGCCTCAGATCATGATGGGCATCTATCTCGAGAAAAATGGCATGCCGTTCGACTCTGTCGAATATGTCAACGTCATCATGGACCAGGCGGCTGCGGCAATGATCAGCGGCACGGTCGCCGGAGCCGAGTTGTGGGAGCCGTTCGGCACGCAATATATGAAGGCAGTGCCGGACTCCAAGGTGGTGGCGAGCACCGCAGACGCCGAATGGGCCAAGAACGCCCTGATCGCCGACGCACATTTCATCAACGCCGACTGGGCCAAGAACAATCGCGCCACTGCGCTCAAGGCAGTCAAGGCGATGTACGACGCAATTGCCTGGTGGAAGGCAAATCCCGAGGAGGGCAACAAGATCATTGCCGAAGGGATGAAAATGTCGGTCCCCGACGTCGAGCTCGTCATCGGCAAGGATGGAACCGGTCTCGATTCGGGCCTCGATCCCTACACCTTCATGCAGGCCGCGCAGTTCTGTGGCGTGGCTCCAGGCGATCCGCCGTTCGGGCAGAAGAACGGCCAGATGGTCGATCACTTCAAGCTCACCAACGAGTGGTGGGTGAAGTTCGGCGTGGTGAAGGAGAACTATCCGCCGGACAAGGGCATCGACTGCAGCCTGCTCAAGGAGCTGTACGACAGCGGCTATCGCGGCTGACGAGACGCAATTTCGGCTTGGCGGATCCGGTCAGATCCGCCGGCCGGTAGACCAAAAACAGTGCGTGAGGAAACATTCATGGCTGGCATTTACCCGACGTCCTTGGCGGCGGCGATTCCCGAGACGTCGCGTATCGACAAGGCAAAGGCAGACCTGGAAAAAGCGGGAGTGAAGTACGTCCTGTCGTGTTGGATCGATATCTTGGGCAGCCCCAAGACCAAGCCGGTTCCAGTCTCCGAATTCGAAAGGCTGTGCATCGGCAAGGGGCCGCAATTCGCCGTGCACTCGGTGTCGACGTTTCCCGAGCTCGGACCCGCCGATCCGGATCAGATCCCAATCCCCGATCTCGATGCGATCTTCGTCTGTCCGTGGAACCAGGAAATCGCCATCGTGTTCGCCGATCTCTACTACGAGGACGCGCCCTACGACGTCTGCCCGCGCATGGTGCTGAAGCGGACCATGCAGGAGGCCGCCGATCACGGCTACGCCTTCTACGCCGGCATGGAGCCCGAGTTCATCGTGCTGCGCTATGACGATCAGGGGCAGCCGGTGAAAGCCATCGACGACGATCCGGAAGCCCGTGACGGGTTCCGGCCAAAGCGCCAGGCCTTCGGCTATGACGTCGAATACTCCCTCGACTCGATGCCGTTCCTCGCCGACGTCATCGAGCAGCTCAACACCATGGGTTGGGGCCTCAAGAACGTGGTGTGCGAAGGCGCCTATTCGCAGTTCGAGATCGACTTCGACTACTCGACCGTGCTCGGCACGGCCGACCGCTTCACCTTCCTGCGCATTCTGCTGAAGGAGGTCGCCAAGCGGCACGGCCTGTTCGTCACCTACATGCCGAAACCGGCGCAAGGCGATTGGCGGAGCGGCGCGCATATCAATTGGAGCGTTCAGTCGACCGCCGATCCGGGGAAGAACCTGTTCAAGGACGAGGCGAGCGGGAACTGGAGCGAGACGGCGCGATGGGCGGCCGGCGGCGCGCTAAAGCACGGCGTGGCGCTGACCGCGGTCAACTGCCCGACGGTGAACAGCTATAAGGGGCTGATCGGCAGAGCCCGCGAGTTCGAGGGCGGCACGGTGACTTGGGCGCCGACCCACATCACCTACGGTGTCAACAACCGCTCGGCTATGATCAGGTTCCCGCAGGCCCGCTTCGCCATCGAGAACCGCGCCGTCGACATGTGCGTGAACCCCTATCTCGGCCTTGCCATGACCTGCGCGGCTTCGCTCGAGGGCATCCGCGAACGGCTCGACCCAGGGCCGCCGCTGGCCAGGTCGCTCTACGAGCTGACGGCGGCCGAGCGTGACGAACTGCAAGTGAGGCCCCTGCCGCGCAACCTCGATCAAGCGATCACCGGCTTCGCCGCCGATCCGCTTGCCAAGCACGTGTTCGGCGACACCATGCACCGGCTCTACACGCTGCATAAGCAGGACGAGTGGGATCGTTTCCACGAGACGATTACCGACTGGGAGAAGCGGGAATATTTGCGATTTTTCTAATCTGGGGACCGGGCACCAAGGGCTCGGGCTTTTGACCATGTCAATGCCGTCTCAAGCGACCTCGACGTCGACATCGGCCAAGCTGTCGGTGCGCGGCGTCGGCAAGCGCTACGACCTCGGCAACAGGATGGCGATCGAGGCCGTGCGCGACGTGTCGTTCGACGTGACCGAAGGAGAGATCTGCGCGCTGCTCGGGCCGTCAGGCTGCGGCAAGTCGACCGTGCTGCGCATGGTGGCGGGGCTCGAAGATCCGTCGAACGGCGCGATGTTCCTCGACGGCAAGGAGATCCACGGTCCGGACAAGTCCCGCGGCATGGTGTTCCAGCGCTACACCTCCTTCGATTGGATGACGGTGCAGAAGAACGTCGAATACGGCATGCGGATCAACGGCGTTACCAGAGACGAGCGGCAAAGAAACGCCGAGCGCTTCATCCAACTGGTGAAGCTTGCCAAGTTCAAGGACGCCTATCCGCGCGAGCTTTCCGGCGGCATGCAGCAGCGGGTGGCCATCGCCCGCACGCTGGCGAACGGACCCTCGATACTGCTCATGGACGAGCCGTTCGGCGCGCTCGATGCCGAGACCAAATGGCAAATGCAGGAACTGATGATCGGCATCGTCGAAAAATCGAAGGCAACCGTGCTGCTCGTCACCCATGACATCGAAGAAGCGATCTTCCTTGCCGACCGTATCGTGTTCATGTCGCGTCACCCGGGCACCGTCCGCGAAAATCTCGTGACCGAGTTCAAGGGCGGGCGCCGCTTGGCGAGCCACGAAGAAATGATGGAAGCGAAGGGATTCTACAAGCTGGCAAAGGAAATCATGCGTCTGATGCGCGACGAGATGCGCAGCGACATCGAAGAGTCGCCGGCGACACACTGAACATTCATCCGGAGGAGAACGACCCATGTGCGGCGTATGCGGTTGCAGCCATCAAGGCGAGCATCATCATCATCACCACGATGACCACCACCATCACCACCACGATCATCATCACCACGAAGCACCGGCGGGTCATGCGCATGACCTCGTACGCATCGAGAAGGACATCCTCGCCAGGAACGACGCCTATGCGGCCGAGAACCGGCAGCGGCTTGGCGAGGCAGGGGTTTTCGCCATCAACCTCGTATCGAGTCCCGGCTCGGGCAAGACCACGCTTCTGGTCAAGACCATCGAGATGCTGAAATCCACGGTGCCTGTGGCCGTGATCGAGGGCGATCAGGAGACCTCGCTCGATGCCGCGCGCATCCGCGCCACTGGCGTGCCCACGCTTCAGATCAACACCGGCCGAGGCTGTCACCTCGACGCGCATATGATCGGGCACGCGCTCGAGAGCTTGCCACTCAAGCGCAACTCGATCCTGTTCATCGAGAATGTCGGCAACCTCGTCTGTCCGGCAGGCTTCGATCTCGGCGAGGCGCACAAAGTCGCGATTCTCTCGGTGACCGAGGGAGACGACAAGCCCCTCAAATATCCCGACGCCTTTGCCGCCGCGAGCATGATGGTCCTGTCCAAGATCGATCTCCTGCCGCATCTCGATTTCGATGTCGGAAGCTGCATCGAGCATGCGCGGTCGATCAATCCGGATATCGGCGTGCTGCAAGTCTCGGCCAGGAGCGGCCAAGGCATGGTGGGGTGGATCGATTGGCTGATCAACGCGTCCGAGCGCGGGGCCCGGGCGGAAGCAGCGGCACACGTCCATGCATGAGATGTCGATCGCAAGCGCGCTGGTCGATCAGGTCTGCGATCAGGCAGCAGGCCTCGGTGCCGCGCGCGTCGCCGAGATCAACTTGCGGATGGGCGTGCTGAGCGGCATCGCCAGGTCGCTCTATTTCTGCTTCCCCTCCGCATCGCGGGACACGCTCTGCGAAGGCGCGAGGCTGAACATCGACGAGGTGCCCCTCACGGTGCTGTGCACCTATTGCGATGCCGTCAAGACGCCGGCGGCGCTCTACAATTTTCGTTGCCCCGATTGCGGACGCCCGACGCCAAAGGTGCTCACGGGACGGGAGATGCAGCTCGTGTCCATCGGCCTCGTCCCGTCCAATCAAGACGCCGCTCGTGCAACGCCAGGTACCATGCCGGAGCCTAGAGGCGAAAAGCTCAGGCCGGAGAACCCAAAATGAGCGATACCGCACATTTCTGGCAGCACGTGCCGCATCAGCATCGCGGGCCCCATCAGCATGAGGGGGCCGACGATCACATCTATTCGCCAAAGCTGCACAACGGCACCTTCAAGGCGCAAGGCATCGCCACCTTCATGGGCGCGCCCTATTGCCCGCCGGACCGCGACGCCATCCGCGCCATGGGCGCCAAGGTGTGCTTCATCGGCGTCCCCTGGGACCAGGGCCAGGTGGTGCGTGCCGGCACCTCGCAAGGGGCAGCCGGCATCCGCGAGGCCTCGACGCAATATTTCCCTTATATGTTCGAATACGACGTCGATCTCCTGACCTTCTTCAGGGTCGTCGATTGCGGCGACATTCCCATCGTTCCCGGCAACAACGATAAGTCTCACGCGTATATCTATCATTATCTGACCGAGTGCCTGCATGGCGGGGCCAAGGTTGTCTTGTGCGGCGGCGACCATTCGGTGCCGATACCTGGCGCCCGCGCGCTTTCAGATTTTCACAAGAGCGGGCGCATCGGCTATCTCCACGTCGACTGCCATCTCGACGCGGCGCCCGATTGGGCGGGAAACGCCTTCACCAATTGCTCAGGTCCGTCGCGCGCGCTCGACCTGCCGAACTGCAACGCCAGGAACATGGTGCATATGGGCTCGCGCAACGGGCTCAATCCGAAGGACTGGCACGACTTCTTCGTCGACAACGAGGTGCGCCTGATCCCCATGCAGGAGCTCGTCGCCCGCGGCGTGGTCGAGTGCACCAGGGAGATCTTCACCCGTGCCTGGGACGGAACCGACGGCGTCTATTTCTCCTGGGACACCGACTCGATCGACTCGAGCTGCATGCCTGGGACGACGGCGCCGGAATGCTTCGGGCTGAAGGGCCGCGAGATCATCCAGCTTGCGCGCGCCGCCGGAACGTTCGGCGCCGACATCATGGAGGTCTCGGAGCTCTGTCCGAAATTCGACGTGAGCCACATCAGCATCAAGACCGCGGCGCTGATGATCTACCACTTCCTAGGAAGCCGGGCGAAGACGCTCCGCGACCGCGGGCAGCAACCCTGAATCGGTAACAGTGCAATGAGAAGAGCAATCCAGCCATGAACCCCGCGAAAAGCTACGCCCATCTGTTTTCGCCGCTTGGAGGAGAAGGCGGCGAGAACTACCGCGCGCCTGGTCAATTGACGTTCTTGCGTGCGCCGCACGTGGCGCTGGAGACCGAGGCGCTGAAGGCGCACGGCGCGCGCTACGCCTTTGTCGGCGTGCCGTTCGACGAGGGCAATGTCGGCAAGCCGGGCAGCGAGGACGGGCCACGCGAGTTCCGCATCGCCTCGCAGGAATACTTGTCCTACTGGTTCGAGTTCGGCGTCGACCTGAACGGACTTGCCGTCGACTGCGGCGACGTGCCGATGCCCAAGGTCAATCCCGACAGCGCACGCGAGCGCATCTATCGCGCCGTCACCACCGTGCTCAAGGCCGGCGTCACCCCTATCATCGTCGGCGGCGACAGGTCGATTTCCATTCAGGCGGCGCGCGCTCTGTCCGACCATATCGGCCCAGGCAAAAAGATGGGCTGTCTCCATTTCGGCGCGCATCTCGATCTTGCCGACAGCTGGGCCGGGGAAAAGCTGCTCAGCACCTGCGCGCTTGCCCGCATCACCGAGCTGCCAAATCTCAACGCCGCCAACGTGGCCCATATCGGCGCCCGTAACTCCATGAATCCAAAGGATTATATCGATCTCGCCAAGGCGCGTAACATCCGCTTCTACCCGATGTTCGAGATCTACGAGCGCGGCATCGATGCGGTGACGCGCGAGGCGGTGGCCAAGGTCTGGGGCGGTACCGACGCGCAATATCTCAGCTTCAACTTCAATGTCATGGACGCCTCGGCGGCGCCAGGGGTGACCGCGACCGAGCCTGGCGGGCTCGAGAGCCGCGAGATGGTGCGGGTCGCCGATATCATCGGCGTGCAGAAGACCGCGAGCCTCATCGACGTGACCGAGCTCGCGCCGGTGTACGACGTGAGCGGCACCACCTCGCGTCTCGCGGTGTGCACCGTGCTGCGGCTGATGGCGGCGATGGCGCGGGCGAGAGGCGAGCTGGTCGATCAGAGCCTGCGCCGGTCGGACCTGACCGCCGCCGAATAAAGGGAGACGCTCCGAAGCTTAGGTTTCGTTGCTGTCAGTCCGGAGGTCAAAGACATGATCACCATCACCGGAATAGTGGGCACGGCCAGCGACCCGCGTCTCGCCGACAGGCTGCATCACCTCGAGCACGACGACCGGGTCGAGACCCTCGTCGTAGGCGAGGAGGACGCCTCGCGCCGCCGCCTCCGCGGCAAGACCGACAAGGGAACCGATGTCGCTATCGCCCTTGAGCGCGGCGATCAGCTCGTCGACGGCGCCGTGCTTCTGCTGGAAGACACCCGTGCCATCGTGTTGCGGAAAGCGCAGCAGCGCTGGCTGCGCCTCACCCCGTGCGACGCCGATGCCGCGCTCGAGGCAGGCTATTGCGCCGGCAATCATCACTGGAAAGTGCGGTTCGAGCCAGGCGCCTTGTTAGTCGCCACGCAGGGACCAGCGGAGCACTATGTCGATCGCCTGGAGCACCTGGTGGCCTCCGGCCGCATCGCGTGGGGGACGGAATGAGTGACGTTGCGCAAGCGCTTGCGGTTCTTCAATTCGGCGACAGCTTCTTCCCGTCGGGCGCCGTCTCCTTCTCGTGGGGTTTGGAAGGGCTGTCCGGCAGCGGTGCCGTCACTGACGCAGATACGGTGCGTGCCTTCGTCATCGGCCAGCTTCGCGCCCGCTGGGCGGAGTTCGACCGGCCCGTGGTCGTTTCGGCGCACAGGGCGAGGATGAACCTCGATAATGTCGCTGCCATCGACGATCAGGTCGAGGTGCAAAGCCCTTGCGCCGAGCTGCGCGGAGCCTCGCGGCGGATGGGCGACGCGATGCTGTCGGTGTTCGCCAGACTCGGCATCGGCGATGCTGCCGCCTATCGCGAGAAGATGAAGCAGGGCGATGCGTTCGGGCACCTTCCGGCGATGCAAGGTTATCTCTGGGGGGGCGCGGGTTTAAGCGAGCGAGATGCCGTCGCTTTGTCGGCGCACACATTCGCCACCGGGCTGCTCGGCGCCGGCATCCGCCTCGGCTGCCTCGGCCATATCGAGGCGCAGCAGATCCTGGTCGAGGCGCGGCAGGAAGCTGCCAGACTTGCCGCGCTGCCGGTGCCCCCGGTCGGCGCGCTCAGCGCCTATGGATTGGAGGCCGAGATCGCCGTGATGCAGCACGCCAACAACAGTCTGAGGGTGTTCGCCAATTAGCTCCGCAAGGGCGGGAGGTGCAGTGTGTTATTGACGCCTACGGAAATGGAGCGGCTGACCATCTATGTCGCGGCCGAGCTTGCGCGCAAGCACAAGGCGAAGGGCCTGCCGCTCAATCACCCAGAAGCCGTCGCCTATATCGTCGACGAGATCCTGGAGGGCGCGCGCGAGGGCCGCTCGGTGGCCGACCTCATTGCCTGGGGCTCGACGCTTCTGACCAGCGACGACGTGATGCCGGGCGTCGCCCATCTCATGCCGATGATCCAGGTCGAGGGCACCTTCCCCGACGGCACCAAGCTCGTGACCGTCCATGACCCTATCCGCCCCGGCAAGCGCAGGCAGTCAGCCGATGCGGTGGTGCCGGGAGAGATCATCGCCGAGGACGGAGACATCGAGCTCAATGCCGGGCGGCGCAAGGCGACGCTGAAAGTGGTCAATACCGGCGATCGGCCGATCCAGATCGGTAGCCACTATCATTTCTTCGAGACCAACAAGGCGCTCGATTTCGACCGGGAGAAGAGCTTCGGCATGCATCTCGATATTCCGGCAGGAACATCGGTGCGCTTCGCTCCGGGAGAGTCGAAGGAGGTGGTTCTGACCGAGTTCGGCGGCACGGGAGAGCTGCTCGGGTTGAACGGCCTCACCGAGGGCAATTGGCGCAGCGGAGCGAACAAGGCGGAAGCGTTGCAGCGCGCGCGGGCGCGCGGCTTCAAGGGAGCATGAACCCATGGCCAAGATGAGCCGCAAGGACTACGCGCAGATGTATGGCCCGACCGTGGGCGATGCCATCCGCCTTGGCGACACCTCGCTGCTGGCCGAGGTCGAGCATGATTTCGCCGTCCCCGGCGAAGAGTGCCTGCATGGCGGCGGCAAGACGCTGCGCGATGGCTTGGGGCTGACGCCAGGCTATGACAGCGCCATGGGCGCGCTCGACATGCTGCTCTGCAATGCGCTGGTGATCGATCCGGTGCTCGGCATCGTCAAAGGCGATATCGGCATCAAGGACGGCAAGATCGTCGGCGTCGGCAAGGCCGGCAATCCTGCGACCATGGACGGCGTGCACCCCAACCTGATCGTCGGCGCGGCGACGACGGTGCGCGACGCGGAGGGCATGATCGCCACGCCAGGCGGCATCGACGTTCATGTGCATTTCGATTCGGCGCAGCTCTGCGAGCATGCCATCAGCTCCGGGCTCACCACCATGATCGGCGGCTCGCTCGGGCCAATCACGGTCGGCATCGACTGCGGCGGCGCCTTCAATGTCGGCAAGATGCTGCAAGCGGCGGAAGAGTGGCCGATCAATTTTGGCTTCCTGGGGCGCGGCAACACCTCGCGGCCGCGCTCGATCCTCGACCAGATCAAGGGCGGATGCATCGGGCTGAAAATCCACGAGGATTGGGGCTCGATGCCGGCGGTGATCGACACCTGCCTTGCGGTCGCCGACGAGCTCGACTTCCAGGTGCAGCTGCACACCGACACGCTGAACGAAAGCGGCTTCCTGGAGGATACGCTGGCCGCGATCCGCGGCCGTACCATCCATATGTATCACACCGAAGGCGCCGGCGGCGGGCACGCGCCGGACATCATCCGCGTGGCGGGTGAGATCAATTGCCTCCCCTCCTCGACCAATCCGACCAACCCCTACACCGTCAACACCTTCGATGAGCATCTCGACATGACGATGGTGTGCCATCACCTGAACCCGGCGATCCCGGAGGACGTCGCTTTCGCCGAGAGCCGTATCAGGGCGCAGACCATCGCGGCTGAGGACATCCTGCACGATCTCGGCGCCATCTCCATGCTTGGCTCCGACAGCCAGGGCATGGGCCGCATCGGCGAGGTGATCTGCCGGACCTGGCAGCTTGCTTCCAAGATGAAGGACCAGCGCGGGCGGCTGTCGAGCGAGAAAACCAAGCGCGGAGATAACGAGCGCATCAAGCGCTTCATCGCCAAATACACCATCAACGCCGCGCGCACCTTCGGCATCGACGCCTTCATCGGCTCGCTCGAGCCGGGCAAGATCGCCGATGTGGTGCTGTGGCGGCCCGGCTTCTTCGGCATCAAGCCTGAGATCGTGGTGAAGGGCGGCTTCATCGCCTGGGGCGCCATGGGCGACAGCGCCGCGAGCCTGATGACCTGCGAGCCTTTGCGCATGCGCCCGCAATGGGGCGCCTTCGGCAGGGCCAAGCAAGCGCTCTCCGCCTGTTTCGTCAATCCGCTGGCGATCGAGGCGGATATTGCCGGCAAGCTCGATCTCGCCAAGCCGGTGCTGCCGGCGACGGGCACGCGCAAGCTCAACAAGCAGCATATGCTGCACAACGATGCCTGCCCGAGCATCACGGTCAACCCGCAGACCTTCGACGTCTATGTCGACGGCAAAGTGGCAACCTGCGAGCCGGCGCAGAGGCTGCCGCTCGCTCAGAGATACATGCTGCGATGACCGGGCCGCGTCGCAAATTGCCTGGGGTCGCCCGCATCGGCATTGGCGGCCCGGTCGGCTCCGGCAAGACGGCGCTGGTCGAGCGCCTGATCCCGGCGATGAAGGCGCGCAATCTCGAGGTTGGCGTCGTCGCCAACGACATCGTCACGCAGGAAGACGCCGAGCGGATCAAACGGTCCGGCCTGATCGATCCTGCCCGTGTCCTTGCCGTCGAGACCGGGGCCTGCCCGCACACGGCGATCCGCGAAGACCCGACCTTGAACATTCAGGCGGTCGAGAGTCTGGTCGAGACTTTTCCGGAACTCGATGTCGTGCTGATCGAGTCAGGCGGCGACAATCTCGCCTCGACCTTCTCGCTCGAGCTCGTAGATTATTGGTTGTTCGTCATCGACACCGCCGGCGGCGACGATATTCCGCGCAAGCGCGGCCTCGGCATCCTCCGGTCCGACCTCCTGGTGATCAACAAGACCGATCTTGCGCCCTTCGTCGGGGCGAACATCGATCTGATGGTGGAAGATGCGAACGAGGTTCGCCGCGGCCGCCCGGTGATGCTGACCAACTGCAAGACAGGCGAAGGCGTCGCGGCCATCGTGGACCGCCTCGTCGAGGATGTGATCTTTGCCGCCTGACGGATCAGGGAGCACAGAGGCAGAGGCCTCGCCGGGCGCAGGGCGCAGGCTCGTGTCGGGCCGGCTCGATCTCGCCTTTGCCGCCGACGGCGATGGCCGCAGTTATCTGCAGCGCCAATATGCAGGCTATCCGTTCCATGTCTGCCGCGTGCATTACTACGACAGGGAGCATCCGGGCCTCGCCACGCTCTACGTGCAGTCATGCTCCGGTGGCATCTATGAGCACGACCGGCTCGATGTGACGCTTGCCACCGCGCAAGGTGCGGAAGCCCATGTCTCGACGCAAGCCGCGACCGTGGTTCACTCCATGCCCTCGGGAAGCGCCGCCCAGCGCGTGCGCGTCCAATGCGAGGGCGGCTCATATCTCGAATATCTGCCAGACCCGCAGATCCTGTTTCCGGGGTCGCGCTTCAGATCGGTAATCGCGGTCACGCTCGGCGGTGATGCCGTCGCGCTGGTGTCGGACTCGTTCCTCTGTCACGACCCAGCAGGGCGAGGCGAGATGTTCTCAGCCTATTTCAGCGAGATCGCCATCGAGGATGACAGCGGCAAGTCTCTCGCCATCGACCGCCTGAAGATGGGTGGTCAGGCGTTTTCCGACTCATGCCCGGGAATTTCAGGGCGCTTCAAGGCGCAAGGAACCATGATCGTCGCCGGGCTCGATCTCTCCGCAAACGCCGTTGCCGGCGAGCTGCGGAAGATCAGGCTCGATGGCGACGTGGCGATAATCGGCTCTTCGCTTCTGCCGAACTCTGCCGGCCTTCTGGTCAGAGTGCTCGCCGCGGACGGTGCGGCGCTGAAGCTCGCTTTGCACCAGGTCTGGTGCGCGGCGAGAGTTCAATTGAAAGGCTCGATGCCTCTCGAGCGCAGAAAGTAGCGCCAAGCGTGAGAGCCGCCATTTTGGGCCCAGAGACTGACACCTTGCCGAGGAGGTCGATTGTCTGCTCTTAATAAGCTTAACTGCAACATACCGGCGGGCATGCTCACTTCAGAAACTCTCTCCCTCGATTGGCTGCTTGCTCACTCCAGCGCCGCTGACGCATAAAGGCCGTGCTCAAGATCGCCGAAAAATGGTTTGAGCTTCGCCGGGTCGATGACGACGTCACGCTCATCTTCGAGCCGCACGTCGTGCCGTTCCTTCGCTGCAACATCTGGCATGTGCGTGGGCGCCATCGCGACCTGGTGATCGACACTGGAATGGGCGTTGCAAGTCTGCGCGCGTTCGCCAAAGACATTCTCGACCGGCCCGTGGCCGCCGTCGCAACCCACGCCCATATCGACCACATCGGAAATCATCACGAGTTCGAGGAGTGCCTTGTGCATGCGCGTGAGGCGGAGGGGCTTGCGCGCCCTGTGGGCGGGCACACGCTCGCTGGAGCGGACTTCGATCCGACCAACGTCGCCACTTTGCTCGTGCCGCCTGTCGACGGATATGACATGGCAGGGCCGATGCTGACCGCTCTTCCGGTGGCGGACTACGACATGCGAAGCTTCAGGATTCGCCCGGCCCAAGTCACCCGCATGGTAGATGAGGGAGATATCATCGATCTCGGCGATCGATCCTTCGAGGTTCTGCATCTCCCCGGGCACTCGCCTGGTTCCATCGGGCTATGGGAGGCAGGCACACAGACCCTGTTCTCAGGCGACGCTGTTTACGACGGTCCTCTGGTCGACAATTTGCACCACTCGAATGTGGCCGATTACGTGCGCACGATGCTGCGATTGCGCGAACTCCCTGCACGGACCATTCACGCGGGCCACGAGCCGAGCTTCGGACGCGAGCGTCTCATTGCACTCGCCGATGCCTATCTCGAAAATGCAGAAAAGCGGGGGCATACGGTACGAGCGGGGACTGTGGCTGCTGGGGAACGTGACCAATCCTAGCTCAGCATGAGACTAGGGAACCGGGGTAGACGCGGCGTTCTCGCGCTGGGACGCACTCTCTGGCCTCAAGTTAGAGAGAACGACCGCCAATTGTTGGGCAATTCCGGGCACCTTCGTCGAAGTTAGGCAGAGAGCGAAACCCGCGACTAGTGTGGCTGTGCTGGTAGTCCACAGCGAACGCGCCTCTCTTTCCCTGCTAGCATGAATTAACAGCGATTTCCCGTTTTCCATCGACAGCGCCCGGAAATTCCCAGAGTTTGGCGCGGGATTGGGCCGCTCCTGTCTTCCCACTCTTCTTCCCAAAGTTGCTTAACAGGGAACTCTGCCTGAAATTCGTTGTCGTTATCCGGTTTTCGATTGCCGTTAAGAGGGATCGGATTGCCGGTAAGTGGGAGCCGGTTGCCCATAGCCGCAAGTCAATTGTCCTAGGGCGGTTTCCGATTGCGACTTAGCAGAAACGGGCTGTCATAGTCCGGGATGCGATTGCACTCACGCGGACGTCAATTGGCGATCATGAACCTCGAAGGCGGAGCCGGTCATGATCGCCATCAGGCAGACTGCCGCTTAGTTTGTTTGGCACAGTGATCGAGTAGTCAGCTCGTGCGGACTGGCCTCCTTGCATCCGATCGCGGCGACGCGTGGTGGCTGCAGCGGGCGCGCTTCTGCCGTCGCGAGTCCGATCCCCGTAGAGCACCCGGCAATGTGAGTTACCGACAAAATGGGTGCTCACGAAATTGTGATCAGCGGACTTTGCTTTTTTTTGAAGACCTTTTGAAAGCTGCTTTCGAGAAGTCTTCAAATGGCTTTCGACAGCCTTCGAGCGGCTTCGAGGAGGCGTGAATTTTCCCTTTCGTTTTGGGTGCTTTCTGCTCCCCCCTCCGCAGCAAAGAGGTGAGCCACGCATGTTGCATTTCTGGGTTTTCCATTGTTCCAGATGAAGAACGGATCGCCGCGCGATTCGCGGATATCGTTTGGAGGAGCGGGACGGATGGACATGCAGGCGCCCAAGATCGAGATGCTGCCTGTAACAGTGCTGAGGCCCTATTCCGGCAATGCGCGGCGGCACTCGAAGAAGCAAATCCGCCAGATCGCCGACAGCATCACGCGCTTCGGCTTCACCAATCCGGTGCTGGTCGGCGACGAGGGCGAAATCATTGCTGGCCATGGGCGTGTCATGGCGGCGAAGGAGCTGGGTCTCAAGGCGGTTCCAACCCTGAAGCTCTCGCATCTCAGCGCCGAGGAGCGGCGGGCCTATGTGCTCGCCGACAACAAGCTCGCACTCAATGCCGGCTGGGACAGTGAGATCCTGGCAATCGAACTTCAGGCGCTGATCGATCTCGAGTTCGACGTGACATTGACCGGATTCTCGCTCGCCGAGATCGATATCACACTAGACCAGGCGCGCGAGGCCTCAGCGGCAACCATCGACAGTCCTGCCGATCGCATCCCGGAGCCACCTGAGAGCCCTGTCAATAGACCAGGAGACCTCTGGCTTCTCGGTCGCCACCGACTCCTTTGCGGGGATGCGCGCTCGTCGCAAGATGTGGCGCGGCTTATGGGAGAGGATAGAGCTGATCTGGTATTCACCGACCCGCCCTACAATGTGGAGATCGATGGCCATGTCTGCGGGCTCGGCTCGGTCCAGCACCGGGAGTTCGCCTTTGCCTCCGGCGAAATGGCACAGGCCGAGTTCACGTCCTTCCTTACTGAGACGCTCTCCAATGCAGCCTCCTTCGTACGCGATGGAGCCATTGCCTATGTCTGCATGGACTGGCGGCATATGCGGGAACTCTTCGATGCCGGGGACGCTGTGTTCTCGGAACTGAAAAACCTATGTGTCTGGAACAAGACGAATGGCGGCATGGGAAGCTTCTACCGGTCCAAACACGAGCTTGTTTTTGTCTTCAAGGTCGGCTCTGCGTCACACACTAACAGCTTCGGGCTGGGCGAGACGGGACGCTACCGGACCAATGTCTGGGACTATCCGGGCATCAGCAGCCTTGGGAGCCGCCGCATGGATGAACTTGCCATGCATCCAACGGTCAAGCCAGTGGCGCTTGTTGCCGATGCGATCCGCGACTGTTCGCAGCGCGGCGAAATCGTGCTCGACGTTTTCGGTGGTTCGGGAACGACCCTCATTGCGGCGGAGACCTGCGGTCGGCAGGCCCGACTCCTCGAATACGATCCCGGTTATTGCGACACGATCCTCACGCGCTGGGAGACCTACACGGGCAAGCAGGCAAGGCTTGAGGATAAACAGCTTTCTTTCGAGGACGTTGCGGCGGAGAGGTTGCCGGCTTCGGCGACACACCGAAAACCCGCTAAGCGCCGGAGAGGCTGAGGTGGCAGACAACTCACGAGAAGACGGTACTGAAAATACCCCGGATCCAAAGCAATCCGGCAAACCGAAACCCCTGTCAGACGAAGTCGTGGAAGGAATCAAAAAAGAGATTCTCTTCGGCGCCGGCTATAAGCGGCCTCCTAAGCAGCACCAGTTCAAGAAAGGTCAGTCGGGCAATCCGAAAGGAAGACCCAGAATCGCCGCTCTCGGCACAGGCGACCGCTCAGCCAATGATCTGGCGCTGAAACAGGCGGAAAGGCTGATCGGTGTCCGAGAAGGAGAGGAGGTCAAGAAGATCCCTGCAATCGAAGCGGTGTTCCTGGCGCAATACGCTACGGCGAGCAAGGGGAATGCCTATGCGCAGAGACACATTATCGAACGCTACGATCGGGCCGAGCGCGAGCGGAGGCGCCAGATTCAAGACAATATTGAGTCCTGGAGGCAATATATCGTCGATTGCCGAGAGGCGATCGCCGAAGCCAAACGTAAGGACGAACCGCCGCCTGCCCTACTGCCTCATCCCGATGATGTCGTCATCGATCCCGTGAATGGCGTCCGCTTTGTCGGTCCGATCGTCGATGAGGAAGTCCCTCAGATCGAGCAAACTCGCCACATGCGCGACATGCTGCTCATGCAAGATGCACTGGATTGGCGCCAGAAGGGCGATCTCGACAGCGATGATCGTTTCAACAAGCCCGGAACGGCATTGTTGCTTGCAACCATCCTCAACCAATCCGTGCCAGACCGCCTCAAGCTTAGCGACGATGAAATTACTGCAAAGATGCTGCGCTACGCTCACATCCCGAAGCGCCAATTGCTCAAGGACGTTTATCGTGGATGGCGCTCTCTCGGCGCACGCCCTCCGAGAGGCAAGGTATTCCCGCCGCTGCGAATCGGCAAAGAGAGAGTTGAATTGTTCTATGAGCTACTGCGGAGATGGAAGGACGGGCGCCTTGACGTCCTCAATAGCACTTTTGAGGAACTTACAGCCGAAATCATGGCGATCGCCCATGAGCGGCAACAGGCGGTGAAATGATGCTACGGAAAGAACGGGATGGCGTCATCAAGCTGGAGCGATCGGTTCCAGTTGGATTGGAGACGCTTGCCATCAGATATCCCCGACCATCTCTCAGAGATGGTCTCCAATGGTGCATGCTGCCGAACTGGCGCGCTGAACTCGGCAGCCCATCACCTGTCGCCGACGTGGTCTGGGCAAGTCGATTTTGAGGTTATCGGTCCACGAG
Source organism: Methyloceanibacter sp. (assembly GCF_050728395.1). Classification (GTDB taxonomy): domain Bacteria; phylum Pseudomonadota; class Alphaproteobacteria; order Rhizobiales; family Methyloligellaceae; genus Methyloceanibacter. Next base: position 19,790 of record NZ_JBOHJB010000053.1, read on the forward strand.
CGATGAATTTCTCAAGCGCCGATGACGTCGAATTTTACGTCCACGTTGCCGCGCGTCGCATGTGAATATGGACAGATCTTCTCGTGGGCCTCGCGGACAAGGATCGCCAACTTCGCTTGCGGCAGGCTCCTGTCCGCGACGCTCATCCTGACGGCGAGCCCGAATCCGCCGCCCTCCCGAGGGCCGATAGAAACCGCGCAGGTGACTTTGGCCGTGCTAGCGTCCAGTTTGTGCTGCTTTGCCACGAGGTCGAGCGCGCCACCAAAACAGGCGGCGTATCCCGCCGCAAAGAGGTGCTCTGGTGTAGTTGTACCCGGCTTACCGGGGCCGCCCATCTCCTTCGGCACCGACAAATTGGTCCCGACCAAACCATCGCTAGCCTTGAAGTAACCGTTGCGGCCGCCCGTGGCGGTCGCAGTTGCGGTGAATAGCGGCTTGATCC
>NZ_JBOHJB010000054.1:0-20079 GCF_050728395.1 Methyloceanibacter sp.
GCGGGCACCAGCTGCTCGGTTGGCTTTGTCGAGAATCAGTTCAACGACAATGCCTGCTTGTTCGGCGACATCAACACGCTCCTCTCCTATATGTGGTTGAAGAGCGACAAATACGGCACGATCAACTGGGGTCAGCTCAGCCAGGCGACGGATAACGTGGCCCTGCTTCCTGACCTGTCAGGCACGGTCATCGAATCAAACGCCGTGCTGTTCGACGGCGCCGGCATGAGGGTCCGTGTAAAGGGCGCCAAGAACTCCAACGACTTGGCGAGCGAGTTCGCCTGGGGCGCCGTGCTGACTTGTAATACCAATGGCGGCGGTCTCGGCGCCGACTGCAACGGCTATCCGCAGAACGCCTTCCGCTATGACTCACCGACCTTTGCTGGCTTCAGCATGTCGACGTCATATGGCGAAGACGACATGTGGGATATCGCCGTCAAATACGCTGCTGACTGGAACAGTGTGAAGTTCTCGGCGGCAGCCGGATGGACCCAGCTGACCGACGAAGGCTGCTCGGCACCTGGCATTTTCCATGGTGGCGCGACCTGCTCTAACGTCGCGGTCGTGGGTGGCGGCGGCACGCCGTTCCAGAACTATCGTCAGGACGGCCAGCTGTTCCAGATCGGTGCATCTGCCATGCACGTCCCGTCAGGCCTGTTCGTCTACGGCTTGTACCAGAACGACCAGGAAGAGGGCACGCAATACAAGAGCTTTAACTTCCATACTGGCCGTGTGACGGACTCGGCTGCCAACAATACCGACGTTTGGTTCGTGAAGGCCGGTATCAAGAAGGCCTGGATGCCTGCGGGCGCTACGGTGCTCTTCGGCGAGTGGGGCCAGTATAACGATCAATTCCGTGGCCTTTGCGGCGCACCGCCCAGCAGCCTCAACCAGAACGCGACATTCTGCATCGCCAGCCTTCCGGTTGGTGTGGTGAACAGCGGGCCCTTCAAGGGGCAGGCCATCACCGCGGGTGCGCTCGTGACTGGTTCAGAAGTGCAGCGCTGGGGCATCGGTGTGGTTCAGGAGATCGACTCGGCCGCCATGCACGTGTTCGCTCGGTGGCAGCACCTCGATATCGATCTGGACGCCATCAGCTTTGGCAATCCCGGGATAACGAATGGACGCAGCCTCACCACCAGCTTCGATGGTCTCGACATCTTCCAGATCGGTGGCGTGATCTTCTTCTAAACGAACAAACCACCTTCCAAATTGAGGCCGCCCCTTCGGGCGGCTTCTTTTTTGGCGCTTGTGTGCTTGCTGCCGCTCCTAAACAGGATGACACGGGCAAGCTCGCGGTCTTGAGAGCGCCCGATTGTGCGAGGCAGACAGCGACATGGGGATGTTGAGCAAAGCCAAGCTGGCCCTGCAGAATTATCGGTTCAAGCTATGGCGGCTGCGCCATCCTCAAGCGACATTCAAGGACTATTTCGCCGCGATCGCCAAGGACGACCTGGCGCGTGGCCGCCACCACCCCAGCCTCGGCGAGCACTTGAAATGGGGCGACCGCAGCGAGCTCGGCGGTACGTCGTTCAAGCGCCTTCTGAAATATGGGATCACGCCGCAGGATGCGTTCGTGGACTATGGCTGCGGCACTCTGCGCATGGGAGTTCATGCCATTCGATTTCTGGAGCGAGGCCGCTATTGGGGCTTCGATATCGACCAGGCGCTGCTCGATGAAGGGGCAAGGCTGATCGGTCCCGAGATGGAGAGGAAGGCGCCGAACTTGCGCGTCATCTCCGCTTCCACAGTGCGGGAAGCCGCCGAAGCGAAGCCGGCCTTTCTGTTCTCGCTCAAGGTTTTGATCCACGTTCATCCTGACGAGCTCGATGAGTACTTTGGAAACATTCTGACGATCATCGGCGACTCCGGACGCGCCATCATCACCGGCAAATGGAGTTCGGCCGAACCGTTCCAATTTGCGCGGCAGAGCTGGGCGCACTCTCTGGAACGCCTCAAGGAGACGGTTGCGCGAAAGGGAGGCGAACTTAGCGTGCTCAAGGAGGACGACTCGCCGCGTACCGACATCGTTGCCGAGGCCAAGACGGGGACGTTGGAGGTGCGCGCCGCACGCCGATCGGGGTGAGGGGACTCCAACCAACTTATCCCCGCATGCGAAACCCCCCTTATGCTTGCACCACCTCGTCCACTGAGGGGCGCTCTTCGCGAGGCGTCGTGAGGCGGGATGGGGCGCGGCGCCCTGCGGGTCTGGCTCGCAACCAGGCACTCGGGCGGCGATGGGGCTCCCCCCGGGACCACTAAGGGTCCCCGCCAGGAGTTGGCTGACGACCTGAGGCAAGTTTAGACCTTAGGCGAAAGCGGGGCCCGTCGATTGCCAAATCGCCGCAAATGAGCATGCGCCAACGCTTCTGCTGCAAGCGCATGTGGCGCGCCGAAAGGCGCCTGCGCGTCCGGCAATGGACGCGAACCAAAATGGACTGCGCTTTTCGGCGCGCCGTCCCCTTCGGGGGAAGAGCAAACCCCGGATGCTTCAAACGCATCGCGGCAACGAAGGAGCATGCCTGCATGGTTGAGACGGCGCAGCAAACACCATCCCTCACCTTGACGGGCGTCGTCGGACCTCCCCGCAAGGGGGAGGTATGAAGTAACGCGTGGAGCCGTGACACCGGGCAGGGTTGTGGAAGGCCCAATCCGGGGCTATCTGTGGGGCAAGAAGCCTGGCCCCCCGGCCCCCCGGCCCCCTGGCCCCCCAAGAAAGATCGCCATGCAGAAGGAAACCCCCAAGGGCGAAGCCCGCACTCCGGTTCTGACCGTCAAGAACGTTTCCTACTACTACGGATCGAAGCAGGCCCTCGACGATGTGAGCTTCGAGGTGTTTTCCGGCAAGGTGACGGCGCTGCTCGGCCCGAACGGCGCCGGCAAGACGACGCTGTTCTCGCTGATCACGAGGCTGTTCGACGCTCCCACCGGTCGCATCGAGATCTGCGGCCGCTCGGCGGCAGAGTGGGGCTCAAGGGCGCTCGAGCCGCTTGGCGTCGTGTTCCAGCAGCCAACTCTCGATCTCGACCTCACGGTGAAACAGAATCTGCGCTACTTCGCGAGCTTGCGCGGGCTGAAGCGGAAGGATGCCGATGAGCGCATGGCGCGGGCGCTGGATGCCCTGGACATGAAGGAACGTATCGACGAGCGCGTGCGCGACCTGAATGGAGGGCACCGTCGGCGGGTCGAGATCGCCAGGGGCATATTGCACAGCCCGAAGCTTCTGTTGTTGGACGAGCCGACCATCGGCCTCGACGTACCGACCCGCACCGCCATCGTAAAGCATATCCACGAGCTTGCCCGGGCCGACAATATCGGCGTGCTATGGGCCACGCATCTCTTCGATGAAGTCGAGCCCGACGATGATTTGCTGGTGCTGTCGCGCGGGCGCATCGTGGCGCGGGGCACCGCCAAGGACGTGGTGGCGGAGACCGGGGCTGGCGATCTTGGTGGAGCCTTTAGGCTCCTGATCGGCGGCGATACGGAAGAGGATATCGCGGCATGAAGCCGATGCATTATCTCCGCGCCTTCAACGGCATCGTCTGGCGGGAAATGCTCCGCTTCCTTCAGCAGCGCGAGCGCTTTTTTGCGGCGCTGGTCAGGCCATTGGTCTGGCTCATTATTTTTGCTGCGGGCTTCCGCGCTGCGCTCGGCATCTCGATCATCCCGCCCTACCAGACCTACATCACCTACGACGTCTACATCACGCCAGGCCTGGTCGCGATGATCCAGCTGTTCAATGGCATGCAGACCTCGCTGTCCATGGTGTACGACCGCGAGATGGGCTCCATGCGCGTGCTGTTGACCACGCCGCTGCCGCGCTGGTTCCTGCTCGTGTCGCGACTGTTCGCCGGCGTCACGGTGTCTCTGTTCCAGGTCTACACGTTCCTGCTCGTGGCGTATTTCTTCGGCGTCGAGCTGCCCCCTTGGGGCTACCTTGCGGCGCTCCCGGCGCTGATCCTGACCGGGATGATGTTCGGAGCGCTCGGCATGCTCGTGTCTTCGACCATAAAGCAGCTCGAGAACTTCGCCGGCATCATGAACTTCGTGATCTTCCCCATGTTCTTCGCGTCGTCAGCGCTCTATCCGTTATGGAAAATGCGCGAAGGCAGCCTGTGGCTCTACACCATTTGCATCTACAACCCCTTCACCTATGCCGTCGAGCTGATCCGCTTCGCCTTCTATCTCGAGGTGAACTGGCAGGCGCTCGCCGTGGTGCTCGGCTGCCTGATCGTCTTCGTCGGGCTGTCGGTGTGGGCCTACGACCCGTCCGTCGGCATCCAGCAGCGCAAGGCCGCTGCCGCTGCTGCCGCTTGAGGCTCAGCCGGTGGCGAAATTAGCCGGATGGCGCTTGAGGAGATCGGCGTAGATTTCCTCGACCACGGCCGCGTCTCGCTCGCCTTGCGGCATCGTGATCGGCACGACCGCCACCACATGGGTCGGCCGCGGCGCGAGCAGCACGAGCTGATCGGCGAGCATGATCGCCTCTCTCGGATTGTGGGTGACGAGGATCGCCGTCGTCGGGCGCGCCGACCAAACCTCCAGCAGTAGGTGCCGCAGGCGGTCGGCGGTGCGCTCATCGAGGGAGACGAAGGGCTCGTCGAGCAGCAACAGGTCTGGCCGCGGCGCGAAGGCGCGGGCCAAGGCCACGCGGCGCGCAAGGCCAAGCGACAGCTCTTGCGGGTAGCGCGGCAGCATGTCGGCGATGCCGACCGCCGAGGCGAGACGATCGAGCTCGGCGTTCGACATGTCCTCGGCGACGAGCTGGATGTTCTGCCGCACCGTACGCCAGGGAAGCAGTCGTGGTTCCTGAAACATGACGCCGATGCGCGCGTTGTCGGGCACGTGCACCTTGCCAGTGAAGCGATCGTCGAGGCCGGCGACGATCCGCAACAGCGTGGTCTTGCCGCAACCCGACGGGCCCATCAGCACCGTCATGCTTTGCGGCTGCACCTCGAGCACCAGGTCGCGGATGGCGGGGATCCGCGTCCCGTCCGCCCCGACATGGGTCTTGTCCTCGATGCGGATCTCAAACCGGCTTGTTGCGCCAGCGGGTCGTACGTCGTTCAAGGGGCTGCACCAGCAAATATTCGATTGCGAGCATGACGGTGACGAAGGCGACGGTATAGCCAAGGATGGCCGTCACGTTGAAAAGCTGGAAGTTTAGATGGAGCTCGAAGCCTACGCCATTCGGGCGTCCAAGCAGCTCCACCACCAAAACAATCTTCCAGATCAATGAGATACCTGAGCGGGAGGCGGCGGCGAAATAGGGCTGAAGCTGCGGCAGGGTGACGTTGCGAAGCTTGCTCCAGTACGACAGGCGGTAGGCGCGCGCCATCTCGTCGAGCCCTGGGTCGAGTGCTCTTGCGCCCTCGCGCATGGTGACGATGGCGTTCGGGATCTTGTTCAAGGCGACGGCGCCTATTGCCGCGGCCTCGTTCAGCCCGAACCAGACATAGGCGAGGATGATGATGACGAGCGCGGGCAGGTTCAGAAGCACGATCAACCAGGGATCGAGCGCCCGGTTGAGCGCCGGCGACTCGCCCATGGCGAGACCGATGACGCTGCCAATGGCCATCGCCACCACGAAGGACGCCGTCACCCGCCATAGCGTGATGCCGAGCTCGGCCAGCAGATCGCCGTGCATCGCCTCGTCGACGACATAGCTCAGCACCTCAACCGGGCCGGGCAGCATCCGGCTCTGCGCGATCTCGGTGGCGATGAACCACACGAGCAAAAAGCCCGCGACCGAGAGCACGGAAACGATCGGCCCGCGAAGGCCGCGGAGCCCGGACCAGGTGTCGGGAGGGGCTGCGCTCACGCTCAAGACTTGCCGCCTTTCCAGAAGGTGCCGGGGGCAAGTTCGGCGCCAGGCCCCACGAGCTTCTCCCCGCCAAGCTCGCGCAAGAATTGATAGAGAACCTTGGCATCCGACTCGTTCTCGACGGTCGACCGCTCGGGGATGCCCTCGCGGTAGCGCCGCCGGAGAGCCTCGAAGGTCGTCTGGTCCTCCGCCCGCATCAGGGGGCGGATGGCATCCCACGCTTCATTGGAGGTGGCGAGCAGCTCGTCGGCCTTGGCCGCCGCGCGCAAGAAGCCGTCAACGGCCTTCAGGTTCTCGTTGGCCCAACTCTCGCTGAACACATAGCCGACCATGGCCACTTCGCCTTTGGCGCCGAGCTCGCTCACCACGTCCTCGATGCCGATCAACTGCTTGAAGCCAGCCGCCTCGAGCCTTGCGGCATAGGGCCAGAAATTGAGCACCGCGTCGATCTCGCCTTGCTTCGCCTTTTCGGCAAGGAGGGGGGGCGCCCCGAACACCTGCGTGGTGTCGGTCCTGAGATCGAGATTGGCGGTGCGGAGCGCATAGGCCACGATCAACAGCCAGCTCTTGTCGAGAGGGCCGCCGGCAACACCGAGCTTCTTACCCTTGAGGTCCGTGAGAGTTTTGATCGGCGAATTGGGGGGGACCATGATGGCGCCGAGCGCCGTGGTAAAGGGCGAGAAAGTGAAGTCGGCGCCGCCGCTCCGCTCCCGCGACACCCATAGCCAATCGGTGGCGATGATATCGACCGAGCCGCCTTGCAGGCCCACAGCGGTCGCCTCGGAGCTCGCCAGCGGCACGACGTCGAGCTCGATGCCCTCGGCCTTGTCCAGACCGTTCTTCTGGATGGTGTCGAGAACCCAGCTCACCGTCCCGAACTTCAGGACGCCGACGGTGACCTTGGTCGCCGCCTGGACCGGTTCGCCGAAACCGAACGCTGCAATGGTGGCAATCAGGAATGCTAACAGAGCTGGATGCAACGGGCGCTCCTTCCGCGTTGTTTTTTTTTCAGTCCAAAATCGCCGGGATTCGCCACGAGATGAGCGGGCAGCTCCAATGCCACGGCGCGCGGCAGAGGCTGCTTGTGACTCGCGTAAGCGAGGCCCGGAAAGGGTATGGCGCGTGACCGCGAGAGTGGCGGGGCATACTCTACCCATCCAGCCGAACTAAGCAAGATTTGCCTGGCAAGATTGCCACTCTTCCGCGTGTGTTTTGCCAAGCCGTGCGCGCCTCGCGTTTATGCCGAAGCCCTGAGGCGATAGCCGTGGCCGCGCACCGTTTCCAGCAACGGCTCGCGGCCGGGGGTGTCGATCTTGCGGCGGAGTCTGGCGATGTAGACGTCCACGACGTTGGTAAGCGGGTCTTCGCTGTAGCCCCAGACCTGATTGAGGATGCGCGTGCGCGAGAACACCCGCCCTGGCGCGCCCATCAACAGCTCGAGGATGGCGAGCTCCTTGGCGGTGAGCTTGATCTCCTCGCCGCCGCGCTTGACTTCGAGCAGATCGCGATCGAGCACGAGATCGGAGACCTGCAACACATTCGATCTCGGAGCGAAATTGCGCGAGCGGCGAACGAGCGCCTCGATGCGGGCCAGCAGCTCGTCGAAATCGAAGGGCTTGGCGAGATAATCGTCGGCGCCGACGCGCAAGCCTTTGATCTTGTCCTCGAGCGTGTCCATGGCGGTCAGCATCAGGATCGGCGTGTGGTCGCCCTCCAGGCGCAAGCGCTGGCAGACGTCATAGCCGTGCATGTCGGGCAACATCAAATCGAGCACGATCACGTCGAATTCACCGGTCTTGGCGAGATCGACCCCCTCAGATCCGGAGGAGGCAACGGTGACGCCGTGATTTTCGGCGCGCAGCCCGCGATCGATGAAGTCGGAGACCCGCGGTTCGTCTTCGACCAGAAGAACGTTCACGCCGTAGCCTCAGCGGGAGAGGCCGGCAGCGCGACCGTGACCGTGGTCCCTTCGCCCAAGCGGCTGTTCATTTCGATCCTTCCCTTGTGGGCCTCGACGATGGCCTTGGCCACCGGCAGGCCCAAGCCCAAGCCCTCTTCGTTGTGCTCGGTGGCGTTGCCGCCGCGGCGAAACCGCTCAAAAATTCCTTCCAGCTCCTCCGGCGCGATGCCGATGCCGCGATCTGTGACGCTGACCCGCACCTCGCCGCCAGTGCTTGCTATATCGACTTTCACCTCGCCTTTGGAATTCGAATAGCGGACAGCGTTATCCAAGAGAACCATGAAAAGTTGCCGGAGCCTTGCCGGATCGCCATGCACATGCTCCTGTGCCGATCCGTTGGCGTAGCTAATGTCGACCGCCTTCGGATGGGCGATGACCTTGGCGTCGCCGCACACCTTCTCAAGCAAATTGCCAAGGTCGATGCTCTGTAGGTTGAGGCGGGCGGCGCCGGCCCCTTGGCGGGCGATGAACAGAAGGTCGTTCACCAGCAGGGAGAGGTGCTTGGCCTGCTCGACGATGCGCGAGATCGAGTTCTTATACTCGGCGACCGGCTTGTTCCTGCCGCGGAGCGCGATCTCGCCCTCGCCGCGAATGACGGTGAGCGGTGTGCGCAGCTCGTGGCTGATATCGGCGAAGAAGGCGCGCCGGGTCTCGTCCACCTTGCGCAAGGACTGGTTCGCGTGACGCAGCTCCTCGGTGCGTTCAGCCACCTGCGCCTCAAGATTGGCATGGGCACTTTGCAGCGCCTTCTGGTGCGATTGGAGGTCGTCGGCCATGCGATTGAAGCTTTGGCCGAGATCGGCGAACTCATCGCGCCCTGGGATGGCGATGCGATGTGAGAGATCGCCCTCGGCAAGCGCGCGCGTGCCGCGCAACAGCTCGGCGAGCGGGGCGCGGAGCCGCCGTAGAAGCAGCATCACCAAGGCGAGCGTGACCAGGATGGCAAGGATCGCATGAATCTGACTGATCCGCTCCAACTGGCTCAACAGCCGCGCGGCATCGGCATCGATCCTCACGACCTCGGCGGTCTCGTCGGCGACCGCGACCTCGATAAGCTCGTTCAGCTTCTTGTCGATGCCGCCCTTGAGCAAAGCGAGCAGCGTCGACCAGGCGACATCGGGGCGCCCGCGGCTGCGCAATTGCTCCACCTCGCCGAGCTGATCGAGCGTGTGCTGAAATTCGCTCTTGATGGCATTGAGCCGGTCGAGCTCGGCAGTTTCCATCCTGCGTTCGTCCGGACCGACCATGGCAAGCTCGGTCTGGGTGAGCCTATCCAGCTCGGCGAGATCGGACTCGATGACCTGGTGCAGGAAAGCGGCTCCGAGGGGGCGGTCGCTGATGCCGGTCAGAAGCGTGTCGGTCCAAGCCTTGAACAGCTGCTGGCTATGCCGGGAAAGCTGCAACTGACGCTCCAACTCCTGGTGGGCGATGCGCGAGCGGCTGAGGTAGCTGTGCGACTGGCTCACCCCCCAATAGGCGAGGCCCGCGGCGGAGAGCGACAAGGCCAGCAGCAGGCCGGCGGTGATCAGGAGCTTGGTCTGGTAGCGCATCATAAATCTCGGGGTTTCTGTGGCGGATGAGCAACAGAACGCGGCTGAGCTTCATGGGGAGACGAGTGCGCGCTTTGTGGGCACCGGCCCCATGGTCAGCCCCCACGTTATACTGGGGTTTTGTCTGCTCCCTAAGGGCGTCTTTCAGCCCACATGCTCGGCGTTTCACCTTGGTTTCATGTGTCTTTCATCTTCTTGCCAGGAGTGGCGCCAAGCTTGGCAATCATTGTTGCCACGCCCAGGCGCGGGGCTTTTGCTAGGTTCGAGGCTTAGGGCGTAAGTCCGAATCCTAAGCAAGGCTATCTTGGGGGGCTGCACTTGCGAAAGAAACCGATGCTACAGCGAAAGCTGGAGCACCTGGCCTGCACCGTGGCGGTTTCCGCCATTGCGGCGGCGGGGCTAACACTGGCCGGCACCAAGCCGGTCTTGGCTGAGTTCGAAATCCAAGAAGCCGGGATCGAGAAGGGCGAGGTCGAGCTCGAATATCGCGGCGCCTATCATTGGGGCGTACCGAGAGCGACTGATGAGAACGAGAATGCCAACGATCTCGTTCAGAGCAACGAGATCGAACTTCAGATGGGGATCAGCGATTGGTGGATGATATCGGTCACTAGCGGCTTCGACAAACCGCTAGGCGGTGATTTGCAGGCAACTGCTGTCGAGGTCGAGACTCAGTTCGGCCTGGTTAAGCGCGAAGGCAGCGGTCTCGGCTTGGCGTTCCAGATGGGCTATGAGAAGGCCATCAACAATCACAAGCACCTCGACGATGCCGAAGCCAACCAGTTTGGGTTCGGTCCCATCGTTGAGCTTGCGACCGGCAAGTTCTTGTTGACCTTGAATCCCTTATTCACACGGCAGCTCGGCACCTACGCGAATCAGGAAGGGCTCGGCTTCGAATATGGCTGGCGCGGCGAATACGATTTCACCAAGCGCTGGGGTGTTGGCGTCGAAATGTTCGGCGAGATCGAGGATTTGGCCAATGCTGGCTCATTCAACGATCAGGTGCATAGCATCGGCCCAACTCTGTTCTACAATCTTGGTGGCAACAATGACGAAGCCAAAGGCGGCGATGACGACGAGGGTGGCGGCGGTGATACCAAGGTCAGCGGCCCGGCCGAGATGGCGCTCTCCATGAATGTTGGCCTCCAGTTCGGTTTGACTGACGCAACCTCCGACACCGCGCTGAAATTCCAGGGCTCGCTCTCCTTCTGAATTCACTGACTTGACACAAAAGGAGGCAGTCCCGCTTCCGCGGGAGCGCCACTTTTGGCTTGACGGAGGGGATGTCCGGCGGCCATCAAGCGCCCATCATGCTGATCAAAGTGCTCGGGTCTGCGGCAGGCGGCGGTCTTCCGCAGTGGAATTGCAACGGGCGAAATTCGGCCGGCGTACGCAAGGGCGTGGCCGGGCTCAAGGCCCGCACCCAGGCCTCGGTGGCGGTGAGCGCCAACGGCCGCGATTGGGTGCTGCTCAACGCGAGCCCCGATTTGCGGCAGCAGATCAACGAGACGCCGGAGCTGCAGCCCGACACCGGCAAGGGCGCGCGCAACAGCCCGATCGAGGCCGTCCTGCTCACCAACGGCGATGTTGACGCGATCGCGGGCCTGCTGACGCTGCGCGAGGCGCAAGCCTTCACCGTCTATGGCAGCAAGCGCGTGTTGGACGTGCTCGCCGCGAACAGCATCTTCGACGTGCTCGATGCCTCGCTCGTGGCGAGGAAGCCCATGACGCTCGGCCGGCCCTTCGCGGTCGAAGGCCCGGAAGGCCCGGTCGGGATCGAGATCGAAGCCTTCCCCGTGCCTGGCAAGGTCGCGCTGTACCTTGAGGACGAGAAGGCCGGCGCACGTCTCGGCACGCAGGAAGGCGACACCGTCGGCCTGAAAGTCACCGAGGCGGGGTCGGACCGCCATTTCTTTTTCGTGCCTGGTTGCGCCAAGCTCGATGCGGCGACCAGCGCCAAGCTCAGAGGCGCGCCGCTTCTGCTGTTCGACGGCACGCTCTACACCAACGATGAGATGATCGCGCAAGGCCTGATGAACAAGACCGGTGAGCGCATCGGGCATATGAACATGTCGGGCTCGGGCGGCACGATCGCCGCCTTCGCCGATCTCGAGGTCAAGCGTAAGATATTCATCCACATCAACAATTCCAACCCGGTGCTATGCGAGGATTCGCCCGAGCGGGAAGCGGTTGAGGCGTCCGGGTGGGAAGTCGCCTATGATGGGATGACGATAAGGATCTAGCCCATGTGCGGCATCGCGGGGTTCTTGGACCTTGAGCGCCGCTCCGGCTCCCAAGAGCTGGAGGCGCTCGGCCGTGCCATGGCAGCGACGCTCACTCATCGCGGCCCCGATGCGCATGGCCTGTGGGCCGACGCCGAGGCCGGCGTGGTGCTCGGCCACACAAGGCTTTCCATCGTCGATCTGTCGCCGGCCGGCGCCCAGCCGATGGTGTCGGGCTGCGGCGCCTGCGTCCTCTCCTACAATGGCGAGATCTACAATGCCGGCGATCTCCGCCCGGAGATCGAGGCGCGTGGACGGCGCTTCAGGGGGCACTCCGACACCGAGGTGCTGGTCGAGGCCATCGCCGAATGGGGCGTGCGGCCGACGGTCGAGCGTCTCATCGGCATGTTCGCCTTTGCGCTGTGGGATCGGCGGGACCGGACGCTGAGCTTGGTCCGCGACCGCCTCGGCATCAAGCCGCTCTATTACGGACGGCAAAATGGGCGCCTCGCCTTCGCCTCGGAGCTGAAGGCCCTCGAGGTGCTTCCCAATTGGCGCCCCGGGCTTAACCGCGACGCGCTCGCGGCCTATTTGCGGCTCGGTTACGTGCCGTCGCCTCATTCGATCTATCGCGGCATTGACAAGCTCGCGCCGGGCCATATCGCCACCATCGACGCCCACGGCAAAATCGAGGCCTCGGCCTTCTGGAGCGTCGAGCAGGCGGCCGAGCGCGGAAAGAGCGCGCCTTTCAATGTCAGCGACCGCGAGGCGACCGACACGCTCGAGATGCTGCTTGGCGATGCGGTGGGCCGGAGGCTCGTCGCCGACGTGCCGCTCGGCGCCTTTCTCTCCGGCGGCATCGACTCCTCCACCGTTGCGGCGATGATGCGGATGCGGAGCAATGCTTCGGTGCGCACCTATTCGATCGGCTTCAAAGAAGAGGGCTTCGACGAAGCCCCGCATGCGCGCGCGGTTGCCGCTCATCTCGGCACCGAGCATACCGAGCTCTATGTCAGCCCGGTCGAGGCACAGGACGTCATTCCCGATCTTCCCTCGATCTATGACGAGCCGTTCGCCGATTCGTCGCAAGTGCCGACTTATCTCCTGTCGAAGCTTACCCGCGAGCATGTCACCGTGGCGCTGTCCGGCGACGGCGGCGACGAGCTGTTCGCCGGTTACACGCGGCATCGCTTTGCCAGGCTTGCGAGCAATATGCCGGCGCCGGTGGGCCGGGCCTTGGCCTGCGGCTTAAGCGTAGCGGGGCCGGCGCTGTGGGAGCGTGTGTTCAGCGTGCTGCCGGCGGAGCGGCGTCCGCGGCTCGCCGCCGACAAGATGCACAAGGCCGCGAGGCTGTTCGGTGCAAGTGACGAAAGCGGATATCTGAGTCTCGTCAGCGCCTGGGACGATCCGCAAGCGCTCGTGAATGGCGGAGTTGAGCCGAAGGGTCCGATCTTCGACGCTGCGATCGCCCGCGCGCTCCCCGATCCGCTCGACCGCATGCAATATCTCGACACCATCACCTATCTTCCCGACGACCTTCTCACCAAGGTCGATCGCGCCAGCATGGCGGTGGCGCTCGAAGTGCGCGTGCCCATCCTCGACCATCGCATCGTGGAATTCTCCTGGCGGCTGCCGACCCGCTTCAAGATACGTGGAGGCCGAGGCAAGTGGCTGTTGCGCCAGGTGCTCTATCGCCATGTGCCAAGGAAACTTTTGCAGCGGCCGAAGTCAGGCTTCGCCATACCGCTCGGGACGTGGCTCAGGGGACCGCTGCGGCCCTGGGCCGAGGAGCTTCTGTCTGAGACGCGGCTTGCCGAAGGCGGCCTGCTCAATCCCGCTCCGATCAGGGCGCGTTGGGCCGAACACCTCGAAGGCACGCGCAATTGGCACACCGCGCTGTGGACGGTGCTGATGTTCCAGGCCTGGCGGCAGCCTCGCGGGATCTGACAGGCTCGCTAGCCCGACCCACGGCGACCGGCAGCTCCAAACTCACCGAAGGCGACGACATTACTCGTGCGCGCGACAGGCTCAGACTTCGCTGTCCGATGCGCAGCGGCAAGCCAATAGGCTTCGATGCGCTCGGCGAAGGGCTGCGATCGCTCGGCGAACAATCTCTCGCCAAGCATCTTGGCGTCGCGCCGCAGCGCCCTTTGCCGGCTGCGGCATTGCTTAAGGAAGGAAGCGGTGACATCCGGGCTCGCAAACGACATTGTGGGCGCCGAGATGAGATGTTGCAGCATGGCGATATCATGGTCGTCGCCGAGGATCGACGACAGGCTCCGCGAGAGCTCGACCCGCGCCGAAAGCTCGGACGGCCAGCAGGGGGTGAGCAACTGCATATGGCGCCAATGATGCTGCAACGTCTTGCGCCACTCGTGAAAATCCTCGGCCCTGCCGCTGGCAAAGGCTCTGGCCAAGGCTTTGCGTCCGCCGCGATAGGACTGGCGGAGGCCGTTGGCGACCGATTGAAACCCGTCCGGATAAACCGCGAGCCCGGCCATGGCTGGCCTGATGCTGGTGAGCCCCAAGATGGCGTCCGACGCCGTGCTGCCTTCCAAACTGCGGGCGGCGGACTGCCGGCGCTCGCGCAGCCAGTTGCGCAAGGCCGGGACTGGAGTTCCCTCGGTATCGCCCTCGGCGTCGCCAAAGAGCTTGTTGATGGCATCGAGCAAAGCGTGGGCATCGCGGGCCGGGGCAAGCCCCTTGGCGATGGTGCGCAGGCGCTCGACAAGGCTTGCATAGACCGGGTCGGGCAGACCAGGCCTGATCAGCACCATGAGAGAGCGCAATCTTTTCAGGCACTTGCGGGCGTCGTGGACGCCTTTGTGCCGGTCAGGCGGCACGGCGAGTGCAGCGCAGGCGGAATCGATCTCGGAACAGGCGACGTGCCGCACTGCCTCGCTCATCGGCGCGGCCGGATCAAGACTGAAGCCCGAACCCATCCAACCCTCTCCGCCCGAAGGCGCACCCAGCGATGTTCCAGAAGAGCCCCCCTTCGGTCAAGGGGGTCAGGATTGTGGACAGGCTGTGGATAAATGCCTCCACGGGGCGGTGGCGGCGATCCAGTCGCGCGTTCGCTGCTCGGGATCGTCGCTCATGACGATGTCGGTGACAACCGCCGCCGATGACGCACCGGCGGCAAGCACCTCCGGCGCACGCTCAAGGGTAATGCCGCCGATGGCGACCAGAGGACAGGCGATTTTCGACCGCCATTCTTGTATGCGGCCAAGACCCTGCGGCCTCCAGGGCATCATTTTGAGCTTGGTCGGATAGATCGGGCCAAGGGCCACATAGTCTGGGTCGGCGGCAAGGGCATTGTCGAGTTCGTCCACGCTATGGGTGCTGACGCCGAGCTTGATGCCGGCTTCCCTGATCGTGCCGAGGTCGGCGCCGGCAAGGTCTCCTTGGCCGAGATGCACGAAGTTCGCGCCGAGACTGATCGCTTCGCGCCAATAGTCGTTGACCACGAGCTGACAGCCATGCGCCGAAGCAACTTTCAGCGCCTGCGCGATCTCGGTCTTGATTGCGTGTGGCGGCATGTCCTTGACACGAAGCTGGATGAACTTGGCCCCCTCGCTCGCGATGCGGGCGACCCAGGCTGCGTCGGGAAGGACCGGATAAAACGGATCGAGCAGACGCGCGCTCAAGAGACGCGATCGATCTTGAAGAACGGCGTGCCGGCAACCGGCGTCGACGGCGACGCCATATCGCGTGGCTCGATGAGACCTGCCTCGAAGCCTAGGCGCCCCGCCTCGATCGCGCGGGCAAAGGCCGCCGCCATCTTCACCGGGTCGGCAGCCTTGGCGACCGCAGTGTTCAACAGCACGGCGTCGTAACCGAGCTCCATCGCCTCCGCCGCTTGCGACGGCGCGCCGATGCCGGCATCGATGATCAGGGTCGTGTCGGGGAAGTAAGCGCGCAGCGTCTTCAGCCCGTCGCGATTGATCAGCCCGCGTGCCGAGCCGATCGGCGAAGCCCAGGGCATCAGCACGCGGCAACCTGCGCCGACCAGCCGCTCGGCAGCGCTCAAATCTTCGGTGGTGTAGGGCAGAACCTGAAAGCCCTCGGCCACGAGGATGGCGGCAGCCTCCACGAGTCCGAACAGCTCTGGCTGCAGCGTGTCGTCATTGGCGATGACCTCGAGCTTGACCCATGGCGTGTCGAACAGCTCGCGCGCCATCTCTGCCGTGGCGACCGCTTCCTTGGCGGTGTGGCAGCCCGCGGTATTCGGCAGCACGCGCACGCCGAGCTCTTCGATCAGCTCCCAGAAGCCTTGGCCTGCGCGCATCCGCGCCGACTCGCGGCGGAGCGAGACCGTGACGATCTCGGCGGACGACGCTTCGACCGCTTCCTTCAGCGTCGCGGGGGAGGGGTATTGCGCCGTTCCGAGCAGCAGCCGGGACGTAAAACGCTCGCCATAAATCTCGAACATCAGCCGCCCTGCCTCGGCGCCACGATCTCGACCTCGTCCTGCGGCACGAGCGGCGTCAGCCCGCGCTTGGCCGAAGCAACGAAGCTGCCGTTCACCGCGGTCGCCACCTTCGCGTGGGTGAAGCCGAGGCTGGCGCACAGCTCGGCAAGGTCGCGCGCATCGGTGGCGACGGGCTCACCATTAACGAGAATCTGCAACGAACACCTCCGGATCGGTGGCGCCGGTCTCGATGAACTCGGCCGCGAGCTCGGCCAAAACCGGCGCGAGCAAGAAGCCGTGACGGTAAAGACCGTTCACATAGATATAGCGCCGCTCGACCATAATCCTAGGCCGATTGTCGGGAAAGGCCGGCCTGGCGCCGGCGCCTTGCAGCACGATTTCGGCCTCGGCGAAGGCCGGATCGAGCGCGTAAGCCGCAGAGAGAAGGTCAAGCGCCGAGCGTACGCTGATGGGGCCGGTCTCCTCGCTCTCGATCACGGTGGCGCCGATCATGTAGACACCGTCGCCCCAGGGAACGACGTAGAGAGGAAAACGTGGATGCAAGAGCCGCACCGGGCGCGACAGGTTCACTTCGCGGCTTTTCACCACGATCCGCTCACCACGCACGCCGCGCAAATTCGGCAGCCTGTCCTTGGCGGCAAGCCCGCGGCAATCGATGATGAGATCGGCATCGGCGGGGACTTCTCCCTCACCAAAGCGGACGTCAGCGCCTGCGGCTTGCGCTTGCTCGAGCAGGAAATGCAGAGCTGGCTCAGGCGATAGGTGCCCTTCCTCGGCGTAATAGAGGGCGCCGGCAAAACGATCGATCAGCGCAGGCTCGGCCGCGGCGAGCTCTTCCGGTGACAACCGCCGGTGGCCCTCCGTCAGGCGTGCGAAGCGGTCGAGCTCGGCGCGGTCGCGTTTGAGCGCCACGACAAGCGTGCCGTTGGCGACAGCGCCAGGATATGTCGCAAGCCAAAGCGCGAGGCCGCGGCGGCCAAGCTCGCGCACGATCAGCTCAGCGGTCTCCTTCTCGCAATTCGGCGCCAGCATGGCGCCGGCATAGAGACTGCAGCCATGGGCGAAGGGAACCGGTGAGCGCTCGCACAGCGTCACCTTGTGGCCGCGGCGCGCCAGCGTGAGCGCCTGCCAAAGGCCAACCACGCCGGCGCCGCGGATGGCGATGTTTTTGGTTTTGGCCATGGTGAAAGAATCAATCGCCCCGGGCCACGCCCTCGCGGCGTGGGTCGGCGCCGCCTTCGAACCCGTCAGGCGTGACGGCGATGATGGCGAGCCCGCTGGTGAAGGGGAAGCGCTCGACCTCATGACCGAGCTTGACCATGCCGTCGGCGAGCGAATCCCACTCTTGCCCAGGCTCGAGGAGAAAGGCGCCGCCGGTCGAGCCGAAATTGGCGAGCGCGGTCGCTTCTTGCGGGTCGAGATGCCAGTCGAGCAGGGCGATGACGGCCTTCAGGTTGAACAGAATGATGCCGGGCCCTCCCGGCGAGCCGAGCAGGAAGCGAGGTTTCCGTCCGTCAGGCCCCTCGGCGAAAATGATGGTGGGGTCCATCGAGCTTCGCGGGCGCTTGCCCGGCTCAACGCGGTTCGCCACAGGACGACCCTCGTCATCGATGGGCGTAAGGGAGAAATCGGTGAGCTCATTGTTGAGCAGGAAGCCGCGCACCATCAGATGCGAGCCGAATGCCTGCTCGATGGAGGTGGTCATGGACACGGCGTTGCCGTCGTCATCGACGATGGAAATGTGGCTGGTGCCGACATTCTCCAAGGTCGCGTCGCGACCATAGGCGCCTTGGCGAGTATTGGGCGGCGTGCCGGCGGTCACCTTCCCAAGCGCACGGGTTGGGTCGATGAGGGCGCGGCGCTGATCCAGGTAGGATTTGTCGAGCAGACCAGCGACCGGGGCAGGCACGAAATCCGGATCGGCGAGGTAGCGCGCGCGGTCGGCGAAGGCGAGGCGCTCAGCCTCGACGATGCGATGCACGGGCTCGACCGCCATCGGATCTTTGCCGAGATCGAAGGGCTCGATCAGCGCCAGCACCTGGCCGACGGTCACGGCGCCGGAAGAGGGCGGCGCCGCGCCACACACATCGAAGCTGCGATAGAGCACGCAAACTGGCTCGCGCAGCTTGGCGCGATAGCTCGCAAGGTCTTTGGTGGTGAGTGAGCCAGGCCCACGCGGATCGTTTTCTACCGTAGCTGCGATATCGCGGGCGATGGCGCCTTCATAGAACGCCGAAGGTCCGTCTCTGGCGATCGCCTCGAAGGTCGAGGCGAGCGCCGGGTTGGCGAGCTTGTAACCTTGAGGCCTGGGGCGCCCGGCGGGGTCGAAGAAATACGCGCGGGCCGCGGGCGGGAAGCTCGCTGGGTCGGACCCCTTGAGAAGCCCGGCGAGGCGAGGCGATACGGAAAAGCCGTCTCGAGCAAGCTTGATGGAAGGAGCGAACAGCTCTGCCCAGGGCAGCTTGCCGTATTTGTCATGGGCGAGCTTGAGCGCGGCGAGCACGCCGGGAACCCCAACCGATCGCCCGCTTTCGGCGGCTTGCTTGAAGGGTAACGGCTTGCCGGCCGCATCGAGGAACAGCTCAGGGGTCGCCGCTTCAGGCGCCGTCTCGCGGCCGTCGATGTTCAGCAAGGTTTTGGTGGCTTGATCCCAGGTCAGGAGAAACGCACCGCCGCCGAGTCCAGAGGATTGCGGCTCGACCACATTGAGCACCATCTGGGTGGCAATGGCGGCATCGACGGCGCTGCCGCCTCTGCGCAACATCGCAAGTCCTGCTTCTGCGGCAAGCGGGTTCGCCGCCACCACCATGTGTCGTTTGGCCTTGGCGAGCGTCTTCGGGGTGAAGCCGCTTGGGCCTTCCGGACGCTCATAGGCGTGAGAGCTCCTGCCCGCGCTGAAGGCGAGGGCAAGGGCCAGCAAAACGGCAAGCAAAATACGCGGAGCTATATGCATCATGCGGCGCAGCATAGCTGGTTTGGCTGAAGGTACTACCCCGCTCCCCCCTTGAGGGGGAGCACGATCGTCGAAGACGATCGGAGGGGGGTGAATAGAGTCGCGTTATTTGAACCCCCCCTCCCTATCCCTCCCCCTCAAGGGGGGAGGGGAGAGCGAGTGGCTAGCGTGCTCCTCACAGGGGAGGTGGCGGCTAATGGAAATCGCGGGATTTGGGGATGACGCGCTCGGCGCGGGGGTGGCGGCGCGGGTGCCAGCGGGGATGAGAGTTCTCGCGCGCCGCAAGCGGGCGCTCGACGTGATCGGCAGGCGCCAGCGGAAACGGCGTCTGCCCCTCGTCGGGAGACTGGCGCCAGGAGCCTGGGTCGGGGCGCTTCACCTCGTCGGCATTGGCGACCGGTACGCTCATGCTGTCGCCGTCCTCATCGAGCAGACGGAGCCAATCGCTGCGATCCTCCAGCCGCTCGGCCACGACATGGATGATATCCTCGTGGCGCTGGATGCGGCCATGCACCACCACGAGCCGTGCGCCCATCACCACCTTCCGCATCTGCTCCAGCACCTTCGGCCAGATCACCGAATTGGCGACTCCGGTCTCGTCCTCGATGGTCATGAACACCACGCCCGCGGCGGAGCCGGGACGCTGGCGCACCAGCACCACGCCCGCGACGCTCACACGTGCGCCGTTGTGCGTGCGCTTCAGATCGGCGCAGGAAAGAATGTTTTCGCGCATGATGTGAGCACGGAGAAAGCTCATGGGGTGGGCTTTGAGGGACAGGCGCAAGGTGCGGTAGTCGTTCACCACATGCTCGGAGAGCGGCATGACGGGAAGCGTGACTTCCGGCTCGGCGCCTGCCTCGGCGGCGTGCGCATGATCGAACAGCGGCAGCGGCAGTTCCTTGGGCAGGCCGCGCACCTCCCACAGCGCCTGGCGGCGATCGTGACCGAGCGAGTGGAACGCATCAGCCGCGGCGAGGCGCTCAAGCGTGGCACGGCCGACCCCGCTCCGCCGCCACAGATCGCGCACGTCGCGGAAGAGACCCGCAGCGTTTCCGCTTGCTCCATACCTCCCCCTTGTGGGGAGGTCGGCGCGCGTCGGCGCGCCGGGTGGGGGGATTTCTTCGACGCTGGGGTACTC
>NZ_JBOHJB010000055.1:0-19953 GCF_050728395.1 Methyloceanibacter sp.
GGGAAATTGCCGGATCTCTTCAAGGTAGCGCGTCAGCCCGCCATGCGCGCCGACACTCGGTAGACTCTGCGAGGCCATGAGAGCACGTCTCCCGCGGCCCAACGCCGGCCGCATCTTTTCACCTTATTGCCCCCCGGCGCCCCTCTATAGAACGTTTGCCTCAAGGATTAAAGACCAGGGAAGCTTCACAGTTCCTTGAGGGCGTCCACCATCATGGCAAAATCATCGGGCAGTGGACTATTAAATTCCAGTAAGGTCCCGGTCAGCGGATGCACGAACGTTAGTGCGGCGGCGTGCAGCGCCTGGCGCTTGAAGCTTGCAAGCTTGTCCTGCGCGGCTTGCGGAAGCTTACGGAGCTTGGATTTGAAGCCGGTTCCGTAGACCGGATCCCCGATCAAGGGCGTGCCGATCGAGGCAAGATGCACCCGCACCTGGTGGGTGCGGCCGGTCTCGAGACGGCATTCGAGCAGCGAGGCGATGGTCTCGCCCCCGCGTCCGAAAGTCGCGAGCACCCGATAGTGCGTCACGGCATCGCGCCCGCCTTTGGCTACGGGCACCACCGCCATCTTGGTGCGGCTCGTCTTGTGGCGGCCGATCGGCGCCTTGATGGTGCCGTGGGGACGCGGCGGCGCGCCCCAGGCTAGGGCGAGATAGCCGCGCTCGAGCGATCCTTCACGGCCATGATCGGCGAACTGCTCGGAGAGGGCACGATGGGCCTGGTCGGTCTTGGCCACGACCAAGAGGCCGCTCGTGTCCTTGTCGAGGCGATGCACGATGCCTGGACGCGCCACGCCGCCGATACCTGAAAGGCTTGCCCCGCAATGGGCGATGAGCGCGTTGACCAGGGTGCGGTCGAAATTGCCGGCACCGGGATGGACGACGAGGCCGGCAGGCTTGTCGATCACGATGATGGCGTCGTCCTCATAGACCACGTTCAGCGGAATTGCCTGACCCACCGGCTTCGCGCTCACCGCCGGCGGCACGTCGATCCTGAAGCGGTCCCCCGGTTTGACCGGGTATTTCACGTCCTCTATGGTCGCGCGGCCGAGCGCCACGTGACCTTGCTTGATCAAAGCCTGGAGGCGGGTGCGGCTTAAGCCCGGGAAACGGCCGCTCAGGAAGCGGTCAAGCCTAAGGCCGGCGTGGCTCTCATCGGCTTCCGCCGTCAGGCGCTCGGTCGAAACAGGCATGAGGCTCAACAATGTCCGTGGTCAGCGAGCCGGAGACTAGCAGCACTTTACCGGGCACGGTGTTCACGCCGCGTCAGGTGCGCATCCTCAAGATCGCGGTCATCGTGATGGGGGTGTTGCTCGTCGGTGGTTTCGCCTTCGTGCTCGCGGCCATTGTCTATCAGGCCTCGCATCCGGCACAAGATGGGAGCGTGGCGGCCAGGCAATTGGTGCCGGGGCAGGGAGGCTTGACCATCGATCTGCCGGTGCCGCCCGGCGCTGCGGTTACCGCGATGTCGCTCGACGGAAATCGGCTCGCCGTGCATTTCAATGGCGCCGCCGGACCTGAGATCGCCGTCATCGATCTTGCAAGCGGCAAGGTCGTCGCCAATGTCAGGCTCAAGCCGCAATAGCGCTCAAGCAGCGAAGCGGTAGCGCATCAATGAAGCCCTGCGCTGAAGCAGCGAAGCGGTCGCGCATCAATAAGCCTTGATCGCCTTCATGCGCCCAAGCTATAGCTTCTCGCTCGCTTGGCCGGAACGGAACGCCCCGTTCGTCTAGTGGCCCAGGACGCTGGCCTCTCACGCCGGTAACAGGGGTTCGAATCCCCTACGGGGCGCCATTCTCTTGGATCGAAGCCGCTGCTGCGACCGCCTGAATTAGGATTGCTCCTATGCCGGCGAGACTCGCGTCATTCCCTAAGCCTTGGCTCCGGCTACTGGCGGCGGTTGTGGGTGTCGCGGCCGCCGCTACTCTGGCGGTCGCCGCTTCCTACCTCTCCCAAATGGCAGAGCCTTATTTGCGCACCGCAAAGGTAGGCTCCACAGTCCTGGCAAAAACTCTGTGCTCCGGTGTGTTCGTCTCGCATCGCGTCCCGGAGGCGGTGAGGGCTGAGGATCTGAGCGGTCCTGACTATAAGCCTCTTGAGCACTTCAAATGGAATGTCGACTTGGCCGGCAAACGCGCTAAGGCCTCCTATTGCCTTCTCGGAACGCGGGTGACCATTTCCTGCTTTATCGAGACGCAGACGGCCATTTTCCGCGATGGTCTCGGCTGCACCGTCGTTGACACGACGGAAGATGCGTTGCGTTCGCAATCGGCGGGTTTGCCCCCGCCCGCGCCTGCGTCCAATCCCGAGGCGCTTTGGCCCGACGGCGAGGGCGTCGACCTCGAGGCAATCCCCGCGGGCGTCGACCGGGCCGCGCTTGAAGCAGCGATGAAGGCCGCTTGCGCCGAGCCTGATGAAAAGCGCCCCCGAGGCACGCGCGCTCTGGTCGTTGTGTACGACGGACGCATCGTTGCCGAATGCTATGGCGCCGGCTTCGACGCCAAGATGCCCCTTCTCGGCTGGTCCATGGCCAAGACGGCAACCAACACGCTGGTAGGACTAAGGGTGCAGGACGGCAAGCTTGCGATCGCCAAACGGGCGCTGCTTGACGAGCCCGAGTGGCGCGCCGGCGGCGTCAAGAGCGGAATTGCGCTCGATGAGCTTCTGCGCATGACGAGCGGGCTTGTCTTCAATGAGGACTATGACGCCGAGGACAGCGATGTGCGGCAGATGCTCCTCAGCGAGAGCGACAAGTCAGGGTACGCAGCGGCAAGGCGCCTCAAGCACACTCCGGGCACGTACTGGGACTATTCAAGCGGGACCACGAACATTATCGCCCGCGTTCTGCGTCAGTCGTTTGCCGACGAGCAGGACTATCTGCGCTACCCGCGCGAACGGTTGTTCGTGCCGATCGGCATGTCCAGCGCGGTTTTTGAGCCGGACGCCGCGGGAATCTTCGTCGGCTCATCCTACCTTTACGCCTCGGCACGCGATTGGGCGCGGCTTGGCCTGTTATATCTGCGCGACGGGATGTGGCAGGGCAAGCGTTTGCTGCCCGAAGGTTGGGTTAAGTACAGCCTGACTCCGGCGCCACACGCCCCAGACGCGCGCTATGGTGCGCAGGTGTGGCTGAAGCTTGACTCGGGGGCGACCGGCGACTCGCCAGATCTGGGAGAGCCGCCATTTCCGGAGGACTCTTATTACATGTTGGGTCATGACGGCCAGATCGTATCGATCGTGCCGTCGCGCGATCTCGTCATCGTCCGGCTTGGGCTCACGCCGGGAAGCGCATGGGACCCGGCTCGCGTGCTCGCGCCGATCGTGCAGGCCTTTCCCCCGCGCTCATGAGGCCGGCGGGGTTCTGGGCTGGTGGTTACCGAGTGCTCGCGACGTTTGCCTTTTTCTCGAGAACTTTGACCACTTCACCGATTGCATCCTTGTTCTGCGTGATCTGGTCATCGAGATAGAGCTGAACCGGCTTGGACAGCCACCAGTTCAGCGGCACTTCAACCGGTTTGCAGGTTTCGCCGTCCATCGACAGACGGTATTGGGGGTGAACCACGATATGCACGAAGCTGACCGGCTTGTTGGGGCCCGGCCCGTCTCTTCTTGACGGGCAGAAACCTGTTCCGGCGCCATTGAAGCTGGAGAGACTCCTGAGCGCTTGGCCGCCATGGGCGTTGCGGCTGCTGAAGACACTGCTCAGCGGCCCACGAATATCCGAAAACCAATAGGTGTTCTCGGCATCGTTGATCGGCGGGTCCTCCTCACACAGGGGATCAACGTCGTCGACTTTGCAGAGCTTCGGGTCGTCCGCGGCGGTCGCCGGCTTCTCGATGCGGTGAGCGACCAGTAACTCCGGGTCGTTGGTGATCTCGATGATGAAGGGACGAAGTCCCGCCTGCTGCAATTGTTGGGCGATCTCTTGCGCGGTGGCAGCGCCGAAATTCTCGAAATAACCGCCATCGACAATGCGAGCGACGACCTTGCCCTTGCGGTTGAGGACAACACCGGGAGGCGAGATGATCGGAAACCTGGCGCTGAGCAATGCCGCGGTGGACAGAGAGATATCCCGGTCCAGTGTCCCTTCGAATTGAGCCGATTGCTCCTCCAGCTTCCGGCCTTTCTCGGAGGTTGGCGTGTCGGCGAGGAGATCGTGAAAATCGTATGCATCGGCGAAAATACGGGCTTCTGGCTGATCGTCCAATTGGACGTGGGAAGCGACGGGTGAGACGACGATGCGCCGCCCGGTGTCCACGTCGGTGCTGTTGAAAAAGAGAAGCGGAAACCATTTCATCTCGGCTCGATCTGACGCCGTCGGGCCGGCGACCTCGAGAAATGGCGCTTCCAATCCCCTGAACTCGGTCGTGTCGCAATCCGGCGCTTTGGCCTGACGGCAGAACTGCTGCTCCCAAGAGCTCTCCAACACGCCGGCACGGTCCGGAATGCGAAAGCCGAGCTTTGCGGCAATTGCCGCAGCGCCGCGAATCGCATCTTTGTAGACATAGGCCATGAGGGTCGAGGAGATGAAATCGCCGGCAAGGAGCTGTTCCATGCAGTGGCGCCAACTCGTGGGGCGATCGTTGAAATAGACGAGGCGCGAGCTGTCGGCGTCACGGCACGGATTGGATCCGTCATGCGACTCGCGCAAGGCAGCGGCAAAGAAGGCGGCGCCGGTCGAGCTGCCCGATACCGATGAGATGGCGAAGAGCTGGTTCTGAAAGTCGTTGAGCCGGGGATCTTGCCGTGTTCTGTCGAGAAGCTCCCCGAGCGTGGCCGCGGTGAAAAATCCGGCCCGGCTTGCCCCGCCCGACGCAGCGACCAAGATCGGTCTCGGACAGTTGCCTTGAGGACAGTTGACGCTCCTCCAATCGGCGATCGCCTGAGTGAGCGAGGGGCGATGAAAACGTCCGGTCGCGGCGGGCTCACTTCGCGCAGGTGAGCCATCGGGCGATGCCCACAGCATGCGAACGTCATGATTGTTGCCGGCAAAGGTCAGGAGCTCGAGGACAAGAAACAGCAGAAGAATCAACGGCGCGCGGCGCATCCGGCCGTAATATGCGAGCAAGGCAAGCAGCGGAATCCATCCGCCAATGAGCAAAGGAATGAGCGGCGCGCGAGCGAGCCCAAGCGATCCGACAGGAATAAAGAAGAGGACAACGAAAACGGCGAGGAGCGCCGCGAGCAGCATGGTCCCGACATGCTGACTGGTTCCGAAGAAGAGGGTACGGCGCCGCATAAGGAAGATCCAAATGGCGATGCACAAGACGCCGGCAATGGCAGCGATTGCATAGGCCTGATCGTCGACGTAATCGTACAATTGCGCCGCCGAGCCGGGCACTTCTGCGCCTCTGCCTTGGGGCGTGACACGAAGCACATTCCGGGCAAGAAGCGCGCCGGCGGCGATCAAGGCGAGGCACGCGGCCCCGAGCAAGCGCGGGATCCACAGTCCCCACCAGTCGACACCCGTTTGCCGTTCGCTCTCTCGCTCGGCACTGTCGGCGAAAAACGGATCGTGCTGCACATTGCGCCGGGCGGCGTAATGCACGGGCAACGCCCAGAACAGAATCGCCGAGGTGAAGAAAGCGATCCATCGAATAAGATTGTCGAATGAAAACGGGTTAGCGCCGCGCATCTCGAGAAAGGTATCGCGGACCGGCGGGATCGCGACGAAAAGGACCGCCCCGATAAGCACACTGATCACGCTCACTCGCGTGATCCAGAGCACCGTGACCGCATCGACCACGTTGCCCCACAGCCGGCCAAAGAACCGCTGGAGCCGTTGGAGTGGCATCCCGCACCCCTTTTTCACGTCGTTTCGAAGTCTGCCTCCGGCAGCGGCGGCTACTGGAGCGTCGAGAGCAATTGCCTCGCTTCGGTCAAATGCGGCGTGTCCAGGCCTTCGGTGAACCTGTCAAGAACCGGCGCGAGCAGCGTGCGCGCCTCATCGGTGCGCTTCATGTCGCGCCATAGTTTCGCAAGCGACACCGCCGCGCGAAGCTCCCACAACACCGCGCCTTGAGCTTGCGCAACCGACATTGCCTGTTGGAAAAGCCCTTCGGCTTTGGCCGCTGCCGGCTCGCCTCCTGCCAGCAAGATCAGCTCGCCCTGCTGACGGATCAATTCGGCCTTGCTCCATTGCTCGCCAGACTTGTCGGCCATGGCGATGGCCTGGATGATGGTTCCGATCGCCGCATCGACCATGCCCGCCTTTCCGAGTGCGTTCGCCAGAGAGCCTAGCCCATAGGGGACATAGGTCGAGATGCCGAGGGACACATACTCGGCGGTGCCGTTCTGAAGGATGTTGAGGCCCTCGACGACTTCGCCGTCGTCGACCATGGCCGCTCCCTGCAGGTGGCGGGCGCTGGCGAGGAACAGCGGATAGCCCTGCTCGCGCGACAGCTCGACCAATTCCACCGTTAGCTTCCGCACGGCCGCCGATTCTCCGCGCAGTTGATGCACGAATTGGCAAAACGAAAGGGCGTAGGCAGAGCTGTAGAGGTGCCCGAGCTGCCGGGCATGGTTGAGCGATTTGTTGCTAGCTTCGAGGGCCTGGTCCAAATCGCCGAGCAAGGTGTCGACCATGGAGAGGTAGGCGAGGCCGGTGGTTAGGTAATCCTCGGAATTGAGCGGAATCATCAAAGGGTGGGTCTTGACGTCGTAGAGCGCGAGCACCTGGCGCAGATAGTCGCGGGCTTGCAGCAGATCGCCGCGCAGGAACGACGTGGCGCCGAGCAGGCGAAGACCGAGCAGCTTGGCGGTGACGTCGCCATAAGTCTTGGCGTGGTCGAGAATTTCCTCGCCAATCTGCTTGGTCTTGTCGAGCTCGGTGCGCATCACATGGAAGCCGCCGACGCCGTAGAGGGTGGCAAAGAGTTTCTGCGGGCGATCGAGCTTGCGGCAAAGCTGCAGCGCCCGGTCGAAGGCTTGACCCGCCTCGGGCGCGGCATAGCCGGACGTGGCGGTGATTGCGCCGCCGATCGCCACCTGCACGTCGAGCTCCTGCTCGTCACGCTCAGGCGAGCTTGGCAGCCCGGTCAGCAGGCCGAGCGTCTTGCGAAATTGAGAGGTCGCCTCGACAAAGGCACAGGTTTCGATGGAGCGCTTCCCGGCCTTCATCCAAAACATGATGGCGTTCCGCACGTCGCCGGCCTGCGCATAGTGATGGGCAAGCAATTCCGGCTGGGTTTCCGGCATCTGGGGAAAGTGAACTTGCAGCGCTTTGGCGGTTCGCGCGTGCAACTCGCGCCGCTGCTTGAGAAGGAGGCTGTCATGCGCTGCCTCCTGCACCAGGGCATGCTTGAAGACATAGGTCGGGTCCGCCATCGAGCCGTATTGAAAGATCAACTCGGAACGCACCAATTTCTCGAGCCCGGTCTTGAGCTCCTGCGGGGTCAAACCGGAAACTTCAGCGAGCAGCCGAAGCGAGAATTCCCGGCCGATGACGGCACCGTACTGAGCGATGCGCTTTGCCGGGCCGAGCTGGTCGAGCCTTGCCATCAACGAGCCTCGCAGCGAAACCGGCAGGTCGAGCATGACGTCTCGCGCAGTCCGGCGAGAGCGGTCTTGCTTTTCGTCCAAGGCGCCCGATCCGAGGACCGATTTGGTCAACTCCTCGACATGCAGGGGCACCCCGTCGGTTCTTTGCACGATTTCTTCCAGCATGATTGGCGGAAGCGTCTTGCCTCTCGCCATCTGCTTGACCATCGCCACGCTGTAGTCACGGTCCAGCCGATCAAGGGCAATCGCCGAGGCATGCGCGGCTTTCGACCAAGCGAGCGAAATATGCTGCTCGCGCGTCGTCACCAGCAACAGGATGCGGGCCGTGCCGATGCGTTCCCAAATCAGATCGAACACCTCGCGGGAGCTCGGATCCATCCAATGCATATCTTCGACCAGCGCAAACACCGGCCGGCGACTTGCAAGTCCGACGAAGTGGTCCGCCAAGGCGGCGAGGGTTCGCTCCTTTTGCTGCCGCGGACTGATATGCAGGGCCGGATATTGGCCGTTCACGGGTATCGACAGCAGCGCGGCAAACAGCGGGAGAGCGTCCTGGGCCTCGCCGTTAGAGCTTGCCAATAGGCGCTGCAGCTTCGCGAGCTTTTGTTCGGCCGTGTCCTCGCGGCGGTGCCGGGCGGCGCGTTCGATCTCGTTGATGATCGGGTGGAAGGCGCTGCTCTGGCAGAAGGAGTGGCACTGGTACCGCAATTGTATGTGCGGCTCGCTGGTCAAGCGCTCACTGAACGACTCGGCAAGGCGCGACTTGCCGATGCCTGCTTCGCCCGCGAGCAGAACCGATTGTCCTTTGCCCGCTTTCGCACGATGCCAGCATTCCAAGAGACTCTTGGTCTCTTCTTCCCGGTCCACAAGGGGAATGGATCCTCGGCGGTGCGTCGCCTCGAAACGCGTCAGGCCCTCCAAGGGTTGGACGACGCGCCAGGCGATCGTGGGCTCGGAAAATCCCTTGAATTGGTGAGGACCGAGATTCTCGCACTCGAATCGCTCGCCCAACAGCAGCCGCGTCTGGGAGGTAATCAAAACCGAATTGGGCTCCGCCAGACTTTGCAGCCGCGCAGCAAGATTTGGGGTCTGACCGACGACAGCGTGCTGTTCGGTGGCTCCGGCTCCTGCGATATCTCCGGCGACGACCAGGCCGCTTGCCACGCCGATCCGCACCGCCAGGCTGACGCGTTGGTCGTGGCTGAGCGAATCGTTGATCTCGGGCAGAGCCTCGATGATGCCGAAGGCAGCGCGGATGGCTCGCTCGGCGTCATCCTCGTGCGACTCAGGGTAGCCGAAATAGACGAGAACGCCGTCGCCGACATACCGGGCGAGATACCCGCCAAAGCGGTCGACGACCGCGGCACAGGTCTTCTGATAGGCACCGATAATCTCGCGGAAATCTTCGGGATCAAGCTGGGCTGAAAGCGCAGACGACCCCACCAAGTCGCAGAACATCACGGTGAGGTGGCGACGCTCTGCTCCGAAGGAGGGATCTTTCAATTCCAGTCCCATCACGCCACGCCTCCTGCCTCACGACGCGCAGGTGGTACGTATCGCCCTCGCTCCTTAAGGCAGACGCGTTGCAATTTAATCACGAAATCAATCTCAAGGGCATCATTGATATTACCCTGGACCCACCATCTTCAGCGCGCGCGCGTGCTTGGCTGGGGCCCGGCTAGCGCAATCGGTTATCGCTTACCTTGGCGCGGCCGAGCTGCCGTCGTCGGACTGTCCAGTTGGCTCGGCTATGACGGCTCGCATGTACCTTTCGATCGCCCGGCAGGAATAGTCGGCGTGCTCATCCAGAAGTTGAAGATAGGTCTTACTGCCCCCTTTTGTATCGATGCTTTCGTCGGTCGGGTTGAAGATGGTGAACGCCTGCTTCCTAAGTTCTTGGGCAACGTCCCCCTTGAAAAGCGGTGTGCCCCCTTGGTTGCGCGTCAGTTGTTGGCCCATCAAGACCGCGCAAATAGAGGCGGTATCGCCTTCGGCGCCGACCTCGGCCGTCAGGTAGCTATTTGTTCCCGAGCCGGCCTGAGGCTGCCGGTCGGGTTCGACGTGGCGCAGCCAGACGTTTTCGTCATTGCAGGTCTTAAAGCTCGGGTCGAGATCGAGATGCTGCATCTCGCCCGGCGTGAAGACCTGATCACTCAGTAGGCTGACCAATCGCTTGCTGTCTTGATCCGTTGAATCTCCCATGAGTTGGAGGTGCCCGGAGGAGCCGTAGCCGGTGTGCCAGGTGATGGTCAGCGAGTGGCGGTGCGCGCCTTCGCCCTGGTAAAATTGCCTGGAAAAATCTTCATAGAGCTTGCACTCGGGTTGCAGTTCTCGTCCTGCGAAGTAGATGCCGTTAGGGTCGTCGGTCTGACCCCTGAGGGCCTTCTCCCCGAAGCTTTGCGCATGAAATCCCCCATTGTAGATCGCTACAGCCGACACTCCGATCTTGCACCACGTGAGGCTTACAGGTGCATCGCGTTGGACCAGCCAATCAAACAGCCACTTCATCGCGCCGTATTCTTTGTTGGGTTTGCCTCCTTCGCAGACGTCGAACTCTCCGCCGACTCTGGCGCCTCCGCAGTTGCGGTTGAGGTCCACGTTGTTGCCGTTGAACCGGCTCCCATTCTTGAAGCCCCATGGGTTGAGCGAGTGCGTCACGACGAACGTCGTTTCCTCGAGCAACTCTTTGGGCAGGCTCGGCAGGCACTTGCTGAGGAAGCGCTGTTCCATATAGCTGCCGGTCGGCGTTTCGAGACCGTGAGCGCCCGAATTGATTTGGATCACCAGGGATTTTTTCTTTGTCGCCGGGATGACCAATGCGTCCATGGTGAGATCATCGTTTTGGCCACCAGGGTATTCGACCTTCAGCGGTTCCAGGCGGGGACCAATCTCCGCGCTGCCATAACGTTGGCTTGAAACAATCTCATTCGCCACGTCCCTGAATGCCTGGCGAGATTTTCCATAGTCGAACTCGAGCTGCGGCTCGGCCGCCTCGACGGCGGCGTTGGCAAAAACGGCTAGCGACACAAGTGCGAGATTTCTAAACATCATCGCTCTTTACCCGGCACTATGCGAATATAGCACGATACGAGTTGCAACGCTGCGACGGCCCAAGAGGCTCTCTACGCCTTCAGGGGATTGCGACCTCGCGATTGTTCAGGTCGATCCCGGAACGGGGGGCATTGGCGATGACAAAACCTTTCGTAAACGAGTGGAGGAATGTCAGCTTCAGGCCGGCGCGGGTCGAGCGGCCGGAAAGCGTCGAAGCCATAATGGCCATCGTCAACCAGGCGCGCGCCGACGGCCAAAAAATCAAAGTGGTCGGGGGCGGCCACTCGATGAACAACATCTTCAAGACCGACGGTGTTCTTGTCAGTCTCTGCAAATTGAATCGGATCGTGTCGATCGATCCGCAAAACTACACAGTGGAAGTCGAGGCGGGCATGGCGCTTGGCGATGCGATCGTCGCTTGCGCCAACAAGGGGCTGCACTTTCCCTCCCTCGGATCGTGGTACGGCCAATCGATCGCCGGCGCGATCGCAACGTCGACCCATGGCAGCAGCCTGAGCCATGGCTCGCTTTCCGACATGGTTCTCGAAGTGGAGGCGGTGTTCGCCAACGGCACCTTGAGAAAATTTTCCGGCGATGACGACGACATGAAAGCGATGCGCTGTCATCTCGGGCGGCTCGGCATCCTGACCAAGGTCAAGCTGCAACTCGGCCCGGCATTTTCGCTCAATTGCGCGATCACGCGGCTTCCCTGCCGCGCGGCTTTCCGGCAAATCCTAAGCACGGCGCGCGCGCAGGAATACGTCAACATGCTGTGGATCCCCGATTTCGACATGGCGGATCTCCGGGTGTTGACCCGGCTGCCGTTACGTCCACGCAATCAGGCGGCGCTCAATCTCGAACACTCCTACATGAAGAAGAGCATGCTTTGCCTTCGCCTCGAAGACGTCGGGTCCTTCTTCTCAAGTCACCTCTACCAGCTCCTGCCGAAATGCTACGGCATGCGCTATTGCCGTTTGGTCCAGGAATCATTTTTCGAAGACCAGGGGGTGATCGACAATTCCTACCGGGTTTTTCTCTACGACCTCTATCGCGAGCCGACTGAGAACCACCGGCTGCGCATGATCCTGAATGTGGAATACGCGTTCGACGTGGAATGTCTTCCCGAGCTGCTGACAAAAATGCGGACCAAGCTTACCGAGTTTCGCGTCAAGGGCAGCTACCTCAATTATCCGCGGATCAATGTCCGGTTTGCGCCAAAGAGCGATGCAACCCTGATCGGCATGAACGCCGACCGCGACACGGCCTATGTCGGCATCTATGTGCTTGGGTCGGTGCAGCACCGCCGGCAGATTCCCATCGCCGAGGCGATTGAGAACATATTCATTGAGCACCACGGCCGTCCCCATTGGGGCAAGTATCGTTACCTCACATCGCCGAAGTATAAGGAGACCTACACCGGACTTGCGGCCTTCGAAGCGGTGCGCAGCAAGCTCGATCCGGACGGCATGTTCTCGGCCAAGACCGATATGTATGACGACCTCAACCGGTTCGAAACGCCCCCGATCGGCGCGATGATCCGGTCAGTTTTTAGCTCAGAGGACTATTGGCAGATCAGGCTGCTGTGAGGGCGGCGTTCAGAGGCGACCCCTATTTCAGCGCCTCGGGCGCAGGAGGGGCTCCGCCCCAACGCCATCTCCAGCCGACCGAAACGATGTCGGCGCTGACATTCGCCTCGCCAATCAAGGGCGGAACGTTCTGCAGCTGGACCGCAGCGGGCAGGCGCTCGAAGGGTGCATCGTCTTCAAAGAATCCGTGGCTGTAGGCAAAGTCGAGAGAGCTGTTTTCTCCCAGCCGGTAGGTGAGCCCGCCACTCACCCAGGTGTGATTGCTGTCGGGAACCTGCACCAGCCGTGTCGTTGGGCCATCCACCGGCGAAATTTCGTAGGAGACGCCGGTCCGCAGGGTCAGGCGGGGCGACCAGTCGAATTCGCCGCCGAGGGCGAACATCCAGCCGTCGCGCCAGTTGAATACGATGTTGGCCACAGGCTCACCCGCCTCGAGCGGCGGAAAGGGCCCGCCCAAGCGAATGGGAACCACGCCAAGCCTGCTCCAGTTGGCCCAATCGACCGTTCCAAGCAAACGTGCTCGCGGCGACACGGACTGCCGAAAACTGAAGGTGAGCTTGTCGGGCAGGTCGATTTCGGCCTCGGCCGGCGTCTCGAACACACGCAGTCCGACAAGCTTTGCCGTGTCGGGATTGAAGCGAAGTCGGAAATTCCCCCTCAAATTGTGATCGATCGACGAGCGGAAGCCAAGCCCGAGGGACGTTCCCGGATTGGGGCTGAAGTTGACGCCGGCCACTACGCCGGTCCCGATGTTGTCGCCATCAATGTTCGATCCCCCGGCTGGCGTCGCGGCGCGCAGCTCAAGCAGATCGAAATATTGAA
This sequence comes from Methyloceanibacter sp., assembly GCF_050728395.1. Lineage (GTDB taxonomy): Bacteria > Pseudomonadota > Alphaproteobacteria > Rhizobiales > Methyloligellaceae > Methyloceanibacter. Next base: position 12,957 of record NZ_JBOHJB010000055.1, read on the forward strand.
ACTGCACGCCGATCCCAAGCGATAGGCCCGGGACCACCTCGTAGGAGATGGAGGGCGTGGCGTTGATGGTGAAAATCTTGCTGGTTACGGCTTCGTATTTGCCGGCCCAGTTCACATCATCGGGCTTGGTCACGAGGCCGAAAGGCGCCGTGATGCTGAGACCGAGGACCGTCCGGGCGCTCGCCCGCAAGGCATAGAAGCTCGCGGCGACGAGAGAATTCCTGCCGACATCGACCTTGTCGGCCCCTGGCGGTGGAAGTTGAACGTCGGGATTGAGCACGGTGAGGTTCGCTTCGGGAAAGACCCCGGCATAGCTCGACTCGGAGGACAGGCCCCAGCCGGCAAAGGCGGAGGCTGCCGGGTTCCAGGAGATCGACGCGAGGCTCAGTCCGCCGGCCGCGGCGCCCGCAAACGACATGCCTTGGAAGTAGGCGGATTGTTGAACCTCAAAGCCGCCGGCGAGGGCGGGGGACGTGGGAAGAGCGATGAGAGCCGCGAGAACCGGCCAGAGCCAAGCCTGTGAGGTGTGAGCCGAAGGCCGCATACGCTGTCCCCCAATGCGCGGCGCACGACGAGCCAATTCCCTCATCGAAACCAAGAGTCTAGTAGTGCGGTTCCCCCGTCACAATCAAAGAGCGACTCGATTTCCTCCGCGAGCGGAGAATCTGAGGGCGCTGTGCCCAAGTTGCCACAGAGCGCTCAGTCCCCGGCGGCCTGCGGCGCGCGGTACTTCTGGTCGATCCATTCACCGCACCATGCCGCGGCGAGCGTCAGCGGCCATTCCGAGCTCGCCGTATTCTGGGCATCTTCGCCGTCGCGGACCATGACCACCTGCGGGGGGTAGCGTCTGCACTCTCCCATGGTGGCCACGTTCTCGTTCTGCTCCCAGTACAGGCATTTTCCGCATTGAGCGTTAAGTGGTCCGGCTATGAGGGGTTCCATCGCGGGCTTCTCCCTTGGAACAGGCGCAAAGAATGGAGCGATCAAGGCTGCTCAGTCAGGTCTCGGCGTCAAGAGCAGAGGCGCTCTCCGCCTCGTTTCATCGCGTAAAGTGCGCGTAGAAGAGCGGTGAGCTTGCCAGAGTTGTGGATATCGCTCTGCATCGTTGGGAATTTCCCCGAGAAATCCTGCAAGCTCTTGCTCTCGATTTGGGCAATTCCGGCAAAAATTGCCGCGGGCAGTGGCAAATATCTGGCTTCTGTTGCCGCGCAGCTTCGCTGCCCTAGTGTTCCTGAAGCTGCGGCCAAAATAGCGCTTGCATGCTACTATTTTGCAGTGCAGCATTGCAATTGCGAAGGGCTAGTTCAACGGAAGCGGTCCTGAGAGCAGTGTAGGAAGCAGGCTTGGTATGGCGAAAAAAGTAAGATTTTTTAGGCCATTGGCCGTTCGGATGCCGGCCTTTTCGGCAGCATGCTGCGTCGGCGCAACGCCTGCAACCCAATCGCTTTTTTTGCGTTGCAACATAGCAAGCGGCAGCAAGGAGAAATAACCAAAATGCCGTGGCAAGGGAGTTACGCCTTTCGGGAGGAGGTGCTGATCAGGCGACTCTATTAGAGGACACGACAATGCCGACGAAGCTCACCCTGTCTGTGATGGCGGGCTTGCTCTTCCCTCTCCAAGTTGTGGCGCAATCCCCGATTCCCCCGCACATGGTCCCGATGCCGGCGGCAGTCGTCCTGATCGTCTGTAAGACCGTCGTCGGCGAACCTCCCGACCAAAACGCCGAATACACCAAGGCTGAGAATCGCGAGTGGGCGACGGAGCACGCCATGATGGTCTGCCGCCGCGAAGAGGTGCAGATGTACGATCGCGCCGTGGATGGCGGCGCCGATTCTCAGCCCTTCAACGAGCAGCGCTGCCAGCGCTCGGCCATGATGCTCGGTCCCCAATGGGACGCATCGCACCAGTCGTCGTCCTACCGCTTCTGGCGCGTGGCATGCCCGGTTCCCATCGTGCGCAAGAACGATGACGGGAGCGAGGACATCATCGCCTGGAAGCTGCCCGACTGCGGACACCGCGATACGGTGGTGTGCGAAGTCGATACCGCGATCTAACGAATTCGAGCGTTGAAGAGGGCGCCGGCACGCGGGCGAGGTTGTGCGGCTCGCTGCCCGCGACGCCTTGGGAAAGCGCCCGTACAGCCTCTGCCAGAGGTCTGATTGATGTTGCCAGGGGCCCCGCCCGGGGCGCAATATTTGACTCCGAGGGCGAGTCCGAGCCTTGGCGTCTCCGGCAAAAGGACGCCCGCTTGACATGCATCGCTGCTGGAATGCGGCGGCTCCTGGTCTAGGCTCCCCCGGCGGGAGGATGTCATAATGCCCGTCTGGCTCAAGATCGCGGCCGGCGCCCTACTTGGCGCCTCGCTGATCGGGCTGGCCGGATTGCAGGGCGCTTCCAAGAAGCTCGGCCCCCTCGTCCAGGAACACGGCACGACCTATTACAGCAACGATGGGCCGGTGTCGCCGCCGGTCATCTGCAAGCCTCTCAGCACGATCCTTGCCGCGATCAAGCAGGTCCACGCCAAATACGATTATCTCGCCGGCGGCGATCTCAAAACCTTCGAGGACCAAGCCCGCGATCTCAAGGGCCTGCCGCCGCTCGACGCCGATGAGCTTTACGTCATCACCGAGGATGACCAATTGCGCAATGGCGAGATGGTGCTGTTCATCGGGCTCAAGGCGAAATGCGTGAGCACGGTCTTCGGGTTCCCCGCCAAGCTGTATCATGAGATCCTGAGCGCGGCCCGGAACGCGTGAGGATTGAGCGCGCCTTGCGCCGGCGGCCTAGGGTAGGATGGCCGGTGGACCACGCTTCCTCGATCGGTTTGCCCACCTTGGATCATCCATCCTTGCCGCAAGGCCAGCTCGTTTATGCCGTAGGCGACATTCACGGCAGGGCTGATCTGCTTGCGTTGATGCTGGCCAAGATCGCGTCCGACGTGACGCGAAGGGGAGAGGCAGAGCGGCAGACGCTTGTGTTCCTTGGCGACTACATCGACCGAGGGCCGGAGAGCAAACAGGTGGTCGATCTGCTGCTCGCCGGGCTGCCGGGAGGGTTCGAGGCGCATTTTCTCAAGGGCAATCACGAGGCGATCATGCTCGATTTCCTCGAGGACCCGTCCTTTCTCGCCCAATGGCTCGCCAACGGCGCCGATGCCACCTTCCGCTCCTATGACGTTGATGTCGCCGCGCTGATCCGCAAAAGCGCCCCGCCGGAGGCTTGGCGCCGAGCGTTCCTCGCCTCTCTCCCCGAGGCGCATCGCTATTTCTTCGATACCCTCGAGCTTGCCGTGTCGTTCGGCGACTATCTGTTCGTCCATGCCGGCGTGAGGCCGGGGGTGCCGCTCGAAGCGCAGGACCCAATGGACCTCGTCTGGATCCGCGGGCCGTTCCTCAAGTCAGACCAGGATTTCGGAAAGATCGTGGTGCATGGCCACACGCCGACCCCGGCACCTGAGATCCGCGCCAACCGGATCGGCATCGACACGGGCGCAGTCTTCACCGACCGGCTGACGGCGCTCAGGCTCGAAAACGGCTCAAGGGAATTGTTGCAAGTGGACGCGTGAGCGGCGGTTCAGCTGTCCGGCGATTCAGCGGACAGGTTCTTCAAGCGCTCGCTCAAACTTCCGGTCCGGCGCCCTCTTGCGCCGCGGCGCCGCGCCTTGCGGGCGGACAGAAGCTTGGCAAGCGATCCTGTCGCCTCGGGCTCGGCTTCGGCCTCCTCGTGGCTCGCATCCTCCACGGAACGTGCCTCCAAGGGCTCACGCGGCCGCCCCGCGGCAAGCGGCGCGGGAGGTGGAGGCTCGTCGCGGGCATCGCCTCCATTCTTGCCGGCGAAGGCCGTCTCGGGCCCAAAATGAGGCTCGCGCCCGCCGTGTTCGAAGGCAGGAGGCGGGGCCGAGGGTGGCACGAAGTCAGGCAGCCTTGTGCCTTGTGCCTTGGCCACGGCGAGGACCTGGCTCGCGAGCTTGCCGAGCTCGTCGCGCAAAAGACCGTTTTCGTTGCCGCCGATCCGTCCGTCGGCGAGTTCCTGCTTGAGCTTGGACAGCTCGGCGCTCAGCCGCCGGTTTTCCTTGGCGAGTGTCGCATCGGACTTCGCCGAACGGCGGGACGAAACCGCCTCGCCTTCCAACGCGCCGCGCAATTGATCGATGTCGCCACGCTGGGAGTTGAGCGTCGAGCGCGCAAGCTTCAGGGCTTCGGCCTGGGCGCCAGCCGTGTTGCGAAGCTCGGTATTAGCCGCCTCGAGCTCGGCCATCGCTTCCTTCGCGGCTTTGAGCCTGCCTTCGAGCTCCGGCAACCGGCGCCGGATGGTCTGCTCGAGCACCCGGTTGGCGTTTTCCTTCTCGTTCAGGCGCCCTTTGATGCCCTCAAGCTCGGCGTTGATCTCCGAGATCTCGACCCGGCGCTTATTGGCTTCGACCAATTCGCGTGCCGCCTTGTCCTTCGCCTTTTCCAACGCCACCTCGACCCGGCGAAGCTCGATGGCAAACTCGGCGCGCAGCTGATCCTTGTCGGCCTGGATATCGGCGGCCGACATCGGCAACGTCATCTCGATCCGCCGCGCGGTAAGACGTACGGCACGTTTCCAGAAAGCAGGGGCGACCATCAGCGCAAGCAGGCTCGCAAGCAGAAATCCGAGCGCCACATACATGCCAATGTCGATCATCGGAACCTGCGCTCCTAAGGGTCACGCCGAAAGGCGCGGGAAGTAGCGAGGCGGGCCATCGGCCGGCGCTCAAAAGGGCAGGGCGTGTGCCGCGCGGCCCTGGTTAAGACTTCCTTAGCGCCAATCTAGAACGGATTCCAGGTCGGCTCTCGGGTATATTTCAGGTACCCGATATTGGCGCCAAGCCGCAATCCGAGGCCAGACCGGATCGGGGCAAGAATAACGTGGCTGTCGGCCAGGAATGTGACCCCGACGCCGCCGACGAGATAGGCCGAGCCGTCAACGCCTGCAAAAGCGCTGTAAATCTCCCCAGGGGCACGCAGATTATAGACGAGGACCATGGTCTTAGAGCCCTCGGCGCCGAGATCGTAGCCGACCGAGGGACCTTGCCAATAAAGGTGATGCTCGCCCGCATCCTTGGTGTAGAGCGTGCCTTCGCCATAGCGAAGCCCGGCAATGATGGCTCCCCCGGCCTCCTCGCCGAGAATGTAGCCGTTCGGCCTACCGGCGCGCTGGAAGGTGTATTCGATCGCTTTTGCAAGCCCCATGGACACCGAGCCGAAGAAGCGGTGGCCGGCGTCCTTGATCTCCTCGGCGGAAAAGGTGCCGCGGCCATTGGGCGGCGGCGGAACAGTGGCCGGATCGCCCGGTAGCGGAGCCGACGCGCCCGGAGCGGGCTCATAGGGGACGCCGGGGCCACCCGGATCGCCCTGTGGTGGCGGCAACTGCTCCCCGCGCGGCTGCGGTGTGATGACCATGGGCTGGTCGTCGGCCTGGGCAAGCTTGATCCCGCCTCGTGGCATGGTTTCCCCAGCCCAGGCAGCGGCGGAAAGGAGCAGAATCGCGGCGAGCGCGGCTGCCGACAGTCTGATCATGGCAAATCCCCGTTGGCTTTCGAAGCCATGTCCGGACCCAACGCGCGGGTCCGGTTCCCGTTCGCCATGATTTGCTTAAACTGTTACTAAACAGTGGCCAGCCGGCCCTCAGGCTACCGCGGCCTTTTGGCCCCAGGCGACAAAGCCCGGATTGAGCAGGCCCGTCTCGGTCTTACCGTAGCGGAGCGGCTTTCCCTCGGCATCGACCACGGTGCCGCCGGCGGCCACCAAAACTGCGTGGCCGGCTGCCGTGTCCCACTCCATGGTTGGCCCAAAGCGCGGATAGACGTCGGCCAGCCCCCTCGCGACTTCAAGAAACTTCAGCGCGGACCCTGCGTCGGACCTGCCCGCGATCTTGAGCTTGGCGAGGAAGGACTCGGTGGCAGGATCGAGATGGGAGCGGCTGACCACGGCGACCAGACCATCGGGGGAGGGCGTGCGCACATGCAAGGTCCGGCAATCGAGGGCGGCGAGGTCGGCGCCACGTTCGCTCGGCTCGACCGTCACCTCGATCGCTTTGCCTGAAGCGGGCGTCGTGGCGAGCAGCGATCGTGCGGGAGCATAGACCAGGCCGAAGCGAGCGATGCCATCCTCGACCAGGGCAATGTTGACGGTGAAATCCGACCGCTTCTGGATGAACTCCTTGGTGCCGTCGAGCGGATCGACCAGGAAGAAGCGGGAGCCGAGCGGTGCCGTGCGATCAGTGGCGATTTCCTCCGACACCACGGGAACGTCCGGGGCGAGCCGATGCAGGGCTTCAAGCACGATCGCCTCCGACGCCTTGTCGGCTTGGGTGATAGGGCTCTGGTCGGCTTTCAGCTCGACCTTGGTGCCCTCGCGATAGTACCGCATGATGGCGGCGCCGGCCCTGACAGCGGCGTCGGTCAGAAGCGTAGCGGCAAGGGCCACGTCGAAATCGTTGGCCCGTCGTCCTTGAGGTGTGTGTCGTTCTTGAGTTGTGTGTCTTGGGGCTGACAAGGCAAGATGCTTTCTTGATGTATTGATTCGTTTCGTTAAGCGCATCGATGCGGAACGAGCAACGGGCCGCGCCGCCTCGATCTAGCAGATTTGGCATGGGGACCCCGCGTCATTTTTCGGCGAGGGGCCAATTTTGTTTCGGGGGAAGACGATGAGCGAAGAGGCCATGATCGGCGATCTCGAGCTTGCGGCGCTGATCTCAAGCCGCATCTGCCACGATGTGATCAGTCCGGTTGGCGCCATTGCCAACGGCCTCGAAATGCTCGACGAGGAGCAGGACGAGTCGATGCGCGAGCAGACCATGGACCTCATCCGCAAGAGCGCACGCCAGGCCTCGGCCAAGCTCCAATTCGCGCGGCTTGCCTTTGGCGCGGCGGGATCGGCCGGCGCCGAGATCGACTTGCGCGACGCGGAAAGGGTCGCGAGAGACTTCGTGCAAGGGGGCAAGCATGCTCTCTCCTGGCAGGGGCCGCCGG
>NZ_JBOHJB010000056.1:0-19416 GCF_050728395.1 Methyloceanibacter sp.
GGCATGGGGTCGATCCCATTCGCCAACATCGCCAAGGAAGAAGAAAAACAAGCCTCGGCCTGCGAGAGGTTGGAAGGCCTCTATCTCCGCCACGACAAGCTCGACATGTCGATCATTCGCGAGAACATCAAGGCAGCAAAGGGAGCGTCCATCAGCTACACCGATAATCGCGAGGACGACACCCAGACCGCAAATATACAGGCGGTTGCCGCCGCGGTCTTGGCCAGGAACCCTTGTGTTCCACGACCAGCGGGACGGGGACACGGAAGGCCTTATGTCTCGGGCTATTCCTTCGCGGCATCCGTGGAGGCCAACGGCAAGCTGACCAATGATCGCGCGACGGAGAAGAGCGCGCTCAAGCCTGGAATCGACGCGCAGCTTGAGATAGACGAAGGTCCGCTTTTCGACCAGCTCTTCACCGTCTCGCCTTACTATCAGACCGACTTCCGCGGGATCGCGCAGGCCTATGGATTCTCGGCGAGCTGGGAGCCGTTCAATTACACTTGGCGACTGGGTGGTTCCTACCGTTGGTTCTCGCCCCTGGTTGATTTCTTCTACCAGCTCAAGGCTGAGGCCGTTGGCTTGCGGGTAAACGACGCTGGCCTGACCGATCTTACATCCGACACCGACTATTTCTGGCTTGGCGGAACAGCGCGGCTGAACGTGTTTATCCTGCCCGAGCTTTTGCACGAGCGCCTGACCTGGATCGGTACCTACAAGGGCTACTTCGATGAACGATCCAATAGGAGCATCCGGCTCTACACTGCCGAACTTGCCTACAACATCACCGAGGACGGTCTGAGCTCAATCTCGCTCGCGTATCAGAACGGCACCGACCGCGACACGCTGGAGAAGCTGAACCAGTACCTCGTGACGCTGAACGTGAAATATTAGGCGCATCGCGCCTCTAGTTTTTTTGCACGATGCAGGCGCCGCCGCGCGTCCGGAGTTCGGTGCAAAGCTTGACCGCGTCGTCGCGGGCATCGGCGCCGATCTGCACCATATAGAGGTAGCGGCGACCGCGGCTCAAATTGCGCTCGGGCAGCACGAACGGCTCGCTATCCGACAGCACCGAGGCATAACGCTGCCGGAGCCGCGCGAACGTCGATAGCGCCCGCGCCTTGGAGAACGACGTCGACACCTGGATGCCCCAAGGCCGCCACGCGCCGCTTGCGGTCAGAGGCTCCGTCTCGTAGACCGCGCGCACCACGAGAGGCGCGAGCCTGCGGCAGGAGTCCACCACGTCCTCGGTTGGCGCTTTGATCGAGTCCGGCAGCTCGGTCTCGGGCAGCTTCCACTCCTCGGCGTCGCGGCCGGTGACGAAGAACACATAGCCGATGGTCTCCGCCGGCAGGCTCGAGCGGCCGTCGAGCCAGGCATGCACCCGCTCGGCCCCGGCGTTGTAGGCTGCCGCCGCCAAGCCGACATTGCCGAACTCGCTTTTGAGATCGGCGAGCAGGCTTGCCGAATGGACGATGGCCGCCTTCGGCTCGAAGGGATCGTCGAGCCCGCGGTCCGCGGCCGTCCCCGGCATGAACTGCGCGATCCCTTGCGCGCCTTTGGGGCTCACCGCGCTCGGGTTGAAGCGGCTCTCCTTCCAGATCAGCCGCACGAACACCATCGCCGGCAGACCCTTCGCATCCGCCTCCTCCCGCATCAGCGGGCACACCGTATCGACGAAAGGTTTCGGCCCGGCGGCGACCGCCGCCGCCGCTTCAATGCCCTTCTCCACGTCGTCGCCACGCGCCGGAAGGGGTGAAGCGAGAAGCGCAAGGGCAAGAACCACCGGCGCGAGCGAAGCGGCGCGGCAAAAAAGCGCACGGCCCTTTATGGAAAGTTCTTGGGAAAATCCTGTGGCAGCGCCCGCAGCAGAGCGAGCCAGACCATCACCAGGGACAAAAATCCGACGCGCATCATCCGGCCGAGCGAGGACCGAAGCGCCTTTTTTATCAAAGATATAACCGCTCGCGTAGACATTAATTAAAAACATAGCAGAACGCTCAAAAAAGCGCCATGGACCGCCGGTAGCGGTCGCCCACGCGAGGCGACTTGCGCGCGCGGTCTCGCTTATTCCTCCTCGTCCACGACCTCGGTGTCGGGCCGGTCGTCGCCGGGATCGACCTCGACATGCCAGATGCCCTTGTCGTCCTCATACTCGATGGTTTCGGTGGCGCCGGGCAGCTCCTGCTCGGCCGCGGCCCGCTTCGCCGCGGCGACCGCGTCTTCGTGGCTGGAAAAGGGTTCGGAGTAGACGCCGCCAGACTTGTAGGCCCAGCCGCCGTCATGCTCCACGATCTGGTAGATAATCTTGGCCATTGGAGTTCACCGCCCTTCGGATGTGTGGCGACTATAGCGCATAACCGACGCGGCCACCGCCGCGTTCCAATCCTCGAAGGCCTCAACGGCGCCGGTTTCATCGAGCCGCTCCATCGCCTCCTCGAAGCTCAGCCTCTCTTCTTTCGCATCGGAGCTCGTCATCGCCGGGCTTGTCCCGGCGATCCAATGATGACTGTCCGCCAACTCGCACTCCTAGTGTTGCACCCTCCCATTGGATGCCCGGAACAAGTCCGGGCATGACGCCGAGAGAAACGGTCGCACGACTCCTTGCCGCGACGCATCTCAGCGCCCGGGCTTTGCCTTATCCGCCCCTCAGCGCGAGGGGATGGCGCGCCGAAAAGCGCAGTCCATTATGGTTCGCGTCCGAAGACGCGCGGGCGCCTCTCGGCGCGCCACATGCGCTCATGCAGCAAGGCGTTAGCGCATGCTCATTTGCGGTGACTTGTCGGCAGCCGGGCCGCGCTTTCGCCTGGGACTTCGCTCGGAACTTGGGGCGAGGATCGCCTTCGTTCCGATCTCGGTCACGTCGCGCTCAAATAGGCCAGAGGCCGGTAGCGCAACATACAAGTCGTCAGCCAGCTCCTGGCGGGGACCCTTAGTGGTCCCGGGCGGAGCCCCGGCGCCGCCCGAGTGCCGGAGTGCGAAACCGGCCCGCAGGGCACCGCACCTCATCCCGCCTCAACGACGCCTCGCGAAGAGCGCCCCTCAGTGGACGAGGTGGTGTCAGGATAAGGGAGGTCGGAGATGCGGGGATAAGTTTGTGACTTCGATTGGTCGGCGTTTCCTTACTCAGATATCCGAATTCCGCATTGGGCCAGATGCTCAGCAACCGTGATCTTCTCGACTTCAAAGGTGCTGTCGTCTCGGATAATTGGCCATCCATTCTCGTCGCGCTTTGGCGAAGTGAGTATTGCATTCCGGTCGAGCTTCGGGATGACATATTTGACGAGTGCGAAGTCCCCGAGGTTGTCGATAGTGACAATCGCCCTCTGAATCCAATCAACCAAGTCCGAAACCTTCACGTGGATCTCTTTGGGAAACTCGACTCGATCTGAAATACGGCGGCTACAGCGGACAACAATAATGGGGGTACCGTCCTGGTTCTCCCCAACAAAGACGGTAGAAAAGTGCGACCACTCCGTGCGCAGTTCCCTTACCTTCTTATACCAACTCAAATCTTTCACCACCCAAGACGGAACTAGTCCATCGTAGCGCCCGTCTTCCACGTTCTTTCTGAACGCGTTGAAGCTCGACGGAAGCGCGCCGCCGCTGACTTTGTTCGCAAACTGAGCGGCGATCTCTGCCATTCCATACAAACAGTTAGAGGCCGCCTCGCATGCGCTGGAGAGCCGAATTTTTGGATAGGGGTCGACCAGCGTGATTTTTGGATTTCGATCGTACGGCCCTTTTTCAGATGCGCGATATTCGTCGACAAGGCGTGGCAAGTCCTCGGTGTACACCGCTAAGTGCTGTCTTTTCTCATGCCACTCGTGGACGAGGAGGTGGTGCGGAACGGCGCCCAGCTTCGCCACATGCAACAGCTGATCAAACGACATTGGACAGGCCCTTCGCAGTTCGATGGGTGACGTTTATCTCGAACCATCTCAATAAACTAAATCGAGATCAGCACCACGCCGAGGACGGCGGCGGCGAGGCCGACGATCTTGTTCCAGGTCATCGGCTCCCCCAGGAACAGCACGCCGAGCAGCGACCCGCCGACGATGAACATGCCATAGATCGGCACCACCACATTGGCCGGCCCAAGCGACAGAGCGTGGAACAGCGACGTCACGGCGACGGTGAGCGCGATGCCGCCGGCGATGGCCCACATCAGCGTGCCCTTTTCCAGGTCATAAACGAGCGGTCTGAGCTCGCCGCGGATGGCCACGATGGCGATGACAAGGATCGAGACGATCGTGGTCGAGACCGCGAGCACCATATAGGTGGACACGTCGCTCGAGCGCTCGGCGAGCTTGGTGAACAGCGTGGTAAAGGAATAGCCGACCATGCCGAGCAGGGCCCAGTAGATATAAGACTGCATTCTCGCTCTCCATCGAAATTGCCTAAGTCAGGTTTGCACCATCATCGCGCCTGTGGGCACCGGCGCGACCGTCGTCTTTGGTCTTATCCCCGCAGAAATGACGCATGACATTGGGCGCGAAGTCGCGTCATTCTTCGCCGCTCGCTCATAAAGGGAGGCTATGGAATGCCCATGGATCAGCGTGATGCAGCGGTTCGCGCCTATCTCGAGGACGTGTTCAACGGCCACAATCTACAGTCGCTCGACAAATACATGACCGAAGATCTCGTCTCGCACTGGCTTGGCGACCGCAGCCTGCATGGGATCGAAGCCTGGCGGACCGGGATGGCCGGTTTCTTCGATGCCTTTCCCGACGCCGCCTATACCTTGAACGACCTGTTCTTCGCCGGCGACAAGGGCGTATGGCGGGGAACCTGGCAGGCCACGCAGAGCAAGGAGTGGGAAGGAATCCCGCCAACCGGTCGCAAGGCGAAGTGGACCGTGATCATCATCGGCAGATTCGCCGGCGACAAGCTCGCGGAAGATTGGGTCGAATACGACCGCTACAATCTGTTTCGCCAACTCGGCGCGCTTTAGCCTAGGGCTCGCCGCGCCGTGACCCTCAAAGTGATCGGCGCGGGCTTCGGGCGCACTGGCACGCTTTCGCTCAAGCTCGCGCTCGAGGAACTTGGGCTAGGCCCCTGCTACCACATGATCGAGGTCAATGCCCATCCAGAGCATGACGCGATGTGGCTCGCGTTTGCACGAGGCGAAGCCTCAGACTGGCGGCCGATGCTGACGGGCTACGCGTCGACCGTCGACTGGCCGACCACCGCCATCTGGAAGGAGCTCGCCGTGGCGAACCCGCAAGCCAAGATCATTCTCACCTTGCGCGATCCGGAACGCTGGTACGAAAGCGCCGCCGCCACGATTTTCGCCCGCATGCTGGAGTTCGAGACACTTCGTGCCGAGACACTTCGTGCCGAGGCGCTTCGCAGCGATCCGGCGGCGGTCGACCCTGTGCGCCGCCGCCACATGGAAATGATCGACACGCTGATCGTTGAGAAGACCTTCGGCGGCTCGCTCGCCAAGGACCGGGCCATTGCCGTGTTCAATGCCCATAACGACGAGGTGCGCCGCGTCGTGCCGGCTGAGCGGCTTCTCGTCTATGAATCTGGCGAAGGGTGGGCGCCGTTATGCGCGTTTCTCGGCGTCCCCGTTCCCGCGACGCCATACCCCAAAGTCAACACCACCGGCGATTTTGCCTCCCGCTTCCCAGGTGAACGGTGAACTTTCTCTGTCCAACCGTCATGGCCGGGACTTCGCCCGGAATGATGAACGGGAGCTAGCGTCCGGTGTAGTCCGAGGTGCCGGCGCCGAGCGTCTTCTGGAATTCGATGCGCCTCTGCTCCTGCCGCGCGGCTTCGTCGGCAACGGCCTGGGCCAAAGTGTTGCGGCACGCGTCATAGGGCGCCGTCCCGGGGGTGAGTCCCTTCTCGCGGCAGGTGGCGTCGTCCTTGGCCTCGGCATCGGCTTGCGCCGCCTGACGGCTGGCCTGAGTGGCCTGTGGATTGGCGCAAGCCTCCAGCAGCCCAAGGCTAGCCACGAGCGCGCCGGCAAGAGCGATGCGTGCTTTCATAGCCGGCTGTTCAACACGGAAATTGCGATCTTGCGAAGGCAGCGTCCGCGGCCCCGGCGGCATGACGCCGCGGCTTTAAGCGGAATCGAAGTCTTCCATCTGCGCAAAGATCGCCGCGCGCTTTCGTTTCAGGCTTCCCGGCTTGTATTTCTTGGTCCAGCCGTCCGTCTCGTCAAGGAACAGGGTCTGCTGGTCGCTGCGAACCTTCTCCGCCTCGTCGCGCCTGAACGTGGCCTCCTGCACCGAGCGGAAATAGTAGTGATAAAAAATGCGGTTGAACTCGGTGAAATAGATGTCGGCGACGCGGCGCTGACCGCGGATCACCAGCATGTTCTCGTCATTGTCGTTGGTCGAGGGCGCGCTGAAATTGGCCGAGCCGGTCACTACGACGGGATCCTTCGACAAGGGATCCATCAGCAGGAATTTCGAGTGGATATAGCTCACATGCACGTTGAGCTGGAGCGCCTTGGCGTTCGTCTCTTTGACCCATTGATACAAGGGATCGCGCAAGAACGAGCCCCAGGCCTTGTAGACGTTGTTGGCGGCACTGAGCCCGACAAACTCCTTCTTGCTCTTCGGATTGGGCTTGTCCTGCTTCTCCAGCAGGAAGAAGGCGATGGGGCTCAAGGTAGCATTGTCCTTGAGCAGGGTCTTGAACACCTCGCTGATGCCGAAGGCGAGCGTGATGCAGGAGACCTTTTTTGCGTCGTCGACCATGTGAGCATACATATCGAGGACACCGGGCCCGCTGCGCGGGCTGAAGATCGGCGTAATTCCCGGCTTCACGTCGAGGACTGAGCCCGGCGTGTCGTGCAAAGCCTCCACCGCGTCCCTGAGTTCTTTGTTCTTGTGCCTGACCGTGGCTTTGTCGTCGCCGTCATGTGGACCGGGATCCTCACTGAGCAGCTCCCAATAGGCCTTGAACTGAGTGGCAATCTCCTCGTTGCGCACCCAATGCCCGACATTGGTCTGGCCGTGGATGCCGCCTTCCGAAACGTTGGTCGAGCCGGTCCACACTTCGGCCGGCGCTTCGCTCTTGCCCTTGAGCAGGACCATGAACTTGTTGTGCGCGATACTGTCGGGCTTGGCCTCGCGCAGGATCACGTTCTTCTTCGGCAGGCGCGCCGTTTTGAGCATTCTGAGATTGTCTTCGCGCGGGAAGCTCTCGTGCACCTTGCCCTTCTTGTCGACCGTCTCGTTGACCTTGGCGTCGATGATGATCTGGACGTTCACTCCCCGGTCGATCGCGTCCTTCAAGGCCTTGGCCACCGGCAGATAGCGGAACTCGTAGAAGCAGCACAGCAGCGTGTCGTTCTTCTTGGCGTTGGCGATGAATTTCAGCATCGCCTCGTCGAGGCTGCGGCTCAGCCACTCCTTCGCCTTCTCTTTTTTTTCCGGCGGCAATTTGTCGGGAGGCTTGTTGTCGAACTCGCGCGCATAGGCCTGGCTGCTGGCGACGCCTCGATTGAAGAAGATGTCATGCTCGAGATCGGAGAACAGCTTCTCGGTGCGCACCGCGATTGAGATTGGTTTGGCGCTGCGATCGAGATTCTTCGGCGCCCCCTTCAGCGGATGGAAGATATATTCGTAGCTCCGTCCGGGCTTCGCGGTGAAATCGTCCCACACGAAGCTCTGAATCGGATGGTCGAAGGTCGAGACCTTGGTCTCTTCGTCGGGATGCGGAATGACGGACGGGAACACCTTGAACCCGTACATGAAGTAATGCTGGTTCTCCTGCGGATCGACGCGCTCCACGGCGAAGCCGAGCAGGCCTTTGATGTCCGCGCCGCTGAAATCGATGCCGAAGGAAATCGTGTTCGTGCCGGCGACGGCAAAGACTTGATAGCCGTCTTTCTTCTCAGACTTGAACCGCATCGTACGCCCCAGGTTCCGGGCGAGACCCGAGCATCACTTTAGTAGCGGCACCCGCTGCACGCAACCTGTCGTTGATCCGCCTTTGGGAAAGGTGCTCGGGTCTCCGATGGTACTCGCGGAAAGCACGCTTCGGTTGCAAATGCGCGCCAACACGCTAGAGTTGAAATTTCGTCAAGCGCGCGGGATCGCCGAGCGGCGAGAAGGGAGCATCGTCATGGGAAATTTCTATACCGACGTGATCAAGAAAGACCCGCGTTTCAAGACCACCAAACTCGTTAACGACATGGCACTGCTCGAGCCTGTCACCCGCAAGCTTGTGCGGGAGATCATCGCCGAGGCCGCCAAGGACGGCATCAAACTGATGCCGTTCGAAACCTACCGAAGCAAAGCGCGCCAAGAGAAGCTGTTCGCGCAAGGTGCAAGCAAGCTCAAGACCGTCGGCGTGCACCACTATGGGCTTGCCTGCGATCTCGTCAAAGACATTGCCGGCTCGCCGTCCTGGAAGGGCGATTTCAAGTTTCTCGGCAGGCTTGGCAAGCAGCACAAGATGATCTGGGGCGGCGATTGGGGGAAGCCCGATGTCAAACCCCGGTTCTACGATGGGGTGCATGTGCAGCGCTGCACCGTCGCGCGACAGAAATCGCTGTTCTCCGGCACATGGTATCCCGACGACGACTACGATCCCACCGCTTAGGGCTTCAGATTGGAGGCGGCGATGGCTGGCGAACTGTCCCCGGCAACGCTCGATCAAATCGCGCAAAGCGCTGCGCATTCGGAGATTGCCCACTTCCGCTGGAAACAGCGCGGCGTCGGGCCCGCCGGCTACATCAAGGGAATGGCTCTCGTCTATGCCAGGGTCTATGGCAAACTGAAGACGGGCGACGCCGCCGCGAGCGAAATGGCCAAGGCCGATACCGGGGATGAGGCTCATGATGCCCTTGCCTGGTATCGGGAAATTTTCGCCGCGGCGGGAATGCGCAACGAAGCTGCCGGCGCCGATACGCTCCGCCGTCTGTTTGTCCTGCTGATCGGCCTTGGCATGCGCGAAAGCTCGGGACGCTGCTGCGAGGGGCGGGATCGATCGGCCTCGAACACCACCGCGGAAACCGCCGAGGCCGGGTTGTTTCAAACGAGCTTCAATGCCAGGACCGCAAGCCCGCTGCTGCCAACTCTGTTCGCTCAATACTCCGCCCACCCGTCGGGATTCGTCGAGGTCTTCACGGAGGGTGTCCGCTGCTCGCCCCGCGATCTGGAAAACTTCGGGGACGGACCCGGCATGGAATTCCAACGCCTGACAAAGGCCTGTCCGGCTTTCGCCGCGGAGTTCGCAGCCGTCGGGCTGCGCTCATTCCGCAAGCATTGGGGTCCGATCAACAGGCGCGAGGCTGAGGTCCGGCCGGAATGCGACGACATGCTGAGCGAGGTTCAAGCCGCCGCCGATGCATCGGCTGAGGCATGATCGGGATCCGGAGACGAAGATCGCGAGCAGGACGGCAGCGAGATAGATCGGCGCTCTCGCCCGTCACATTTTCTTCTTGGCAGAACAGTTGGCCTCCAGGAGGTCGATCGGCGTTTGCGCGCCTGCCACGCGGAACTCGGCGCTCGTCCGGCCCTTGTCTAGCGAGCTGATCGCGACAAACAGGGCATTCGCCGACGCGAGCCCGCCGAGGAATTGTTTCACCTCGCTCTTGTTCTCGATCACGAAGATCTTGAGTCCGCGCAAGATGCGCGCCTCGACCGGCTGCATCGGCTTTTCGTCGAACCGATAGAGAATTTCCGAATCGGCTTTGGAGCCGATCTGGAAGGCGAACATCACATGGATCAACGGCTGGCCCTTGAGGCAGACGAGCTGGAGGAGCGCATCAGGCGGAAGGAACAGCCCGTCATGCGCGGTCTTCCTCGCCTCAAGCTTCAGATTCAAAACCTTGGTTTTGGCGACATCGTCTATCTTTGCCGTGATCTGCCACTCGCCAGAGGACTCTGCGTGCGCGGCCGCGACAAAGACGTCCAGCCCGGCACAACTACCGAGCAGCGCGCCCAAGACAACGGCCGACCGAAAACACGCGAAGGCCCCACGCATTAGCGCAACCCCGTCGGCCCCAATTTGCAACTACAACGCTTTGTTGACGTCCTTCAGCCCATCTTTAGCGATCAATCCGCGAGAAGCGTTCAGCACGACGCCAAGCTACTTGGCGTTGAACTTGTACAGATCGTTCTTTTTCATCAATGACATAAGCAGCGTGGCGTACCCAGGATCAGTCGCATAGCCCGCCTTTTGCAGCCCGTGCGCAAATTCATCGGCGTCCTTTGATTTGGCATAGGCTGCGATGGCTTTGGCATAGCGCTTGTTACGTGTCAGGAATTTCCCATGGTCGAGAAATGAGTCCGCCATGGATTTATACCGGCGGAAATGTGCAACGACCGTGTAGGCCCTTCCGTTCTTGTCATACTCCTTGGTGATCTTGTCCACGTAACCGCTGGCAACGTCGCCGTACTCGATCTTGCCGTTCCTGACTTGAGCCTTGATGCCGAAATAGTTATTGGCATCGCCCATGTGAGCCTCTCCCCATCCTGATTCGAGGATCGCCTGAGCAATGGTGACCGAGGCCGGGACTCCGGTCTCCTTCTCGGATTTCTTTGCAGCGCTTGCTGCAGCCTTTATGAATGCCTCGCGTGCCGCTTTCGACATTGTCTCCTCGTAAAGTCAGTGCGAGCGTAGCACGGAGAGGTACAACCGACAATTGCAGGAAGCATGCTTTCCCGCCAGCGATCTGCCTAACGCTTTCAACAGAATCTCTACCCCCGCGGCGGGCGGCGGCGCTCGCTGAACCAGGCGCGGTATTCGCTCATCTTCTGGCGCTGTGACGCCGGCGCATGCCGCTTGCAGGTCGAGGCTTCCTCGCTGCCCTCCGGCGCACCCCAACGAAGCTCGACGCAGTCGTTGAGGTTGTACGCCATCTCCAGCGCCGTCACGCGCCCGAGCAGATCCTTGAGCGCCAGCGACCACTCAGAGCCGTCGGTGCGCGTATAGGAAAATTTCCGCGCCGCAAGCTCCGACGCGAGCGTGCTCTCCAATTCAGCCTTGACGTCAGCGGCGCTCTTGTCCTTGGGCATGGCATAGCGCTCCGGCCGTCGCGCCACCCGATCGGGAAAGCCGCGCACCACGTCGATGGCGATCAACAAACGCAAATCGCGCGACGGCGTGGCGAAGTCTTCCCACGCGCCGGTGGTCTCGAAGATCGACGCGCCGTCTGGCATATCGACCTCGCGTCCGCCGCCGACAAGGTATTTGCGTCCGTTTTCGACCGACGCCACACGGGTGTTCACCTGCTCCTCGAGCGACGTGATCGCGTCCTTCAACGCGTGCTCCGGATCGAGCGGGGCCGGCGACATCACGTCATCCATGCGGTCGTAGAAGTCTTCCACCGAGAGCTTCGACTGATCGAGGGAGAAATCGCCGTAGTCCGGGCTCTTGGCGATCTCAGCATTGGCCAGGCGCCGCAACGTCCCGTTCTTCTCGCGCATGATCGGGCGGAAACGTTTGAACCCAGGACTGCCGAGCGCGGGATCCTGCGCAAACAGGAAGTTGCCGCGCCAAAAGCGCTTGCGTGCCACCGTCCCGTCGGGCTGCCCGTCGACGGCGAGGA
The DNA here is from genome assembly GCF_050728395.1 of Methyloceanibacter sp. Classification (GTDB taxonomy): domain Bacteria; phylum Pseudomonadota; class Alphaproteobacteria; order Rhizobiales; family Methyloligellaceae; genus Methyloceanibacter. Next base: position 11,519 of record NZ_JBOHJB010000056.1, read on the forward strand.
ACACGCCAGCCCCGTCACCCGACTGCGGCACGCGCTTTACGAGCACCAGAACGTGCCCGTAAGGGTCGGCGTAGATGGTACCTGGCCGCAGCGTGTCCTCGCTGAGCGGCACCGGATAATAATCGGTATCGTCGTCGTCGGCCGCCGTTCGCCCGTTACCCGAGTGCACGGCGTTGGCGATGGTCGTCCTCAAGTAATATCCGAAGCCAGGCACGAGCCCTTGCGGCTTCGGGGGAAGTCTGAGCATCGGAGGCAGGGGCGCGCCGACTGGCGCTGCGAACACACCGAAGATGCCGACCTGCTGGCCAGGCGGGGCCAGGCCCCCGGGCGGCGCGGGAGGAGGTTCCTCGTTCACGATGTTCCACCATTGCGGGCATTTCGGCGGCTGGCCGCCGTCGCCGCGCGTGCACTTCGAATACCCGAACGGGAGCCCCATCTTGAAGGCGAAATAGGCGCGCAAGAAGTAAGGGACGTCGGCGCAGTCGGGTTGAACGATCTGTCCCTGCTGATCCTCGCGCAGGCCCAAATGGTTGTAGAGGACGTTGCGCGATGGGTCGCGCAGCACCTCATGCATCGCCTTCCACGACGGCGCTTCATCGAGCGGCGCATCGAAGAGTTTCTCGATCCACGCCGAATACAAATTTTCGCTGTCGCGATCCCATGAATCGCGCAAGGGCCAGACGCCCTTCCCGGCGCGCGGGCCCGCTGGCTGTTTGCGCTGTACGACGATCTCGCGCGTCACCGTCTTGCAGTCGGCGGAAGCGCCGTTGCGCACGAGCATCGCTCGCCAGGTGCCGGCGGCGGGTGAAGCGACCTCTGCGAACCAGAAATAGGGCGGCCCACCATGCCGGTCGCCCGACGCGGCCGCGATATTTCCGTTGGGCGCGATCAGCGACAGTTCCCCTTCGAGCGGCTTCTCCGCTGTGAAGACGACACGCAATGGCGCGCCCTTCCATGGGGCGAGCGGTGAGGAGAGAATGGCGAGCCCGGCCTCGCCTTGACAAATGTCTGTTGGAGCCGGGGGCTCGGCCTTAGCCTCGGCCCTATGCTTGGCGGCCAATGCCGCCGGGACACCAAACCATCCCCCTGCGATCAGCAAGGCTGCGAGCGCGGCGGCCGCGGTGAACTGGCGTGCAGGCAACACTCAAGCCCCCGTCACTCAAGCCCCCGTCCGATTCCCCCGGGAGTTGAAAATACTCCCAAAATAGGGCCGCAAAAACGGCAAATTTCACGCCCTCAAACGGACGGGATGCTGCAATGATCCGGCAGGTTAGGGGCGTGGAGTACGTTTCGGAACCTGACCTCTGCCCATACAAGCGATGAAGCAGTTTGCCGGTTTCGGCACTGAGCCTGTAAGTAAGGTCGCCTGGAGTCGCCATGTGGTCTCGCCTGCTTGCCCTCGCGCTTACCTGCGCCTTGCTTCTGCCGCCCCTCCCGGCGCTCGCCGGCGCCAAGGAGAAGGTCGCGGCTCTCGCTCCATCGGGGCTGGTGCTCGTGATGGACGACAAGGGCAAAGAGCTGATCGCCCAGAACGCCGATAAGCCCTTCGTTCCGGCCTCGGTCACCAAGATCGTGACCGCATGGCTGGCGATGGAGGTCCTGGGCAGCGACTATCGCTTCGAGACCCGCTTTTACCTGGACGACAAGCGGGTGCTTTACGTGCGCGGGGGCGGAGACCCCTTCCTGATTTCCGAGGAGTTGGCCCAGCTCGCGCCGGAGCTGGTCGCCGCCATCGGCAAGGAGCCGCTCACCGGCATCGTACTCGACGCGAGCTACTACCCCTCAGACCTCCGCATTCCGGGCATCGAGGCGAGCGAGGAGTCTTATGACGCGCTCAACTCCGCGCTCGCCGTGAACTTCAACACGATCAATGCCGTGCGCAAGGGCCAGACGGTCCGCTCCGCCGAGAATCAGACGCCGATCACCCCGCTCGCAATCAGCCAGTTCCGGGCGCGTGGCCCAAACGGCCGCGGCCGCATCAGCCTCGCCCAGGACCCCGCGGTAAGCCTGCGCTATGCCGGCGAGCTGATCGCCGCATTCATCGAGAAGGCCGGCGGCAGCGTGAAGGGCGGCATCACCACCGGATCGGTGCCTGCGGGCCTCAAACCGGTCTACGTTCACCGCCAGTCGCGCACCCTATCGCAGATCCTCTCCGCGCTGCTCCTCGCCTCCAACAACTACATCGCCAACCAGGTCTTCCTGGAGATCGGCGGCACCCTGGGCGGGTCCGTCAGCCTCGAGAAGTCGCTCAAGGTCGCGAACAAGATGCTCGCCGCGAACGGCCTCGCCGAGGACATCCACCTCGAGGAGGGCTCCGGCATCAGCCGCGGCAACCGCTTCACGGCACGCGGCCTCGCCAAGGTGCTCAATCTTTTCGCGCCCTACGCCGACCTGCTCCACGGCCACGACGGCGGCTTGAACAAGACCGGCACTCTCAACGGCGTGCGCACCCTTGCGGGCTACGCCGACACCTCGAGCCACGGACGCGTGCGCTTCGTGATCGCGCTCAAGAGTAACGACGGCCCGATGCGCTTCCAGCTGCTCCAGGCCATCGAGACGGGGCTGTAGCGGGTCAGGGAGTTGACCTGAAAGGTCGTTCGGACCGAGGATGCTCAGGGGGCGCGCGACACGCGGGGCAAGTTTGTCAAAGTCGATAAAGACAGAAGCTTTCATCCCAAGAAGCCGGCTCGAGGCACTGACCGATGGCGTTTTCGCCTTCGCGATGACGTTGCTGGTCGTCAATATCGAGCTGCCGGAAGGATTTGAGCCCAAGAGCAATCAGGAGTTCCTCGCGAGGCTTGCCGGCCTCTCCGACACGTTCATAGCCTATCTCATCACCTTTTTCGTCCTCGTCAGCTTCTGGTTCGGACGCGCGCGCGAGACCGGGGAACCGGAAATGGCCAGCGCAGCCTATGCGTGGGCCGTGCTGTTGCATCTCCTCTCGGTCACCTTCCTGCCGTTCTCGATGCTGGCGGTTGGCCGATACGACGTACCAGCTTCCATCTGGATCTATGGCGCCAACATGATTCTCTTATCCTTGTCGGCCATCGCCATCTCGCGCATCGCCGAACGAGATAGCGGGCGCTCGCGCGTACCAAGCGGAATTGTCGAGCTTGGCGTTCTGATCGTGTCTGCGGTCCTTTCCATGGCCACGAGTCTGTTCGCGCCGGATTACGCCATGCTCCTCTATCTTCTCAATCTTGCGAGCCCGCTCGTTGCACGCGCTGTCTATCGGCGCTAGCCGCCAAGAGATCGTGGACGGTTCGCACGCTGGCGGGCTACGCCGACACCAAGTGAATCGATTGGGATTGCCAAGCGATAAGCTTTCTGTCCCCCTCGTCACCCCGGCGAAAGCCGGGGTCCAGCGCGCCGAAGGCGCAAACACAAGGACTCCGCATCCACGACCTGAGGGTTCTTTTTCGCGCGCTGCCGGCGCGAAGCTGGATACCGGCTTCCGCGACGCATTTCATGTCGCAAGGGGCTTAAGCCAACGCTCGGCCTCGTGGCGTGCCGCATCGCCTCGCCGCGAAGTCGCGCGAGGGCATGTCAAAGAGCAAGCCCCCAAAGTGAGGGGGTGGCGCGCCGAAAAGCGCAAGTTTCGTAGCTCGCGATCCTCTTGGGACCGCGCGGGCGCCTCGCGGCGCGCCACACGCGCTCAATATTGCGTTGCGCTACCCGCCTTCGCGAAGCCCGCTTCGGCGGGCGAAGGAAGGCCGCGCTTCGCGCACCTTGAGCGCATGCTATTTCGCGGCGATTTTTGCGCCACACGCCGGGCCGCGCTTTCCGTTTTGGATACCGCGCTCAAATAGGCCGAAGGCCGATAGCGCAAAGGTCAATGCGCTCAAGTAGGCCAGAGGCCGATAGCGCAACACCAAAGTCGTCAGCCAGCTCCTGGCGGGGCCTCTTAATGGACCCGGGCGGAGCCCCGGCGCCGCCCGGGAGTCTCGTTGCGAACGAAACCCGCAGGCGCCGCACCCCGTCCCGCGATCAAGACGCCTCATGAGCGCGCCCCTCAAACGGACGAGGTGATGCGATCATACGGCAGGTTTGCAGGCCGGGGATAAACAGTGCGGCTAGTGAGGATCATGGATGGTAGCCGCGGGCTGGCGGGCTACGCCGACACCTCAACACACGGGCGGCGCGCTTCGTGATCTCGACGAAGAGCAGCGACAACGCGCTCGCGCACCGCTCTCGTGATCTCCATCGAGCAGAATTTGGGCCCATCGAGCTTGTGGGATGGGTTCAGCGCGGTGAAACCCATCCTACTGGGCTTCGCTAATCCGCCTGGGTTACGTGCTGGCCTAACTCTTCCAAGAGCCACACAATTTATGCTAGAAAATCCAGAACCTCTCCCGTGACCGGAATGCACGGCGCAAAAGACGCCGGGCGGAGTTCGTTGGGGGTGTGCATGGATTCTTTTGGTGCGGCCGGTCTTGTCATTCTGCTCGTTGCGGCAGGGTGGTTCATCGAGACTTATCTTGGGATTTTCTGGTTCATCGTATTCTTACTGGTTAGTTTTTTCGTCGTCCGCTTCGCTGTCAAAGAAATACAAGCTGAAAATGCCCGGCTAAAAGCTCAAAATGCCCACAGAGCACAGGAGGCCGCTCAGGAGGCCGCTCAACAGCTTGCATATCAGAGCCAGATCCTTTCGGCGTGCAACCAGTCCCTAATAGAGTTCGAGAACATCCCGAAGGATTTGATGACAGCCGAGGAGTTACTCAGCACTGCCGAGAACGAATTTCAAGACGGTGCTTTCTCTCCGTTCTGGGACTCAATTGAGAGGGCGATGTGCAAGCTGGGTGCAGTCGACGGCAGCATCAAACTCATCGCGCACTACTCCCAGGAGTACAAAACTTTCACGGAATCTTTTGCAGGCGTGCCGCCGCCATTCCCGGTAGATCCAGTGTCGGCACATCGGCTCGGAACCGTTAACGGCACAGCGGGGCGTCTAAAGCAAATCGTGCGCAAGGCACAGCGCAACTTTCAGTTTGCCACTATCTATGAGCAGCGCAGGACTAACGAAATCCTGATCGCCGGCTTCACCAGTCTTGGCGAGGCTATCCATGGCGTCGGCGAGCGCCTACAGGAGTCGGTCGAAGCTCTGGGCGATCAGATCAATGATCTCTCATCGTCGATCAATGATCTCTCATCGTCTATGACTGAGAATAACGAGAAGCTAATCGAGGTGGCCCAGGGCATCCCATCGGCTATCAAAGGGGCCGATACGAATATGCAAGCTATGGTGGCAGACCAGGCCGCAAGGCAAGAAAAAGCAAACAGAATGCTGGACAACATCCAGCGTCACTACGTGCCAGATATATTCGCCCAGTATTAGCTGGCAACAGGCGAGGACGCGTTGAGCGCTGCAAAGTCATCATGCCCTGTTTCCTTGCCTGCTCTACCGCTTCGCTGCTTGAGAGCGCCTCCTTCCCGGCGAGCTTCGCCGCGTAGTCGCGCACCGCTCTCGTGATCTCCATCGAGCGGAATTTCGGGCCGCTCTTCGAGCAGAAATTGGCGAGCGTGTGCGCCTCCTTGGGAAGCGTCTCGTCGTGGTAGCTCCGCTCAACCAATCTTCCCGGCTCCGGCTAGTCCGGCTCTCTGGGGCTCATCTAAATAAGGCGTCGAAGCGACTGCTTAGTTTCAGACCGCGTTTCTTGGCTTCGGCTATCAGTGGCTTGAGCGTGTCGTATTCATGTTGCGCTTGACGCCATCTACCCTCCGCCGCCGCGTTGTTCATGGCAGCGGCCTTGTCCCTTATTCGCTCTTTTAGATCGAGATTTTCATTTGCTCGGTCGAGCCACTGAGCCATCGCAGTCGTCAGCATTTGCTGCGCGATGTCATAAGCTTCGCGTTTGGCTCGGGTGGTCAGTCGGCCCAATCGATTGCCCTCGATCAGACCTGGCTCCTGAGGACTCTCAGTGCCCGCTTTAGGCTTGCTCGCTTGCTGTCCGGCGACTGCGGGAGCGGCGCCGACCCGGGTCGCGATAACGCCCGAACCCTGCATGTGGGTGGGGTCGACAAGCGTTGCTGAAAATTGTCCCGGAGGGCCGGAATTGCTGAAGAGGTACGTGTTGCCCTGACAGGTCCACGTCTGAACACTAACGCAAGCGAGACAATGCGGGTTGGCCGTGCCATCTGCATTCACTGTCGTCGTGCCGCCAGCATAGGACCATGTGCCGACGAATTTGGCTGCGCAACTTGACGGAGGCGCGGCTAAGGCAGCATTCGAGAAGAACGCAACGAAGCCTAAGGCCAGCAATCGAAACATTCGGCGCCGCATCGTCCCCTCCTCGTGTAAGGCAGAATATCCCTCCCAACAAAGTTACAGCGCCTTATCGTTCTCCTTCAATGCTTCCTCCGCCACATAGACCTGGGCGCCGCTCGCGCGGAACTTCTCGCTCATCTCCGCCATGCCCTGTTTCCTTGCCTGCTCTACCGCTTCGCTGCTTGAGAGCATCTCCTTCTCGGCGAGCTTGGCGGCGTAGTCGCGCACCTGCTGGGTGATCTCCATCGAGCAGAATTTCGGCCCGCACATCGAGCAGAAATGCGCAAGCTTGTGCGCCTCCTTGGGCAGCGTCTCATCGTGGTATGAGCGCGCCGTGTCCGGGTCGAGCGAGAGGTTGAACTGATCCTCCCAGCGGAACTCGAAGCGCGCCTTCGACAGCGCATCGTCGCGCGCCTGCGCGGCAGGGTGGCCCTTGGCAAGGTCTGCGGCGTGGGCGGCGATCTTGTAGGCGATGACGCCTGCCTTCACGTCGTCGCGGTTCGGCAGGCCGAGATGCTCCTTCGGCGTCACGTAGCAAAGCATGGCGGTGCCGAACCAGCCGATCATCGCGGCGCCGATCGCGCTCGTGATGTGGTCGTAAGCCGGGGCGATGTCGGTGACGAGCGGCCCCAGCGTATAGAACGGCGCCTCGCCGCACAGCGCGAGCTGCTTCTCCACGTTGACCTTGATCTTGTGCATCGGGATATGACCCGGCCCTTCGATCATCACCTGGCAGCCACGCTCCCAGGCGATCTTGGTCAGCTCGCCCAACGTCTCGAGCTCGGCGAATTGGGCCCTGTCGTTGGCATCGGCAATCGACCCCGGACGAAGTCCGTCGCCGAGCGAGAACGACACGTCGTATTTCCGCATGATGTCGCAGATGTCGTCGAAGCGCTCATAGAGGAAGCTCTCGCGATGATGCGCCAGGCACCATTTGGCCATGATCGAGCCGCCGCGCGACACGATGCCGGTGACGCGGGGCGCGGTGAGGTGGATGTAGCCGAGCCGCACGCCGGCATGGATGGTGAAATAGTCGACGCCCTGCTCGGCCTGCTCGATCAGCGTGTCGCGATAGACCTCCCAGTCGAGCTTGACCGGATCGCCGTGCACCTTCTCCAGCGCCTGATAAATCGGCACGGTGCCGATCGGCACCGGCGAATTGCGGACGATCCACTCGCGCGTCAGATGGATGTTGCGCCCGGTGGAGAGGTCCATGACGGTGTCGGCGCCCCAGCGGATCGCCCACACCATCTTCTCCACCTCCTCCTCCACGCTCGAGGTCACGGCCGAGTTGCCGATATTGGCGTTGATCTTGGTCGCGAAGTTGCGGCCGATGATCATCGGCTCCGATTCGGGGTGATTGATATTGGCGGGAATGATGGCGCGGCCACGGGCAACCTCGCTGCGGACAAACTCCGGCGTCACGAACGCTGGTAACGAAGCACCGAAGCTCTCCCCGTCGGCGAGCCTGGCCTCGGCTTCCCCGGCCGCGGTCGCGCGCCCAATATTCTCGCGATGGGCGATATACACCATCTCCTTGGTGACGATGCCGGCCCGCGCCAATTCAAGTTGGGTAACTGGAACATGGGTGTCAGTTTCGAACCCCCTCCCCCCTTGAGGGGGAGGGTTGGGG
>NZ_JBOHJB010000057.1:0-19258 GCF_050728395.1 Methyloceanibacter sp.
GAACTCCCATGTTCCGGTGATTACCAATAGCTCTCGAGACGGACGAGACGAGCTATGACAGAGCTCTCCGCGAGCCCACAAGCAGAAACGAGCTTCGCCGCCATTCTGACGCCGCACCGGTCGCTCGGGCCGAAGGGCTTCGCGGTGCTGATGACCGCAGTCTGCATCGTCAGCTTCAGCACCGGTCTCCTGTTCTATCTCATCGGCGCCTGGCCGGTGGTCGGCTTCATGGGGCTCGACGTCGCCCTCATCTACATCGCCTTCAAGCTCAACTACCTGGCGGCCCGCCTCTACGAGACAGTGGACCTCACCCAGGCCGCGCTGACCGTGACGCGGGTCGAGCCCTCGGGCAAGGCGCAAGTCTGGAGCTTCAATCCCTATTGGGTGCGGCTCAACCTCGAAGATCGCATCGGCCGCTCGAGCGAGTTGTCGATCGCGAGCCACGGCAAGCGTCTCGTCTTTGCCACCTTCCTCACCGACCCGGAGCGCGAGGATTTCGCGCAAGCGCTGTCGACGGCGCTCTCCGCCAACAAGGCTCCCTCGGTTTAGTGTTGTAGGGCGTCCCGCCTGAGCGTTTCCATGCACTCCCCGCTCCCCCCTTGAGGGGGAGCAGGATCGGCGCGGCCGATCCGAGGGGGGTGAGGTACGATGTCCCACGCAGAGTCTTCCGTTGACCCCCCTCCCTATCCCTCCCCCTCAAGGGGGGAGGGGAGAGCAAGTGGCACCTACTCGCCAAGGGCAACTTCTCGCTAAGCGGCGAGATCGCGCTTCTCCGCCACCGTGCCGTCGGGCCTGAGGCGGTAGATCAGCGGCATGCCGGTGCCGATGCTGAGCTCCTTGACCTGCTCCGGACTCAGGCGATCGAGCTGCATGACGAGCGCGCGCAGGGAATTGCCGTGACCGACCAGGATCACGCTCTTGCCGGCCTGAAGTTCGGGGGCAATGCGCTTGGCGTAGAAGGGCAGCACGCGCGCCGCCGTGTCCTTCAGGCTTTCGCCGCCGGGAGGGGCGATGTCGTAGGAGCGCTGCCAGAGATGCACCTGCTCCTCGCCCCAGCGCTGCCGCGCCTCGTCCTTGTTCAGTCCCACGAGGTCGCCGTAGTGACGCTCGTTGAGCGCCGCGTCGTAGACGATGGGTGTGTTCTGGTCGAACTCGCTCAGGATGATCTTGAGCGTGTTCTGCGCCCGCTTAAGCAGGCTGGTGAAGGCGACGTCGATATGGGCGCCCTCGGCCTTGAGCATGGCGCCGGCGCGATGGGCCTCGGCCACGCCTTCCTCGGTCAGGTCGACGTCCTGCCAGCCGGTGAACATGTTGAGCCGGTTCCACTCGCTCTCGCCGTGACGGACGAGAACCAGCACGTTCTTCATGGCAGGGACTTCTTCGCCTTGACGGAGCGACATGCCTGCACCGCTCTTGCTCGCCGCCTTGGCGGCCCCGGCTTTCGATGTGGAGGAAGGTCGCAACAAAGCTCCTTAGACCTTGATCCTTGGCTCCGCTTCGGCCCTTTCCGGCGCAAGAGGCGGGACTTTAGGGGCAGCTCCCATATTTTGCCAAGTGATGAACCAAAAACCGGTTTCCGCCGCAAGATTTACAGGCCGATGACGTCCTGCATGGAGTAAAGCCCGGGGCCTTGGCCGCGCGCCCACAGCGCCGCCCTGATCGCCCCTTGAGCGAAAATTCCGCGGTCGGTGGCGATATGGACGAGCTCGATGCGCTCGCCGGGGCCGGCGAAAATCACCTTGTGCTCGCCGACCACGTCGCCGCCGCGCAAGGCGGCGAAGCCAATGTCACCTTCGCGGCGAGGGCCGATGTCGCCGTCGCGGGCACGCGCACTGTGGTCCTTCAGCCTAATATTACGGCCCGAGGCGGCGGCCTCGCCAAGCAGGAGCGCGGTGCCTGAGGGTGCATCGCGCTTGTGCCGGTGGTGCAGCTCCAGAATCTCGATATCGAATTCGGGCCCAAGCGTGCGCGCCACTTTCGCCGTCAGGCCGGCGAGCAGATTGACGCCGAGGCTCATATTGCCGGCCTTGACGATCGCCGCGTGCCTGGCGGCGGCTTCGATCTTGGCTTGGTCGTCGGCTGAGAGCCCGGTGGTGCCGATGACGTCGACGATGCGCGCCTGTGCCGCGAGCCCGGCAAAGGCGACCGTGGCCGTCGGCGTGGTGAAATCGAGCACGCCGTGAACCTCGGCGAAGACCGGCAGAGGATCGTCGGTGATGGCGATGCCGAGCGGCCCGAGTCCGGCCACCTCACCCAAATCGCGGCCCACTGAGGGCGAGCCTTTGGCCTCGATGCCGCCCGCCAGCACGCAACCTTCCGTGACCGCGATGGCCCGGGCAAGCGTCTGCCCCATGCGGCCGGCGGCGCCAAGCACAGCGAGCTTCATCTCGGACATGGCCAAGGGACCGAAAAAAAGGGCCTAGACGGTTGACGCGCGGGTCCCTTTCGTCGCCCGCGCGCCATCGACCTTCTAGGCCGTGACTTCGCTTGTCACAAGCCACATCGGCAGGCGGGGTTACTCCCTGGCAAAGAGCCTTGTGGCGTTTTGCGGGAAGCAAGGTGGCGAGCGATTGCCGCAATTTTGCCCGCGTTGCGGAACCCACACGAAGAATTGACGTCCCTGCGACGCGCGAACGCTGGTTGGTGCGTGGTCCGGGGGTCCAAACTCCCCCCTGCCATGCTCGCCCACCAGGGGGCTCCTGATGCTGAAGACAACGCGCGCGCTCCGCCCTTCCCGTCGCCTGAAGACGCACTTCGATGTCGAGATCGCAGGCGTCGCCACGGCGGTGCCTCGCCACGCGCTTTCACAAGCCGACGCGACGCGGCGCGCCAGGCGACTGTTCCCCGGCCTTGCCGACTATGAAGGTCTCTTCCACAACACCGGGATCGAGACGCGCTACACATGCCAGCCCGCCGAGTGGTACGAGCTTGAGCATGGCTGGGAGGAACGGACCGATGTGTTCGTGCGGCACGCTCTCGACCTGCTCGAAGAGGTGGCGCGCGGCGCCGTCCGTGAAGCGGGCATCGAGCTCAAGGATATCGGCGCGATCGTGGTCAACACCATCACCGGCCTCGCCATACCGAGCCTCGATGCCAAGCTGATCAACCGGCTCGATTTGCCGGCGTCGGTCGAGAGGCTGCCGATCTTCGGGCTCGGTTGCGGCGGCGGCGTTGGCGGGCTTGCGCGATCGGCGCGTTACGCGCAAGCGATGCCCGGCGCCCATGTGCTGTTCCTCACCGTCGATCTTTGCAGCCTCTGCCTTCGCGTCAACGATCCGAGCATGGCCATGTTCGTGTCGGCGGCGCTGTTCGGCGACGGCGCCGCTTGCGTGGTTCTTCGCAACACCAAGGGCGGGCGCCAAGCGTCGGGCGGGCGCGGTCGGATCATCGCCGCGCGCGATCATTTCTGGCGCGATACCGAGCACATCATGGGCTGGGACATCAGGCATGACGGTTTCGGCGTGGTGCTGAGCCCCGACCTGCCGCAGCTCTTGCGCCGGCATCTCGAGCCGGCCGTGCAGGCGTTTCTCGGCGCAAGCGGCATGAGCCTTGGAGAGTTCAACGGCTTTCTGTTCCACCCCGGAGGCGCCAAGGTGCTCAAGACGGTGCAGAGCCTGCTCGAGCTCAGTCGCGACGATCTCGGCTATTCATGGGCGGTCTTACGCGACTTCGGCAACATGTCCTCGCCCACCGCTCTCTTCACCCTCGACCAGGCGCTTCATGCGGGCGCAAGCGGCCCGCATCTGATGGCGGCGTTCGGACCTGGATTCTCGGCCTATTTTCTCGCGGTCGAGCTCTGAGCGCCGCGTGGCCGCCCTCGATCTCATCGGTGCCCCGCAGATTGCCGCGCTTCTCCTGCTCGCTCAGCGCGGCCTGGAAGAGCTCTACTCGGCCCGCAATACGAAGGCGCTCGTCGCCCTCGGCGCGCACGAGGCCGGACGCGCTTATTATCCGGTGGTGGCGGCGACGCACCTTGCCTGGATCGCGTCGCTTTTCTTTCTCGTGCCGGCCGATGCGCCAATTCTCTGGACGCTCATCGTCTATTACCTCGTGCTCCAGCTCGTGCGTTATTGGGTCATCTTCACGCTCGGGCGCTTTTGGACGCACCGCATCTTCACGCTGCCTGGAGCCCCTGTGGTCGCGCGCGGACCCTATCGTTACCTGCGCCATCCGAACTATGCGGTGACCATCGTCGAGACCTTCGTCCTGCCGCTAGCCTTCGGCGCGCTCGCCTTGGCCTCGATCATGACGGCGCTGTGGTGGACCGTGCTCGCCTACAAGATGCGCTTGGAAGACGAGGAGATGGATGTGCGGCGCGACGTCTCCGCCGTCTTGGCGACTGTCCGCGATGGGCTAAAGGTCGACTAGGCTCAGCTCCAGGCGAACGCCACCTTGCGCAAGGAGATGTCGCCGAACCGCTCGGCGCCTTCAGCCACCGGCTTGCCGCCGAGGCTGAGATAAAAGGCGCAAGCGCTGTCATTGTCGGTCAGCGCCCAGACCATGAGCCCCCTGAGGCGGAGATCGAACAGCCTCTGGCGCGCCCGCTCGAACAGCTTCTCGCCGAGACCGAGCCCCTGATAGACGGGATGGAGATAGAGCTCGAAGATTTCCCCCTGAAACGGCGCGCGCCCGGAACGGCAGCGGCCATAGGTGACATAGCCGGACGCCGCACCGTCGAAATCGAGCACGAGCAAAGGACGGCGGTCGGCAAGCGCTGCCTTCCACCAGCGCTCGCCCCTGCGGGCGATCATGCGCTCAAGCGAGAGATGCGGGATGATGCCGCGATAGGCGCCGCGCCAAGCTTCGGCGTAGACATCGGCCAGGGCTGACGCATCCTTGGCTCTCGCCGGCCTGATATGCACGACGTCGGTCTCCATGCGTCGAGCGTAGCGCAGACGCAAGCGGATGGGCAGAGGGAACGCGCGCTGCTCACAACGGAGATGGCTGAGTGTGATGTCCGCACCGCACCCGACCGCCGGCGCGGCAGGCAAAGAAAAAGACGGACCGGTGATCCGGACCGCCTTTCAGGGACCTCGAATTTGTTGCGAGATTGCCGCGGGTCGACCTCGTGTCTAGTAACGCGAGATAAGAATGACCGAGAAGTCCTTGTCGAGCCTGATGTCCATGGTGCCCATCTTGCATCTGGCATCGTCGATCTCGTAGATGCCCTCTTGTTCCTTCTTGACCCCCTCGGGGTCCTTGCAGCCGAGATCGGCGAGAGCTGCCGTCACCTTAGCCATGTCGGTCTCGCGCACCTTGTCGTCGTCATTCTCGGCAAGGGCGGCGGTGCAGCCAAGGGCGAGCACGAGGGCGATGGCAAAAGCTTTCATCATGGGAAAAGTCCTCCAGCGTCGGGTTACTTATGAGGAGAAACTACCCAGCAATAATTTCAGATATTTGATGGAGATCAATACAAGTTGCTTGGAAAATAACTGCACATTACTAGGAATAGTGGCAGTATAATTAGGAAGTTTAGGCAAGCTCCATTGCCACCTTTGCCCGCTCTGCTTTCTTGCGATCATTGGAATCAAGGTGCCGCTTGCGCAATCTGATTGATTTCGGCGTCACTTCGACAAGCTCGTCGTCCTGGATATAGGCGAGCGCCCGCTCCAGCGTCATGCGGATGGGAGGGGTGAGGCGTACCGCCTCGTCCTTTGAGGTGGTGCGAATATTGGTGAGCTTCTTGCCCTTGAGCACATTGACCTCGAGGTCGTTGTCGCGGGTGTGCTCACCAACGATCATGCCGGCATAGACGCGCACGCCGGGGTCGATCATCATCGGCCCGCGGTCCTCGAGGTTCCACAAGGCGTAAGCCACCGCCTCGCCGGCGTCGGTGGAGATCAGCACGCCGTTCCGCCGCCCCTGGATCTCACCCTTGTAGGGGGCGTAGGCATGGAACAGGCGGTTCATGATCGCGGTGCCGCGGGTATCGGTGAGGAGCTCGCCCTGATAGCCGATCAGCCCGCGGGTCGGCACGTAGAACACGAGCCGCTGGCGCCCGCCACCTGAGGGACGCATCTCCACAAGCTCGGCCCTCCGCTCGGAGAGCTTCTGCACTACGATGCCGGAATGCTCGGCATCGAGATCGATGACCACCTCCTCGATCGGCTCGAGCAGGCCTCCACTTTCGTCGCGGCGGAACAGAACCTTGGGTCGCGAGACGCTGAGCTCGAAGCCCTCGCGCCGCATGGTCTCGATCAGAATGCCGAGCTGCAATTCGCCGCGGCCGGCGACCTCCATGGAATCACGTTCCTCAGACTCGGTGACGCGCAGCGCGACGTTCCCCTCGCCCTCGCGCAACAGACGGTCGCGGATCATGCGGCTCGTCACCTTGTCGCCTTCGGTGCCGGCAAGAGGCGAATCGTTGACGCGGAAGGTCATGGACAGCGTCGGCGGATCGATCGGCTGGGCGGGAAGGGGCTCGGTGACCTCAGGTGCGCAGATGGTGTGCGCCACCGTGGCGTTGGGGAGACCGGCGATGGAAACGATGTCGCCGGCGGATGCCTCATTGAGCCCGATCCGCTCAAGGCCGCGAAAGGCAAGGACCTTGGAGACGCGGCCCTGCTCGATCAGCCCGCCGTCGTGGTCGAGCACCTTGACCATCTGATTCGGCGCGACGGCGCCGGAGGTGATGCGCCCGGTGACCACGCGTCCGAGATAGGGATTGGCTTCGAGAATGGTGCCGAGCAGGCGGAACGGGCCCTCCTCGACCTGCGGCGGCGTCACGTGGCGCAGCACGAGATCGAACAGAGGCTGCATGCGCGCGTCTTTGGGGCCTTCGGGGCTCGCCGCCATCCAGCCTTCCTTGGCCGAGCCGTAGAGGATCGGAAAGTCGAGCTGCTCGTCGGACGCATCGAGGCTCGCGAAAAGGTCGAACACCTCGTTCACCACCTCGTGCGGACGCGCATCGGGGCGGTCGACCTTGTTGATGACCACGATGGGCTTGAGCCCCATCTTGAGCGCCTTCGACACCACGAATTTGGTCTGCGGCAGGGGGCCCTCGGCGGCGTCGACCAGAACCAGGGCGCCGTCGACCATGTTGAGGATGCGCTCGACCTCGCCGCCGAAATCGGCGTGGCCAGGCGTGTCGACAATGTTGATGCGGGTGCCGGCCCAGACGACGGAGGTCACCTTGGCAAGGATGGTGATGCCGCGCTCGCGCTCGAGATCGTTGGAATCCATGGCGCGCTCGGCGACCCGCTGGTTCTCGCGGAACGAGCCGGATTGCTGCAGCAACCGATCGACCAGGGTCGTCTTGCCATGGTCGACATGGGCGATGATGGCAATGTTACGAAGGTTCATGTGGGAGAGGATTTCGCTAAAGCCGCGTCGGCGGCTTGGTGATTTGTGCAGCGCAATATAACCGCTTCGGCCGCGACTACAAGGCGGCGCTTAAGCGCCATATGGTTCAATTGGCGCGCTGCGGCAAGAAGAGGGTCCGAATATTGCCTACAGGCTGGCCGTCCACGGCTTGCCCTCCAAGTCTTGCCATCCGTGTCGAAATTCGTGGATGGCCCGGACTTCGCCCGGCTCTGACGAGGTCTTGTGGGTTAGGGTCCAGACCCGCCAGGGTCTGGCTCGTGCGTGGCTGACCATCTCGCCGAGGTTTCGGCGCGGTCCTGCCCAGGCGATAAGAAGCCTTCCAGGCGCTTTGGTTCGGAGGGAACGTAATGCCCGGATTGTCCCGACGCGATCTCATCGGAGGTGTAGCCATGGGCAGTCTTCTCGCGAGTGCCGCAGCGGCGGGTGACGCCACGATGCAACCGCCCTTTGGGCCTGCGCCTCCGCCGCTCGACGGACCGGAGCTTCCTTCCTTCCGCTTCCCGCTCGGCAGCCTGCCGACCAAGACCTTCAATGGCGGCACCGCAAAGGAAGCGACCGTCGTCGAGTTCCCAGTGTCGGAGAAGCTTGCCGGCGTCTACATGACGCTCGAGCCCGGGGCCTTGCGCGAGCTGCACTGGCACGCCAACGCTGCCGAATGGGCCTATGTGATCGAAGGCCGCTGCCGCGTCACCACCATCGACCCGCAGAACCAGTGCGAGATCGTCGATTTCGGTCCTGGCGACGTCTGGTACTTCCCGCGCGGCCACGGCCATTCCATCCAAGGGATCGGCCCCGGGACGTGCGTTTTCGTGCTGGTGTTCGACAACGGCTATTTCTCTGAGTTCGGCACGTTCTCAATCAGCGACTGGCTCGGCCACACGCCGCCCGAGGTGCTGGCAAAGACCTTCGATCTGCCTGCCACGACCTTCGCCGACTTTCCGAAGAAGGAGGTCTATATCGCAACCGGCCCGGTGCCGCCGCCATTTCCGCAGGAGCCTGCGCCAGGCTCGCTGAACGCGCCGCCGCTCACCCACCGGTACCAGCTCCTCGCCCAGCGCCCCGACGTTTTCGCCGGCGGCACCATGCGCACGGTGTCGCAAGCCGAATTCCCGATCTCATCGACCATGACGGGAGCGCTCCTCATCATCAAGCCGGGCGCCTTGCGCGAGCTGCATTGGCACCCGAATGCCGCGGAATGGCAGCTCTACCTCAGAGGCAGCGCGCGGATGACCGTGTTCGGCAGCCATGGCCGCGCGCGGACCGACGAGTTCAGCGCGGGCGATGTCGGCTATGTGCCGCAAGGCTATGGCCACTATATCGAGAACACCGGCAGCGAGGAGATGGAGGTGGTGCTCGTGCTCAACAACGCGACCTACCAATCGATCTCCATCACGGCCTGGATGGCCGCCAATCCCGATCTCTTGCTTACCACCAATTTTGGGGTTCCGCAGAGTGTGTTCGCCAAGTTCCCCAAGGGCGCCGTGATCATGCCTGAATAAAGGCTCCCTCCGCTTGCGGAGAAGGCGTAAGGTAAGCGTGAGCTGAGAGGGTGAACTTGACGAAACTCGCCGCTTCTGGCGAGTGCTGCGTCTGCATTCAGAGCGATTCGGGGTTGGACGCGCCTTCTAGGCTGCGTCGATGAGTCTGCACTGCATCGCCATAAAAAAGCGACGCCCGGCAGTTAACCCGCGCGAGACTTTTTGCGCGAAGGAGGCGTCGATGTGCGGGTTGGCGGGTGTGATCGACCTTAAAGGTCGACGGGAGCCGGATCGGGCGCAAGTGGCGCGCATGGGCGCGGCGCTCACCCATCGCGGCCCCGACGAAGCCGGCACCCTGTTCGCCCCGGGGATCGGCGCCGCATCGCAACGGCTCAGCATCGTCGGGCTGAACAACGGCCAGCAGCCGATCTTCAACGAGGACCGCACCGTCGCCGTGATTTGCAACGGCGAACTGTTCGACTATCCGGAGCGCAAGGCCGAGCTTGAGGCGCGCGGTCATCGGTTCTGCACCGGCAGCGACTGTGAGCTGATCGTGCATCTCTACGAGGAGCACGGCGAGGATCTGTTCCCGCATGTGAAGGGCCAGTTCGCCTTCGCGTTGTTCGATTTCGCCAAGCGGGTGGTGATCCTGGCGCGCGATCGCGTCGGCATCTGCCCGTTGTTCTGGTCGCGGCAAGGCGACTTCTTCTATTTCGGTTCGGAGATCAAGGCGCTGCTCGCCTCTGGCGCCGTGCCGCCGGTGGCCGATATCCGCGGCCTCGATCACCTGTTCACGTTCTTTGCCCTCGGGTCCCGCCGTACCCTGTTTGAAGGCGTGCAATCGATCCTGCCGGGGCACTATCTCAGGATCGCCTTCCAGCGGGACGGCCATGCCGCCGAGCCCGTCGAGCGGCGTTATTTCGACCTCGACTTCCCCGATTGGGGCGATGAAGACGATCCTTCCGACCCCACAGCCCTGATCGATGAGTTCGAGGAAAAGTTCCGACGTGCGGTCGAGATCAGGCTCAGGGCCGACGTGCCCGTCGTCGGTTATCTCTCCGGTGGCGTCGATTCAGCCTATGTGCTCGCCACCGCAGCCAAGGTCCGCGGGACGCCAATTCCGAGTTTCACCATCAAGGTCCCTCACCCCGAGCTCGACGAGGAAGCCAACGCCGCGGTCACGGCGCGCGCCGTCGGCGGCGCCGCAACCATGGTTGAAGCCGGCCCGAACGTCATCGCCGAGACCTACGCGGCGCTGATCGGAGCCGCGGAGACGCCGGTGCTCGACACATCCTGTGCCGCGCTGCTCGCGCTCTCTCGCGAGGTGCATGCGCAAGGGTTCAAGGCTGTGCTCACCGGCGAAGGCGCCGACGAGGGCTTTGCCGGTTATGTGTGGTTCAAGATCAGGGAGGCTGCGCGCAAACTCGATCTCGGCGATACGCTGCGCGTAAGTACCGGCATCAGTCGATTGGCTCGGAAATGGGCGGCGCCTGACATAAGCTTAGGCGAATTCGCGCGCATCGACCACATGATCGGCGGCCCGCACGCCCAATCCATTCTCTACAATCTCGTAGCGACATCGCGCACCCGCTACTACAGCCAGGGCCTCAAGGAGCAGCTCGGCGATTTCGTCGCCTATCAGGATTTGGCGCTTGACCTGCCACGCCTGCGCCGCTGGCATCCGCTGAACCGCTCGCTCTATCTCGGCTACAAGGTGCTTCTCGCCGGGCTGCTCATGACGCAGAAGGGCGATCGCGTGGCCATGGCCAACAGCGTCGAGACCCGCTACCCGTTTCTCGATGAAGACGTGATCGCGTTTGCCTCGCGCATTCATCCGCGCTGGAAGCTGCATGGCCTCACCCAGGACAAATATCTGTTGCGGCAGGCCGCCGCCCGCATCCTGCCGGCTGAGATCGCCCAGCGGCGCAAGGCCATGTTCCGCGCACCCCTTGCCGAAAGCTTCCTTGCCAACCCGCCGGATTTTGTACGCGATTTGATGAGCCCGGAGTCGCTCGCGCGCACCGGCTATTTCGATGTCGCGTCGGTGCGCCGCGATTGCGAGACGCTGGCGAAGCACGAGGGCGACAAGCTCGGCAACTTCACGAGCCTCGGACTTGGCGGCGTGGTCGCCACCCAGCTCTGGCATCACCTCTATCTCGGAGGTGGCTTGTGCGCGCTGCCGCGTCTCGAGTTTTCGCAAACCGCCGAGCCAGCGGCGGCTGCCCAGCCGGCAAGCACTTACGCCGTGGCGTAAAGACCGCTCAACTCGACGCCAATCTCCGCAACTCGGCAAGGCCCTCATCGGCAAGCGCTTTCGTCAGCGCGGCTGCCCCGAGGTTGCGGCTGGGGGCGCGGGACTGACCTGCCCAGAGCAGCGAGAAATCGGGCGAGCCCTTCGCCTCCGCCTTGGCGCGGAGCGGTACGAGTGCCGGCGTGGCAAGCGGATAGTTCGGGATGGCCTCGTTGAGCGGGCCTTGCTCGGCCACGAAGCGAGTGAGGATCGAACGCGCCGGGCGCCCGCTCAGCACATTGGTGATGACGGTCTGCCGGTCGGGCTCGGCCAGCGCGGCACGGTGAACCGGTGAGATGGTAGCCTCGGGGGTGTTGAGGTAGGCGGTGCCGAGCTGCGCGCCGGCGGCGCCGAGTGCAAACGCTGCCGCGATGCCCCGCCCGTCGACGATGCCGCCGGCGGCGATCACCGGAACGTCCACCGCATTCACGATTTCATGCACCAGAGAGAGCGTGCCGATCTGGGCCGCGACATCGGTCTCGAGGAACATGCCGCGATGGCCGCCGGCCTCGGCGCCTTGCGCGATGATGGCGTCAACCCCGCGGTCGGCGAGGGAAAGCGCTTCGCGGAGCGAAGTGGCCGAACTTATGACCTTGCAGCCCGCGGACTTGACGCGGGCAACGAGAGAGGCATCCGGCAAGCCGAAATGGAAGCTCACCACCGCGGGGGCAAGCTGCTCGACCACGGCGCAGGTCGAAGCGGTGAACGGCACGATCGAGGCCTTGAGCGGGAGCTTCGGCATCTCGGCGCCAAGCTCGGCGTAATAGGGCGCGAGGCGCTCGAGCCAGGCGGCGTCGCGGGCTTCGTCCGGCGGCGCAGGCTGGTGGCAGAAGAAATTCAGATTGATCGGCCGGTTGGTGCGCGACCTGATCGCGGCGACACCGGCGACGATCTTGTCGTCGGTCAAAGCGGCGCAGGGAAAGCCCCCGAGCCCGCCGGCATTGGCCACGACGACGGCCATGTCGACGGCAGTGGCGTTGGCCATCGGCGCCTGCACGATGGGCAGCTCGATGCCGAACAGATCAAGCAGGCGCGTGTCAGGCCACATCATTCGTGCTCCGAGGCGCTCTGACCCTTCTCGTCACTGTTCGATTTCACCCCGGGTCTCTTTATTGCGCGAAGGCCGACGAGATACTGCTCACCGTAAGGCGTGAGCGACCAGTAGGTGGCGTGATCCGTGACGGCATGTTTCTTGTTGCTCTTCTGCATGATGCCGAGGGCCATAAGTTGGACCTTGATCGTCTCGAAACTGTCATTGCTAATTTCCAGCCGAAAAAAGGGGCCCTCCCTCAGTTGTTTATCGTAGTAGCGAAGTTCGTCATTGAGTCGGTCGCGCAAGAATCCCTCTGATGATTCCTCCAGCATCAGTGGGCCTAGTTCATATACAATTTGATTCCACGTAATCGAAATGGACTTCGACTCAGATTTGCTAACGTAGGTCTTTTCATACTTCACAAGCACTTCGACCGAATCGTTTCCTTGCGAATATTGGCTGCTCCCTTGTGGGGCTGTAGTGGACATCGTCGCCAGCTCTGTCTTTAGCTGCTCAACCTCCTCAAGCAATTCATTAAGACGTCGAGGGTCGCCTGCTAACCCAGCTCTTACCCAACCCTCCTGCGGATTTCGCTTCGTCTCGGCGGCAATTGATTGGATTACCTTAGCCTTGAGGTCATCAGCGTTCTTCCAAAGCTTTACGTGGCAGCGTTTTTTTACCCGGTCACAAAATTCTTTGAGGTTTTTGGCGGCGGCGTCGGATTGATCGGTCTTGGCTACAGCGATAGCACCTGGATCTTCATGCAAGAACGCCAGAACCGGTTTCCCAACCGAAAGGGCGTACTCGAACTCCTTCTCTGTATAACTCACGCCGGCTTCATCGACCGAGCCATACCGGCCTGCAATCACGAGAAGATAATAGTCGCTATCGTCGATGACTCCCTGGATGAGTGTCCACGAGTCATCATCGCTGGCAGGAAAGAGTTCCATCCCCGCAGGGAAATGATCAAGACTAAGAAGTGCCTGTGTAACCGCCTGACGCTCATCCTTCAGGTCGGCAAACGTTGAACTCACGAAGACTTGGTAGCGCTTTTCCATAAAGGCAGGTTAGGCGAGTCGCGAACAGATTGCAGCTCTAAGAACGCACCTCAGCGCTTGCGTTTGCCGAGCAGCCGCAGGCGAAGCGCGTTGAGCTTGATGAAGCCCTCGGCGTCCTTCTGGTCGTAGGCGCCGGCGTCGTCCTCGAAGGTGACGATCTTGCTGGCATAGAGCGATTTCGGGCTCGACCGGCCGATCACCGTGACGTTGCCCTTGTAGAGCTTGAGCGTTACCTCGCCTTCGACGTGCTCCTGGCTCTTGTCGATCAGCGCCTGCAGCATCTCGCGTTCAGGCGAGAACCAGAAGCCGTAATAGATCAGCTCGGCGTAGCGCGGCATCAGCGAGTCTTTCAGATGCATGGCCTCGCGGTCCAGCGTGAGCGATTCCATGGCGCGGTGCGCGGCGAGCAGGATGGTGCCGCCGGGGGTCTCGTACACGCCTCTGGATTTCATGCCAACGAACCTGTTCTCGACGAGATCGACCCTGCCGATGCCATTATCGCGGCCAAGCTCGTTCAGCCGCGTGAGCAGGCTCGCTGGCGAGAGCGTCTTGCCGTCGATCGAGATCGGATCGCCCTTGGCGAAACCGATAGTGATCACCGTCGCCTTGTCCGGCGCATCCTCAGGCGCAATGGTACGCTGATAAACGTAAGGCGGCGGCTCACTCGCCGGGTCCTCCAGCACTTTCCCTTCGGAGGATGAGTGCAGCAGATTGGCGTCGACCGAGAACGGCGCTTCGCCGCGCTTATCCTTGGCCACCGGGATCTGATGCTTCTCGGCAAACTCGATCAGGTCGCTGCGCGATTTGAAGTTCCATTCGCGCCAGGGCGCGATCACTTTGATGTCGGGGTTGAGCGCGTAATAGGTGAGCTCGAAGCGCACCTGGTCGTTGCCCTTGCCGGTGGCGCCATGGGCCACGGCGTCGGCGCCGGTCGCTTTGGCGATCTCGATCTGCCGCTTGGCGATCAGCGGCCTGGCGATGGACGTGCCGAGCAGATAGACGCCTTCGTAGAGCGCGTTCGCCCGGAACATGGGAAAAACGAAATCGCGCACGAACTCCTCGCGGAGATCCTCGACGAAGATCTCCTTGATGCCGAGCATCTCGGCCTTCTTGCGGGCGGGCGCCAGCTCCTCGCCCTGGCCGAGATCGGCGGTGAAGGTGACGACCTCGCACCCATAGGTCTCCTGAAGCCATTTCAGGATGATCGAGGTGTCGAGCCCGCCGGAATAAGCGAGCACCACCTTTTTAACGGCGGTGGCCATGGAATAAGCCTCTTGGGGGTGGATGCGCCCCGGCGGAAACGATTGCGCCGGGACTATAGGCAGGAGAGGGTTCCGCGCAAGAGGCGGGGCGCCGATCGTCGCTTACCGGTTGTTAAGGCAAATCGCAGATCGTGATTCTCGTGACCCAGTGAGGTCACATCTCCAGGACGAGTGAAGTTTTGCGTCTCAGGGACCGGCCCCACACAAAAGGGGACCGGTCCCACCTGGTTTTCACGCGTTCCGCCCAGCCAGCAGCCAGTAGACGAAGCCGCCGACGAAGCCAGCGGCGGCGAAAATCGTCATGTATTGGCTAGCTGGGAGCGAGGGGAACTGATCGCTCCGCGGCGAGGCGAGAACGGGGATCGCCGCCATGGCAGCACCACCGGCAAGCACGTAGTACATCCAGGAGCGGATGCGCAGCGCCTCGCCGGCGATGGCGGCGATGGCCGCCGGCAGCACGGTGAGCGCGGGCGTCACGGTGCCCACGAACACCACCATGCCGAACACCGATGCCGCGCCGTGACGAAGCATCGGGTCGTGCGGCGCCGCCGCGCGAAGCTCATCGCCGACCCATAAAGCGCCAAGCACAAACAGCACGCCGAGCGCCACCGCCACGGCGAAGACGAACACGGTCGCCGCCCAAAGGGCGTGGAGGATGGTGCGGGTGATCATTGCTCGGTTCGTGCGACGGGGTCTCGCGCTGGATGAGCCTGCACTATAAGACGGTCTTTCCGGTGAGATTGGGTAAGATCGTAGGGTGGGCAAAGCGAAGCGTGCCCACCAGGGATGTTGCTCAGCGTGGGCAACGACAAGAGCCGTTGCCCACCCTACAGCGTCGTCGAGAGACGCTCGCCGGCACGCTGTTTCACGCTTGCGCTTTTCAGTTGACCGCAGGCGGCCATGATGTCGCGGCCACGCGGCGAGCGTACCGGGCTCGCATAGCCCGCGCGGTTCACCACCTCGCCGAATTTTTCGATCTGTTCCCAGTCGGAGCATTCGAAAGGCGCCCCAGGCCAGGGATTGAACGGGATCAAATTGATCTTCGCGGGGATCTTAACGAGCAGCCGAACCAGCTCCTTGGCGTCGGCGATGGAATCGTTGACGCCCTTCAGCATCACATATTCGAAGGTGATGCGCTTGGCGTTGGAAAGACCCGGATAGGCGCGGCAGGCATCGAGCAGATCCTTGATCGGCCATTTCTTGTTGATGGGCACGAGCGTGTCGCGAAGCTCATCGCGCACCCCATGAAGCGAGATCGCCAGCATGGTGCCGGCCTCTTCGCCCCAGCGCGGAATCTCCGGAACGACGCCGGAAGTGGACAGCGTGATGCGCCGCTTCGACACGGAGAGCCCCTCGCCGTCGGCGGCAATCGCCATGGCGTCGCGCACGTGATCGAAATTGTAGAGAGGTTCGCCCATGCCCATGAGCACGACATTGGTGATCTTGCGCATCGTGTCGGGAATGCCGCGCGGATCTTCGGCGACCGCGCCTGGCCAATCGCCAAGCCGATCGCGCGCCACCATGATCTGGCCGACGATCTCAGGCGGCGTCAAATTGCGCACGAGCTTCTGCGTGCCGGTGTGGCAGAAGCTGCAGGTGAGGGTGCAGCCGACCTGGCTCGAAATGCAGAGCGTGCCTCGATCCTCTTCCGGGATATAGACGGTCTCCACCTCCTTGCCGTCATTGAGGCGAAGCAGCCATTTGCGCGTGCCGTCGGACGACACCTGCTCGGTGACGATCTCAGGACGTGAGAGGGTGAAGCTCGAATTGAGCTCGGCGCGGAACTCCCTGGCGATGTTGGTCATGCGGGCAAAGTCAGTCGCGCCTTGCACATAGAGCCAGTTCCACAACTGGCCGACGCGCATGCGCGACTGGCGCTCGGGCACGCCAAGCTGTTCGAGGCGCGTGGCAAGGCCCTCGCGATCCTGCCCAATCAGGGTGTCGCGGCGATCCGCCTGCTGCGGCGGGGTGCTATCGGCAAGGGATGGTGCGGACATGGTCTATCGATCGGCCGGGGGTCAAGCCCCCGATCCTACCGTCATATCATGCGAGCGGGTCGCCTTGCCAAGGCGCCAGCGGCGGAAAATCGAGAGATCCGCGGGAGGGAGCTCAGTTGCCGTCGCCGTCGTTGCCCATCACTTCGTCGGCAGCGGTGAGCACCCCGACCGTGGGATTGTTCCCGCAATAGACGAGGAGCTTCTCCAGCGTGGACTTGAACTCGGCGAAGTCGATCGTGGTCGGGTCGTCGTCCTCGGTATAGTAGCCTTCGAGCCAGAACATGATGTTGCCCATCTGGTCGGCGGGACGCTGCGAAAAGTCGGCGCAGGTGATGGTCGACAGATCAACCACCTGAGCCTTGACCGGGCTCGCGGCAAGAAGGGCTGCGACGACCGCAGCGTAAGCAAGCTTCATGGAGTCCTCCCATTTGAACCGCGCCGCATGAAAGGAGACGCTAGCCCTGTTCATTGCCGCAATCAATGACGGGAGGGTGACGTCTCTAGCGTGGCGTCAACTCGAGCATTCCTTGGCGATGCGGGCGAGCGCGTCGCTCAGGCCGTCCAGCGAGTAGACGTCGCTGGTCGCGGTGCCGCGCACAGACTTGCCGTCGATCTTCATGGTGCTGGCCTTCTTCAAGGCTTCGACCAATTTCGCCTCGGTGTCAGTCTTCTCGACGAAAGCGCCCTCTTCCTTGGTGAACAGGTCGAATTTTGCCGTGCCCACGGTGACGGTGGCCTTGGCGCCGTCGCCGAAGGGATAGCCCATCTTGACGCTCACCTCATTGGCGACGTTGTCGGCAGGCCAGCGCGAGATATAGAAGTAGACCGGCCCGCGCTTGATCTTCTTGGGGGTCGTCTGCTTCGGCTGGGACACGGCGAAGCAGACCTTCGGCGTGCCGGAGGCGGCATAGGCCGACCACTCCTTGAATTTTTCCAGGAGCGTTGCGTCCGCCCAAGCTGGCGTGCAGCCTAGCGCGGCGATGAAGCAGAGAGCTCGAACGGCTCGGCGCATTTCCCCGTCCCGATTCGTCGTGAGCGGACGAAAGCATACATATTTGATCGCGCCTTGGCCAGAAGAGGGGGTCAAATCCGCCTGTTTCGGCGGCGTGGACCGCCTGCCACATGCTCGGCGACCGGCTCAGGGAGGCCGCCGCCGGCCACCGGACGGCTGGCGAAGCGGCCGAGGCTACGCAACCGATCGTACATGACGATGGCGCCGGCGGTGGCGACATTGAGCGAGAAGGCGGTGGGAATGCGCACAAGATGATGGCAACGGGCGATCACTCCGGCGCTGAGCGCGCCCCGTTCAGGCCCGAGCACATAGGCCGCCTGCACCGGATGGGGAAAGGCGGGCAGTTCCGCCGCCTCGTCGAGAAGCTCGATGCCGACCAGCCTACAGCCGCGCGGCAGGCGAAGCTCGTCGATGTCTTGCCAATGATAGAGGGGAAGGTGCGAGGAGGCCCTCGAAGTGTCGGCGATGGTGTCCATGGCGCCAGGATCGGCGCCGATGGTGAACGCGAAGCTTGCGCCGAAGGCGTGGGCCGAGCGAAGCAGATTGCCGAGATTGACGGCCTTCGAGACGCCCTCGATGCCGATGGCGAAGAATCCTCGGGCTGTTCCTGGCTGGGATTTCACAGCTCGTTTATGCCATAAGCGGCGGCTAGTTGGCTTGGGGCTGGCCGGCCGATTTGCCGGCACAGGAGTACGAAAACAGCCATGCGCGTGGCGCAGTACAGCGAGTTCGGCGGACCGGAGAAGCTTCGCATCGAAGAGGTTCCGGATCCAACGCCCGCAGAGGGGGAGATCGTCGTCCGCGTGGCGGCGGTCGGGCTCAACTTCTTCGATACGCTTCAGCTGCGCAACCGTTATCAGGTGACCCCGACTCTGCCCCATTCGCCTGGCGGAGAGGTGGCTGGCACCGTTGAGGCCGTGGGCCTAGGGGTTTCCAGCCTCGTGCCGGGGCAACGGGTGGTGGCCTCCATCGGCGGCAATGGCTGCCGGCAGAAGGTGACGATCAAGGCGAGCAACGCCGTTCCGATCCCCGATGGGGTCAGCGACGAGGCCGCGGCCGGCATTCCGGTGACCTACGGCACGGCGCTGCATGGGCTCAAAGATCGCGGGCGGCTAAGGCCCGGCGAGACCGTCGCCGTGCTCGGCGCGGCGGGCGGCGCCGGGCTTGCGGCCGTCGAGATCGCCACGCTCATGGGCGGGCGCGTCATCGCCGTTGCCTCATCGGCCGACAAGCTTGCCATCGCCAAGGCGCATGGTGCCGCCGAGGGCATCGACCATCAGACGGAAGATCTGAAGATCAGGCTCAAGGAGCTGACGGGAGGAACCGGGGTCGATGTGCTTTATGACTGCGTCGGTGGCCCTCACGCGGAACCCGCGTTACGCGCCATGGCCTGGGAGGGACGCTATCTCGTGGTCGGCTTCGCCGCCGGTGAGATTCCGCGCTTTCCGCTCAATCTCGTGATGCTCAAGGGCTGCTCGGTCGTCGGCGTGCTGTTGAGCGGCTTCGTCGCGCGTCATCCGGACCGGCACCGGGCCAATATGGTCGAGCTGCTCGAGTGGTGCCGGCAGGGGAAGATCGTGCCGCATATTCACGGCGTCTTTCCGCTGGCAGGGACGGCCACGGCACTCGGCCTCATCGAGGGGCGGAAGGTCACCGGCAAGGTGATCATCAATCCCCAGCTCTAAGCCTCATGCTGAGGAGCCGCCGAAGGCGGCGGCTCGAAGCATGGTTGGCACCCTCACCCTTCGAGACGGGCCTGCGGCCCTCCTCAGGGTGAGGGGATGCTCTGCCACAAGGGGAGAGCG
>NZ_JBOHJB010000058.1:0-18821 GCF_050728395.1 Methyloceanibacter sp.
GTGCGCGCCTTGATCCACAGCGTGATGGCCGGGCCGTATTTGCGCCAGAAACGGTTGCGGTAGGTCCAGCGCCGGCGCGACACCGGCTGAACGCCGGGATTGTCCTTGCGCAGCTCGACCAGCACGCGGCGCACATAGGGGAAGATGTAGTACATCACCGCGAAGCCTTGCGCCTTGTACACCGGGAAGCGCTTGCGGAAATCGGCAAGCGGCATCGAGTGATGGCGCACGCTGAGCGCTATCGTGGGGCGCACCTTGATGGTGACCTCGTAGACGATGCCCAACAGCCCGTAGCTCGAGCGCATCACCTGCATCTCTTCAGGATGGTCGCGCTCATTGATGACGCGGATATCGCCGCCCGGCGTGACGTAACGCATGGCGCTCACGTAGGAGCTGATCTGCCCATAGCCGCCGGGGAAGGATGAATCCTTGGTGGCGGCGGTGGCCATGGCGCCGAGAGTGACGTTGCCGATCTCGGTGGTGACGTGAAATTGCAGCCCGCGCTCCTTCAGCGCGTTGGATACCACGATATAGGTGGCGCCGCCTTCCACCGTCACGCTGTCCTCGCCGAATCTGAGGATGCGGTTCATGGCCTTCATGTCGACCATGGTGCCGCCGTCGTCGCCGTTCATGCGCGCGGTGGAATGCATCGACCCGGCGGGGCGGACCGGCGAGGGGAAGCGCACCACGCTCTTCACGATCTCGACGATATCGTCGGCGGTGTCAGGCGTGACCAGCACTTTGGGCCGGTAGGTCCAGGTGCCGTCCCAGCTCTGGATCGTCACGTCGTCCTTGATGTCCATTCAGTCTCCCCGGCGTGGCGCGGGACGCGCCAGACCATAGTGCAAAGCGCCGCCAAGTTGCAGTGGGCGGGAATGTGGTTAAGGACGCCCCCCGGCTATATACAACAGCAGCCGGTGCTTGAGAGAGCCGATGTGACATGCCACGGATTTGACCCAGATCAAGGACCAGGCGGCCTCGGCTCTCGATTTCAAGGCGTCGCCTCGCTTCAGGCTTCTGTGCTATCCACGGCGGCTAGGGGCCGACAGGAGCGAAAATTTTGGTGGGGGAGCGGTGAAACGATATTGCATCATCGGCGCCGGCGCCTGCGGACTGGCGGTCGCCAAAACCTTCGCCGAGCGCGGCATCCCCTTCGATTGCTTCGAGGCGCTCGCCGACATTGGCGGCATCTGGAACCCGAAGAGCCCGCATGCGGTCTACGGCTCGACCCACCTCAACTCCTCGAAGAAATTGTCGAAATATCCGGATTTCGACTTCCCCGAAGAGTGGCCGCATTATGTGAGCTGCGCGCAGGCGCAAGACTATCTCCGCGCTTACGCGCGCGAGTTCGAGCTCTACGACCGCATCACCTTCAACGCGCGGGTAACGTCCGCGGAGCGCGTCGATGGGCGTTGGCGGGTCCAGATCGAAGGCGAAGCCAAACCGCGGCTGTATGACGGGCTCGTCGTCGCCAACGGCCATCATTGGGAGGCGAACTGGCCGAGCTACCCAGGGACCTTTACCGGCGAGATCCTGCATTCGCACGACGTGAAGTCGAAGGAGCAACTCAAGGGCAAGCGCGTGCTGGTGGTCGGCGCCGGAAACTCCGCGGTCGATATTCTCGATGACGCCGCGCATGACGGCGTGCGCGCCGTGCATTCGATGCGGCGGAGCTATTATTTCTTCCCGAAGATCGTGATGGGCAAGCCGACCGACACCTTCATCGATCTGACCAGCCGCTGGCCTCTGCCCCGCGCCGTGATGCGCAAGCTCTATTGGTGGGGCTTGCGCATCACGGTCGGCTCGCATTGGCGCTACAATCTGCCGGCTCCGGACCACAAGCTGTTCGAGGCCCACCCCACCGCCTGCACCCTCTATCTCGATCACATCGTGCATGGCCGCATCGTGGCCAAGCCCGACATCGAGCGGCTGGAGGGCAAGGTCGTGCACTTTGTCGACGGCAGCGAGGAAGAAATCGACCTCATCGCCTATGCCACAGGCTTCAGGCCGAGCTTCCCGTTCATGGATCGGGGCTTCATCCTCGACGAGAACGGCCGCTCCAAGCTCTTCATCCACGCTTTCCATCGCGAGCTCGACGATTTCTTCGTGGTCGGTCTGTTCGAGCCGGCGGAAGGGGGCGTCTGGCAGATCGCCGACTACCAGGCGAAGCTGATCGCAAGCTTCATCGTGGCGATGGCCTCCGATCCAGCCCGCGCCGACTGGTTCCGCAAGCTCAAGGCGACGGCGAGCCCGGATATCGGACACGGTATTCCTTGGAAGGACACCGCCTGGCACAAATTCGAGATCCAGCACTATCGCTTTCGCAAATACATGGCCCGGCTGCTCAGGAAATTCGGGGCGAGCGCCACGGCGCCTCTAACAGAGGCTGCGACGGCAAGCGGCGAGAATGCCGCTGCGAAGGCGCCGCTCAAGCTCGCCTCCTAGCCTCCGTCCAAGCCCCTAGGATGTCATTTTGCGGAACCCAAGGCGTGGTAGAGTCCCACCTATTAAGCTTGGCAGGGAACAAGGCGAAATCGCGATTTTCGAGGAGGCTCGGCCATGCTTAGCGAGGATACCCACGACTGCTTGGCGCTGGCGAATACCGCGATACTCATGCGGCTCATTGACGAGCTCATCGAGTGCGGCGCCGTCGCTCGACCGACCGCCGTGCTGCAAAATGCCGTCAGCGATCTGCAAGGCTGCCCGGAGCGCAGCGCGCGGGTCGATGACGCGATCAGGCTGATCCGCAAGGAGTTGATGCCGCGACTCTTGCGGCCGGCGCAGATCAGCTGATCACTGCGCCTGGCGTCGGCCGCCACGCCGGTGGATTCGGGCCTTTCGCTCCCGAACGGATTGAAATCGCGCGACATTTCGCCTTGGCCAAAGCTTGGAGCAAGCCTGCCTTGCTCTTGCCTCGGTATCAGCGCAAAGTTTAACGGCTGTCGCGACTAAGGTTCAGAGGGAGTCGCGGGAGCGCCTCGCGGAGACTCGGGTTTGCGAGGGATGAAGCGCCGCCACAATTTCGCATTCGGGGCGTAGCGCGTTCGAAATATGTAGGGGGTTCATCGAGCATCAGGAGCGGGTTGTGAGGTTGTCCTCTCGCGCGACGCTTGGCCTGTTGTCGGCCGCTTCCATGGTTTGCATGGTTGCGATCGCGCCATCGCGCGCGGCCGAGCCCGACGGGCCTGCGGCGCTGATCGGACCGGCTGAGGCCTTGCGCATTGCCATCGTCACCCGCGTCGCCGACAAAGGCGCCAAGGCCGGCAGCGAGTTCAAGGCGCTGGCTGACTATTATTCGGCACCCGACGCCCATGTGCTCTGGGTGGATGAAAACGGGCTGAACCTCCGCGCTAAATCGGTGATGGAGGAAATCGGCAACGCCGACGATTACGGCTTGCGCGCCTCCGACTATGCGCTCCCCAGGATCGAGGGCTTCAATGCGAAATCGCCGAACGCCTCGGGCGCGCTCGCCGACGCCGAGGTCAAACTCGACCTTGCCGTGCTGCGCTACGCCCGCGACGCCCGTGGCGGGCGTTTCGATTGGACGCGGATCGATCCCAATCTCGACCCCACGCTCGCGTTGCCCGATCCGCTGCAAGTGATGGAATCCATGGCCATCCGCGCCGAACCCGCCGTCTATCTGCGGAGCTTCCAGCCCGACCAGCCGCAGTTCGAGGCCTTGCGCAAGGCGCTGATCGCGGCGCGGGGCGGCCATGTCGACGACGGCGTCGTCAGGATTCCGGATGGGCCGGTGCTCAAGCTCGGCGTCGAGCACGAGCAAGTGGCGCTGCTCAGAAAGCGCCTCGAGGTGCCGGCAACCGACGGAGCCAAGGAGACGGTGTTCGACGCCGGTGTGGAACAGGCGGTGAGACGCTTCCAGGAAGAGCGCGGCTATCGGCCGGACGGCCTGGTCGGACCCGGCACGCGGCGCGTGCTCAACGGCGAGCAGCAGCGGTCTTCGAGCCCGGCAAGAACCAGGATCATCCTGCTCAACATGGAACGCTGGCGCTGGCTGCCCAACGACCTCGGGCCGTTCTACGTCACCGTCAACATCCCTGAATTCACGCTCAGGGTGATGGACGAGGGCAAGCCTGAATTCACCACGCGGGTGGTGGTTGGCAAGCCCGACAAGCAGACCCCAGTATTCTCCAACGAGATGCAGGAGGTCGTGTTCAATCCCTATTGGAACGTGCCGAACTCGATCAAGATGGAGGAGCTGCTGCCCTCGATCAGGGGAGGCGGCGATTGGTTCTTCGGCGGCGGTGGCGGTGGCTGGGATACGTCGGTGTTCGCGCGCAACGGTCTGCGCGTTGCCATCGGCACCAAGGAGGTCGACCCCTCCATGCTCGACTGGAACCGCATCGACATCCGCAGCCTCAACGTCTATCAGCCTCCCGGACCCGACAACGTGCTCGGCACCATCAAGTTCCTGTTCCCCAACAAGCACGACGTCTACATGCACGACACGACGCAGAAGAACCTGTTCGCCAAGACCGTGCGGGCGGAGAGCCACGGCTGCATGCGGGTGCAAAACCCCGATCAGCTCGCTACCGCCCTGCTCAACAAGGACCAGGGCTGGAGCGCGCAAAAGGTCGCCTCGGCGATCCAAAGCGGGGTCGAGGATCAGCACATCGGGCTCAAACAGAAGATCCCGGTCTACATCACCTATTTCACCTTGAAGGTGGACGACGACGGCTCAGCCACCACCTTCAACGACGTGTACGGCCATGACGCGCGCATGGCGTCGGTCATGTTCGGCGAGCCCATGGCCTACGATCCGTTCCCGCCGATGGTCGAAGAGGTCGCCGCCCCGGTCGAGCGCATGCCGCAGGTTCGCGCTCAGCAGCAGCAGCAGCAGCGGCGGCGGGGGCGTCCCCCGAGCAACAGCATCGCCGACACCCTATCGGGCTTCCTGAACAACTGACCGCAGGCCCTTGCCTGCTCGCGGCCTTGACGGGGATCAAGGTGGTGGCTTTTGCGAGGATAATTCGCGCACGGCTTGGCGCAAGGTCGGAAAGGCTCCGATGCCACGGCCGACAAAGCCTCGCTCAGCTGCCCAGATGTCCCACTCGGTCAAGCGGCCGGCGGCATTGAGCCCGATCCCTCTCCCGTTGAGAGCCTCGCCGAGTTCGGTGACGGTCAGCAGCCCCGTCGCATCGATGCTGGTCACGGGGAGCAGGTCGATGACGACATGGCGCAGGCCAGGCCCAGCTTCATCGACGGCTCGCAGCAACTCCCGCCTAAAATAGGGGGCGTTGAAGAAGGTGATCGGAGCATTGAAGCGAAACAGGAGAAGGCCCGGCAGACCTTGACCCTTGTCATGGCGGGCGAGGGAGTGGAACCCGGGAAAGCCCTCGACCTTGCCCAGGATTTCGACGCGGGGGCGAGATATCAGTCTGATGAAGCGCAACAGTGCCAGCGCCACGGCGAATAGGATGGCGTCCACCGCGCCGACGGCGACGACGCCGAGAGTGGCAAGCACGGAGAGAAGGGCCTCGGTGCGGTCGATTCGGTAGAACAGGCGGAGACTGTCAAAATCGATGAGCGACAGGGCTGCAGCGATGAGCACGGCGCCGAGTGCCGCCATCGGCAAATATTGCAGCGGCGCCGTGAAGAACAACAGCACAAGCGCCACCGCGGCTGCGGCTACGAGCCCCACCGCATGGGTTCTGCCGCCGGTAGCGTCGCTCATGGCGGTGCGCGAGTCCGCTCCGCTGATGGCGAAGCCCTGGGAGACGGCCGATGCAATATTGGCGGCGCCAAGCGCCGCAAAGTCCTGGTCCGGATCGATGTCGTAGCCGTTCTTCGCCGCGAAGCTCCGCGCCGTGAGCATCAGGCTCGAGAAGCTGACCAAGGCCACGCCTGCCGCGTCTGCCATTAGCGCCGGAAGGAGCGCAGGGTCGACATGCGGCACCGCAAGCGGCGGAAGGCCGGCCGGAACGTATCCCACCGTTTTCACACCGAAGGCGGCGAGATCGAAGATCAGCACGGCAGCAGCGGCGAGCACCATGCCGACCAGTGCGGCCGGAAGCTGCGGCACGAGACGAGGAACGATGGCGATGACAGCGAATGTTCCGAGGGCGACGGCAAGAGTCGGTCCCTGGATGTCCCCGATCTTTCCAAGGATCTCTGCGATGCGCGGGACGATGCCGCTCTCGACCACCGGGAAGCCGAAGATCTTGTCGGCCTGACCGAGAATGATCGAGAGCGCGACGCCATTGAGAAAGCCGACCAGGATCGGCCGCGAGAGGAATTCGGCAAGCCCGCCCAATCGCAGGAAGCTTGCCGCTATGCACAGCAGTCCGGTGAGCAAAGCGAGCATCACGGAAAGTGAGGCGTAAGTTGCCTGGTCGCCGGCGGCGAGCGGGGCCACGCTCGCCGCAACCAGGGCACAGGTGGCGGCGTCAGGCCCGACGATCAATTGGCGGGAGGTGCCGAAAATCGCGTAGGCCACAAGTGGCAAGATGCTCGAATAGAGTCCCACCTCAGGGCGGAAGCCGGCAAGCTCGGCATAGGCGATGCCAACCGGGAGTGCCACCGCGGCAACGGCGAGACCCGCCCTGAGGTCGGCAGGGGCGTCAGTGAATTTGTAGTGGAGCAACCCGGCGAGGCCAGGGGCGTAGCGGGCAAGGGGCGACATCGCCTTGCATTATCGGACGGCCCAGCCTTTTGGAAAACAGGGGAAATTCGCACAAGCCATAACGCGCGGCCGAGCCTCACTCGGCGGCGAGCATGATGTTTCCCGGCCCTGAGGCGCCTTGCGGCGCAAAGCTCTCGGCCGAGGCCACTTCCCAGGCTTCCTTGAGGCTCGGATGGGTCGTGCCTGACAGGAGCTCGCCGGGCTCCATGAAGCGATAGAGCTCGGTGAAGCTGACGATGCGGTCGGGCCCGGTGCGGCGCATGAAGTGGTAGGGGCGAAGCTCGCGCGGATGGTTGAGGCCGGCTGCGGCGATCAGCTCGGCCAAGGCGATCACCGTCTCGCGGTGGAAATGCGCCACGCGAACCGACTTGTCGGACAAAACGATGGCGCGCTGGCGAAGTCTGTCTTGCGTGGCGACGCCGGTGGGGCAGCGGTCGGTGTGGCATTGCTGAGATTGCAGGCAGCCCAGGGCGAACATGAAGCCTCGCGCCGCGTTGCACCAGTTGGCGCCAAGCGCCATCACCCGAGCCATGTCGAAGCCGGAGACGATCTTGCCGGCGGCCCCGAGCTTGATCTTGTCGCGCAAGTTTGCGCCGATCAGCGCCGAATGCACGAAGGTGAGGCCTTCGCGCAAGGGCATGCCGAGATGATCCATGAATTCGAGCGGCGCCGCGCCGGTGCCGCCCTCCTTGCCGTCGATGACGATGAAGTCCGGCGTGATCCCGGTCTTGAGCATCGCCTTGACCACGGCGAGGAACTCCCAAGGATGGCCGATGCAGAGCTTGAAACCAGTCGGCTTGCCGCCGGAAAGCGAGCGCAGGCCCGCAATGAACTGCATCATCTCGATGGGCGTGGCGAAGGCCGAATGCCTTGCCGGAGAGATGCAGTCCTGGCCCATCTCCACCCCGCGGATCTCGGCAATCTCCTTGCTCACTTTCGCTGCCGGCAGCACGCCGCCATGCCCGGGTTTCGCTCCTTGCGAGAGCTTCAACTCCACCATCTTGATCTGCGGGGCGGTTGCGATGTCGGCGAATTTCTCCGGGCAGAAACTGCCGTCCTTGTTACGGCAGCAGAAATAGCCGGAGCCGACTTCCCAGATGAGATCGCCGCCATGTTCACGGTGGTAGCGGCTCACGCCGCCTTCTCCGGTGTCATGGGCAAAGCCGCCGATCTTGGCGCCCTTGTTCAGGGCGCGAATGGCGTTGGCCGACAACGAGCCGTAACTCATGGCCGAGATGTTGAACACGGATGCCGAGTAAGGCTTCGTGCATTCGGCCCCGCCGATCGTGGTGCGGAACAGCTCCGAGGCCGGCTCCTTCGGCTGGATCGAATGATGCAGCCACTCATAATGATCGCGATAGACGTCGTAATGGGTGCCGAACGGCCGCGTGTCGAGCTGCTGCTTGGCGCGCTGATAGACGAGGGCGCGCTTGTCGCGCGGGAAAGGCGTGCCGTCCTTCTCCGCCTCGAAGAAATATTGGCGAAGCTCGGGCCGAACATGCTCGAGGATGAAGCGGATATGCGCCGCGATCGGATAGTTGCGCAGGATCGCGTGACGGGTCTGCATCAGATCGCAAATGCCGAGGAGGACCAAGGCGCCGAAGACAACAAGCGGCAAGGCGAGAGCTGGCAGCGTTTCGGGATCAAGCGCCACGACGGTCGCGAGCGCAACGGTCCCAAGAAGCGCGATGGTCAGAAGGATGTAGCGCGGCGTGAAGGGCAGCAGCAGATAACGCATCAGCGTTCCCTCGCCGAGCTGCGACAGGGCCAACTCCCCGCGGTGCCGCGATGTTAGGCGGAACGGGTGTCAGTTTTGCAAAGGTTCGCGGCGTTTTTCCTGCCTGCAAGGGTCTGTCACACAACTGTAACATTCCGGCTCTCAGCTGGCGGGGGAACCCAAGCGAATGTCAGCCGTCGCGATCACCTCTTCCGGCGATGCCAGGGAAGCGCAGGCGAAGCCCCTGGCGGGCTTGGTCTTTGCCGTTCGCTTCCACAAGGATGGATCGTCGGAACAGCTCAATGTCGAGCAGCCTCCAAAGCCGGATGGCGGCTGGCTCTGGCTTCATTTCAACCTCGCCGATATGCGCGCCTGCCAATTCTTGGCCACCACAGCCGAGCTGCCGGAGCCGGCGCGCGCGCTTCTCGTCACCGCCGACGAGCATCAGCAGCTGCAAGGAGGCGAAGCCTGCCTTTACGGTGTCCTTGCCGATCTCGTCTGCGGCTTGAGCGGTCCTACCGAAGAAATCGGCTTTTTGCATTTTGCCCTGACCGAGAAGGTGTTCATCTCCAGCCGCAGGCATCAGCTGAACGCCATCGAAGCGACCCGCAAGGCGCTGCGTCTCGGCGCCAAGGTTCAATCGCCGGTCGCCTTGCTTGAATTGATCGCCGGACAGATGATCGAGTCGCTCGATCAGTTTGCCGACGGTCTCGCCGCCCAGCTCGACCACGCCGAGGAGAGGATTCTGGCCGACGAGCCGAATGTCGACCGCAAGGTGGTCGGCAGCGTGCGGCGCACGACCGTGCGGGTGCATCGGCAACTCGTCACGCTCCGCGCGCTCATCCAGCGTTTCGAGCACGAAATCGAGGAGTCCGAAAATCCGGCGCTCAATCTGCGGACGAAGAAGCTTCTGCAGCGGCTCGATTGGCTCGACACCGAGATCGTCGAGTTGCGCGATCGCTCGCGGCTGCTGCAGGAGGAGATCATGCTCAAGAGCACCGAGCAGACCAATCGCAGTCTGCACGTGCTCGCCATCGTCACCACCGTGTTCCTGCCGGCGAGCCTGGTTGCCGGCATCTTCGGCATGAATGTCGAGGGCGTGCCTTGGACCGCCAATACAGACGGGTTCATATGGGCGATGGCGATCATCGGTATCGCCTCGGCCGTGGTCTATTGGCTGTTGAAGCGCTCAGGCACGGTTGGGCGGTGACTTGCGCGCCGCGTGCCGGAGCTGCCGCGCGACGAGGCGGGGGACGAGCGCGTTGAGCAGGAACAGGGCGCGAAAGATCGCGGGCTTCACCACGGTGCGCTGACGCCGTTCCACACCGGCGAAGATGGCCTCCGCCGCCTCCTCCGCCGAGAGCGTAGGCGCAAGCCAGGGGTTCGCTTTTGGCAGGTACTGCCGGCTCCCGGGATTATGCTCCCAATAAGGGGTCTCGACCGCGCCGAGCACGACCAGGGTCACGCTCACGCCCTTGCCTTTCACCTCGCTGCGCAGCGCCTCGGTGAAGCCGGCAAGCGCCCGGCGCGCGGCGATATAGGCTGCGGCGTTCGGCCAGGCAAGATAGGAGGCCGGCGAGGTAACGCAGGCGATGGCGCCGCTTTGCCGGGTGAGCATGTACGGCAAGAAGGCTCGGGTGAGGTTGAAGGCGGCAAGATACGGCACCTCGATCATGGCAGCCGCGTCCTCAGCCGTGGTCTTGACCAGCGGCAGCCAGCGTCCGGCGCCGGCATTGTTGATGAGGACGTCGGGCGTGCCCACTTCGCGTGCGATCTTGGCGCTCGTCTCTTCGATGGCTTTCGCGTCGGCAAGATCGATGGCGTAGGCGGTGGCACTTCCGCCGCCCTGCCGAATGGCTTCGCCCACGGCAGCCAAACGCTCGGCATTGCGGGCAAGCAGCAGCACATTGGCGCCGGCACGGCCATAGAGCTTGGCGAGCGCCGCGCCAATGCCGCTTGAGGCTCCGGTGATGAGAACGAGCTTCGATGCCATGGGAGGGGTGTACACGCACTTACCACGTCACGGTAACTGTCAAAGCCTCAGCGCTGACATCATTGCCAGAGTTTGCGTCCGAACGCTGGGTGTCGAACTGTGGCACAAACGCTACAGGCTTTGGCGAACCGATGGCATGCGTCGGCGAGGCACTGCCAACGCTCCCCCCGCCGCTATATCCTGCCGGCTCTCATTTGGTGCGAAGGGGGTCCTTACATGAGGTCGTTGTTTTGCGTTTCTACCTGCGCCTTGGTCGTGGCAGGGCTTTGCATGGCGCCGGCGCATGCAGGCGGTTGCAGCAAATTGGTGGGAACCGCGGACGGTTGGGACAGGGCCGATGCGCTGAGCGGCGCCCAGGCGGCGCTCGCCGGAGCGGTCGCCGACTTCAAGAAGGGCAAGGGCGCGATCACCGTCACCGCCATGCGGGCCAAGCCGCAACCCTATTGGCGGGAGTCGGTCTCGGCCGATCTCTTCGTCAAGCCTGACGTGGTGACGGCGAAGTCCTACACCGTCTGCTGGCACGGCGTCGTGTCGCCGGTGGTGTGCACTTCGGGCGCCAAGGTCTGCTGGTAGCTACTGCGACTTTCCTGTCATTGCTGAGCAGATCGCTGCGCACGCGTCAGGCGTGGGCCGGGATGATCACGCCCGCCGTCTTTGGCCGCTTCATCAGGAACACGAGCGGCAGGATGGCGAAGGTCACGAGGCCGATGAACCAGAACAAGTCGATAAAGGCGAGCATCTGCGCTTGGCGCCCGATCTCGAGTGCCACGGCGGATATCGAGCTTGGCGATTGCGGGTTGAGCCCAAGGGAATTGAGATAAGCCGGCACCGCGGGGTTGTACGGATTGATGTGGGTGATCAGGTCGCCCCAATGCACCTGTGCCTGGCGGACGAACAGCCAGCTCACCACGGCGATGCCGATCGAGGAGCCGATGCCGCGCATCAGGGCATAGAGGCCGGCGGCCTCGTCAAGCTTCTCGTGCTCCATACTACCGAAGGCGACGGCGGTGAGCGGCACGAAGAACAGCCCCATGCCGACGCCGGCGATGATGCCAGGCGCGGCGATGGCCCAGGCGTCGGCTTGCAGCGACAGCCCGGCCATCATCATGGTGCCGACGGCCGAAAGCACGATGCCGGCAGCGACCAGGATGCGCGCATCGATCCACAGCATGAGGTAGTTGCCGGTGACCGACAGCGCGATGGCGCTCGCTACCGCGCGCGGAATGAACAGCATGCCGGCGTTCATGGCGGGATAGCCCATGAGACGCTGCGTGAGCAGCGGCAGGAGCGCGATGGTGCCGAACAGAGTGACGCCATAGGCGGTGATGGCGAGCAGCCCGGCGAGGAAGTTGCGATCCTTGAGCAGCGACAGATCGACGATGTTCTTCGGATTGTTCCAGCCGCGCATGAAGAAGGCGAAGCTGGCAAAGACCGTGATGGCAGTGAAGATCTGAATGAAGCGTGAGTTGAACCAGTCGCGCGTCTGCCCCTGGTCGAGCACCATCTGCAGCGCGCCGACCGCGAGCACGAGAAGGACGAGCCCGGTCCAATCGGTCTTGAGGAAGCGGATGTCGCTCTTGGGCAAGTTGCCCATGGCAAGCAGGAGCGCAAACAGGCCGATCGGCACATTGATATAGAACACCGCGCGCCACACGAAGGTGTCAGTGAGCCATCCCCCGAAGGTCGGTCCGAGGACTGGCGCCACCATGATGCCAAGGCCGAAGATGGCGAGCGCCTGGCCGTGCTTCTCCTTCGGGAAGGCGTCGAGCAGGATGGCTTGGCTCAAGGGCACGAGCGGCGCGCCGCAAATGCCTTGCGCCAGCCGGAAGACCACCATGCTTTCGAGGTTCCAGGAGACACCGCACAGCGCCGAGGAGATCACGAAGCCGACAATGGAGAAAATCAGGAGGCGGCGGCGTCCGAGCCTCGCGGACAAATAGCCGGTGAGCGGCATCACCACTGCGGCGGAGACGAGAT
This sequence comes from Methyloceanibacter sp., assembly GCF_050728395.1. GTDB lineage: Bacteria > Pseudomonadota > Alphaproteobacteria > Rhizobiales > Methyloligellaceae > Methyloceanibacter. Next base: position 12,328 of record NZ_JBOHJB010000058.1, read on the forward strand.
AGGAGGTGAGCACCCAGGTGATCTGATCGGAGGTGGCGCCGAAAGTGCCGAGCATGTGCGGGATCGCCACGCTCACGATAGTGATGTCGAGCACTTCCAGGACCGCGGTCAGCACGACGGCGACGACGAGCGCCGTCGACGGCTTCGGGTGGATGCGCGGCGGCTCAGGAGGCAGCGGCGGTTGCGGGCGGATTCGCGGCGGCTTAGGGGGCGGGAGCGGTGTTTCTGGCTGCCGCGGCGAACGCGGTTTCTTGGCGGCGGGTTTGCGCCGGGTCATTTTTTGTCCTGAGTGGTGTCGATCATAACCCAGGCGCTGGCGCCGACCCGGAGCGGCTTGTCGGCCGGCGGGTTGGTGAGGGCGATGCGCACGGGAAAGCGCTGCGTGACCTTCACCCAATTCCCACTCGCGTTTTCCGGAGGCAGCACGGAGAAGGTGGCGCCGGAGCCGGCGCTGATGCTCTCCACCGTGCCATTGAAGGTCGTGGCTGGATACATGTCGAGGCGCACATCGGCGGGCTGGCCGACCCTGACGCGGGCGAGGTCGGTCTCCTTGAAGTTCGCATCGACCCACCAGCGGTTGGCCTCGATGATGGCGAACAGCGGCTGGCCGGCCTGGACCGTGGCGCCGGGCCGCAAGGTGACATTCGAGACGATGCCGTCGGAGGGGGAGGTGGCGTGGGTCTTGACACGGTCATGGGTGGTTTTGGAGAGCTGAGCTGAGGCGGCTCTGAGCTGCACGGTGGGCGTGGTCACCGTCAGAGGCTTGTCCTGCTCCTTGTTGAAGGCGTCCTCAGCCTCGCGATAGGCCTTGAGCGCATCCTGCCACGCGCTCTCGGCGGTGTTGAGCTGGTCGGAGGGGCGCGCCTCAGGGGCTTGCGCGTCTTTCGCGTCGCGATAGGTCTTGAGCGCATCCTCAAGCGCGGCGCGCTTTTGCTCCAGAGTGTCAGCCGCCTTCTTCAGATTTTCGCCGGCGGTTCCGGCGGCATCGGCGGCGGCATCAAACTGGGCGCGGGCATTGCGCAGCGCCGCATCATAGAGAATGGGGTCGATGTCGAACAGCGGGTCGCCGGCCTTCACGCGCTCATCGGTGTGCACATAGACATGGATGACCGGGCCGCTCACTTCCGAGGCCACGCGGACGATGTTCGATCCGGTATAGGCGTTCTCGGTACTGGGGTAGAGTTCGCTATGGCGCCAATAAAGGAAGGCGCCGGCCACGGTGGCGACGATGACGGCGGCAAGCGCCACCCATCGCCAGGTGGTAAAGGCGCTCGTCTTGGCGCGGACCTCGGTCGAAGCGTCTTGATTCACGTCTGTCGTACCTCGGTTGCGGCGGGAGGTGGGTCGGCCGGGAGTACTCGCTTCCAGGCCCGCAATGCAAGGTCAAGAGCGGCAGAATAATGGCCGAGGCTTAGCCCGGTTGGCCGCATCCCGCAAGATTTTCGTTGCCACGGGTGGGGAGGGATGCACTGCCGCTGAATTAAGCTTAAGCTCGACCGTCAAACGTTCATGCCCGGTTCGGTCCGACAGGGCTTTCTTGATGTCTATGACCACCTCATGACAATGACCCACCTCCTGTCTCGCATCGTAGCCCCCGTCTGTTTGAGCCTGCTCGGCATCGGCCTCCTCGTGCCGTTCGCCGTTGCCGAGAGGCAAGCGAGCGGCAAAGCGGCGCCCATGGTCAGCACCGTTCATTCGCAAGAGACCGCCAAAGTGGTTCCCACCGTCAACGTAGGTCATTCCGGCTTTGTCAAAGACGTCGTGTTCTCTCCAGATGGGCGTTGGTTGGCATCGCTGGCGAGCGACGAAACCGTCAAACTGTGGGAGGTCACGACGGGACGGCTGCTTCGTACGATCGCGCCAGGCATTCCGTATATTTCTGATCTGCGGATCACCGCCGACAGCAAATTCGTGGTGATCTACGTCGAGGATACGATTTACCTTTTCGATGCGGCTAGCGGGACCGCCACCAGAAAGATCGCCCTACCAAGCTACGAACTGTCCCCGACGCGTTATGGCGTGACGTCGCAAGGCGACCTTATCACGGTTAGGTATTTTCAGAATTATCAGCACATCGACCGCTGGCAGATCGCCACCGGTCGTTCGCTCGGTCAGGTCGCGAAGGATCGCATCACCGGCCGCAACATCGCCGGTCTTTCATTCTTTTCCCCGCTGACGATGTCGATCTCGGCAGACGATCGTTGGATCGTTCTCGGTTATGGCAAGCATTATCAGCGCGCGATCGCACGCGTGGAGTTGGTCGAAGCGGCGACTGGAAGGCTGAAAAAAGTATTTGACTCGCACGTGGATGACGTCACCGCGGCGGTGGTATCGCCGGATGGGCGGATGCTGGGCTCCAGCAGCAGAGATGGAACGATCAAGCTATGGGATGTCGCGGATGGTCGACTCCTCCGCACGCTGACCGGGCATGTCGGCGAAGTACGAATTGTGGCGTTTTCTCCCGATGGACGCCGCCTTGCCTCTGGCGGTGAGGATAAGACGCTCAAAGTCTGGGATGTGGCAAACGGCAGCCTTCTAAACTCGGTCGCGACCGAGACGGCGGTCGATACCGCAGCCTATTCGCCGGATGGGACGCTCATAGCGTTCAATGACGATCAGACGGTCGAATTGCGCAGTGCCGAGACGTTGAACCCAGTGAGGGTGTTCGGCTCGGGGAACGATGACGTCATCATTGTCCCGGCGCCCAGGGATAGGCTGATCATCTCGAGTAACGGCGGACGATGGGTCCGGTCGTGGGATGCTACGAATGGTCAGCCGATCGAATCGTTCGTCCAAGGGGAGACGAAGCTCGGCGATCTCGTTCCATCGGTCGGCTCGGACCAAGGCGGTCCCTGGCTGCTGGGATTCAACAACGACAACAAACTCAAATTGTGGGATGTGGCCTCGCCCACCCCGACCATTCCGTCGGCGTTAGTGGACGTAATCGTCGGCGGTCACGGATATGCCATTGCTCCGAATGGCCGCCTGGTCGCCGCCACGGTGTTCAGCCGCAACAAATCAGAGAAGAAGATTCGTGTTTGGGACGCGGCGAGCGGCAAGGTGCTTTGGACCTTCGACACGCCTTGGGACATCGTCCTCGATCCTCTGTTCTCACCGGACAGCCGGTTCCTTACGGCCATGGTAAATGAATCAGATGACGATCTCCGCATGGCGCTTAAGATGTGGGATGTCACCTCGGGGCGCTTGATCAAAAGTGTAGTCGATACGAGCGACAATACACCGTCGGATATTGTGTACCTGCAGGATCTCAAGAGCTTTGTCGGCTGGGGCTGGGATGGACTGAAGGTCTACAACGCCGCGGGCCGTGCTTCATGGCAGGCGAGCCAAATGGGTTTGAAATACGAGACCGCTGCGATCTCGCCAGATCATCGGTGGCTGGCCGCGGCCGCAAGCGACACGACCGTGAGCATACGCAACGTCAGCGACGGTCAGGACATCCGGCAATTGGCAGGAAACCCAGGTGTCGGTAAGTCGATTTTATTTTTTCAGAATGGTCGTCGGCTGGCGGTCGGGAACAGCGACGGCACCAGTGCGATCTGGTCGACCGAAACAGACCAACTTCTTGCGACCACCGTGCACGGCACCTCTGGCGAATGGGTGACGATCACGCCGGAAGGGTTTTTCACCGCCTCGGAGAAGGGCGCCGAGCTTCTCCATGTCGTCGAAGGCTTCGGCACCATCGGCATCGACCAGGTCTATCAGTCCCTGTACCGCCCCGATCTCGTGCAAGAGAAGCTTGCCGGCGACCCGGACGGCAAGGTCAAGGAAGCCGCGGCGAAGCTCGATCTCGACAAGGTGATCGGCAGCGGCGCCGCGCCGAAGGTTTCCATCGTCAGCCCCATGGATCGATCCACGGCGGATGGCGACGAGGTGGCCGTCGAAGCCTCGGTCGCCGATCAGGGCGGCGGCGTCGGCAAGGTCGAGTGGCGGGTGAACGGCACGACCCTCGGCGTCGATGAACGCGGGCTGTCCCGGGTGGAGGCTGAACCCGCCGCGCCCGCCTCTGCCGCCAGCGGGTCGGCAACGGCGATCAAGCGGACCCTGTCGCTCGAGCCCGGCGAGAACCACATCGAACTGATCGCCTACAACGAAAAGAACCTCATCGCCTCGGAGCCCGCCAAGGTCACGGTGAATTGGGACGGGGACACCGGCGCCACTTTGCCCAAGCTGTATGTCCTCGCCGTCGCGGTGAACGACTACTGGGATGGGAGGCTCAAACTCACTTACGCCGTCCCCGACGCCGACGCGCTCGCCGAAGCGTTCCGTCAATCCGGCGCCGGCACGCTTTACAGCAGCGTGGAGGTTAGGAAGGTCGAGGATGCCGATGTCACGATCGCCAATCTCGACAAGGTGTTCGGCGCGTTGGCTGGCGAGGCGCATGCGCGCGACGCCTTCGTGTTTTTCTTGGCCGGCCACGGTAAGACCATCGACGGCCGCTATTACTACGTGCCGCAGGACTTCCGCTATGAGGGCGAGCAGTCGATCGTCGACAAGGGCATCGATCAGGACAGGCTGCAGGCGTGGTTCGCGCAAATTCCGGCGCGGCGCAGCGTGCTTCTGTTCGACACCTGCGAAAGCGGAACCTTGACCGGGGAGAAGGTGGCGCAGCGCGGGCTAGAGCGCGTCGCCGCTCTCGACCGGATGACCCAGGCCATGGGCCGCACCGTGCTGTCAGCCTCGACCGAGGACGCGCCGGCGCTTGAGGGCTACCGTGGACACGGCGTCTTCACCTATGCGGTGCTGGACGCGCTCGGGGCGGCCGACACCAGCGGCAACGGCACGATCGAGGTGACAGAGCTTGCAAGCTTTGTCGACCAGAAGGTGCCGGAGCTGAGCTACGAGGCCTTCAAACAGCGGCAAGTGCCGCAGATGAAAATCGTGGGATCGAATTTCACCCTTAGCAACAAGGTTTTGGTCGCGGCGAAAGACCAGGCGCCAATTGACGCTGTCCAAAGCAAGCCGACCCATGTAGTGATCGTGCCGGCCGATGTTTTTGCTACCGCGGGAGGGGAAGGCTCGGCGGTGTCCAAGCTTGCGCCAGGAAGCCTCGTCGCTCTAGTCAGGACCGAGCAAGGTTGGGTGCTGGTCGCCAAGGACGGCAAATCGCTGGGCTACGTCGCCAACACAAGCCTTGCACCGATACAATAGGCCGCCATGAGGGGACGCATGACACCTTCGATATTCATCGCGCGCATCTTGGGTCCGGTGCTGCTGATCATCGGCATCGGCCTCCTGCTGGAGGGTGACACCTTCAGGGCCATGGCCGGCGAATTTCTGCGCGATCGGGGGCTGATCTACATCACCGGCATCCTTACGCTCGCAGCCGGCCTCGCTATCCTCAATGTGCATCATTTGTGGACCCGCGACTGGCGCGTGCTCATCACCATCTTCGGCTGGCTGTTTCTCGTGGGCGGCATCATGCGCATCCTGGCGATGTCCATGGCGCAAAGGGTCGGAGAGCAGGTCATCGCGCATCAACGCTGGCCGCTTGCGGGCGCCATCGTCACGCTCGCGCTCGGCGCTTTCCTCACGGTGATGGGCTATCAGGACATCTGGAATGGCGGCCGGCGGCGGCCGTCCCATCGCGTGAGTGCGGCAAAAAGCGCAAGCCCGGCGTCACGCAGCGCCAAACGCCCCCGGCGCAAGACCGGCGAGGCGCGCACGCCGCATTGATCCCGCTCAAGTAGCGCGAAGCGCGGTAGCGCAAATAACGAAGCGCTCAAGTAGCGCGAAGCGCGGTAGCGCAAACGATAAAGTCGGCCTAGAGTGATGCCAGTCCGAGGGGAGCCCCAGGGAAAGGGGCTGAGAGTTCGCTTGCCTTGGTGCCAAGGCCCTGGCGGAGACCCTTTGAACCTGATCCGGGTCATGCCGGCGAAGGGACAGGGAAAGCATACTGCCCCAACGCCAGCGCCCCCGAGATCTCCTTTCCTCATCCTGAGGAGGCCGCGTCCTTCGACCGGCCGTCCTCATCCTGAGGACGAGCGAAGCGAGTGACTCGAAGGAGAGGACGGCCTGCTCAGGATGAGCGCGGCCGTCTCGAAGGATGGGCGATGTTGACCGGCATGCTTCGAGACGCGGCCATGCGGCCGCTCCTCAGCATGAGGGCCGTACAAGGAGTGCGACGATGAACAAGCCGATCTCAGCCAAGGATGTTGCCCCGCCCAAGGTCACCACCGGGCCGCTTAACGGAAGCCGCAAGATCTATTCCTCGCCGCAAGGCCATGAGGATGTGCAAGTGCCGTTCCGCGAGATCGCGCTGAGTGATGCGACCTCGGCCACAAGCAGCGAAGCGGCAGGCCAAAGCAATGTGTTCCGGGTCTACGACACCTCGGGCGCTTACACCGACGCTGGCGCCTCAATCGATGTGCAAAGCGGCTTGCCGCCGCTTCGCGCCGACTGGATCGCTGCGCGCGCCGTTGGTGACGTCTCTTCACCTCCCCCCTTGAGGGGGAGGTCGGATCGCCTTGCGATCC
>NZ_JBOHJB010000059.1:0-18622 GCF_050728395.1 Methyloceanibacter sp.
CGACTCGTTGATCACCTTCCAGCCGGCGATGGATGAGCCGTCGAACATGATCCCGTCGGTGAACGCCTCTTCGTCCATCAACTTCGAGTCCATGGTGACATGCTGCATCTTGCCCCGCGGATCGGTAAAGCGGAGGTCGACGAATTTGATTTCATCGTCTTTGATTTGCTTCACTACGTGCTTAGCGTCTGCCATTTTACTCCCCTGTCCTTCGGATGTTTGATGCCGCCTTGCCGGCTCCCTGCGAAGCGGCGGAATCGAGTCTGATCCTGGGTCGTCCTAAGGCCGGTGCATTGTTGCCTCGTCAGATGGCGTCGTTCCCTGTCTCGCCGGTGCGGATGCGCACGGCTTCCTCCACATTCGACACGAAAATCTTGCCGTCACCGATGCGACCGGTCTTCGCCGAGGCGATGATCGCGTCGATGGCCTTTTCCACCATGCCGTCGCCGAGCACGAGCTCGAGCTTCACCTTGGGCAGGAAATCGACCACATATTCGGCGCCACGATAGAGCTCGGTATGGCCTTTCTGGCGCCCGAACCCCTTGGCTTCGGTGACGGTAATACCCTGCAAACCGATCTCCTGCAGGGCTTCTTTGACCTCGTCCAGCTTGAACGGTTTGATGATCGCCTCGATTTTTTTCATGTTCTCCACCGCACCTCCCCGTTGGGCATACCAAACCGCTTAGGCCGCGCGCGTTCGCCCGTACCTGCCGGACTCCTGCCGCCGCCCAAGCACGCCCTATGCCAATCTTGTCAGGGGGAGGGTTCCTTATGATTCCAAGGTTTTATGAGCAGGCGCCGGGACATCCCGGTCCCGCCCTCGTAAGCTAAGCCCACGATTTAGGCAATATGCACAGGATTTCGGCAATCTGCCCGCGACACGCGCCTTTTCGTTTTCGTTGAGGCTTTGCTTTATCGTGCGGTCGATGCTCGAGCTATTGACCTCGGAGGAGATGGGTCAAGCCGACCGCCTTGCCATTGAGGGCGGGGTGCCGGGCCTCGAGCTCATGGAGAATGCCGGGCGCGCGGTGGCTGAAGAGGTCAGCGCACGTTTCCCCGATGCAAGCGAGGTCGCCGTACTTTGTGGGCCCGGAAATAATGGCGGCGACGGCTTCGTTGCCGCCCGCCATTTGCTCGACAAGGGCTACGCTGTGCGCCTTGGGTTCAAGGGGGACACGAGCCGCCTCCCGCCCGACGCGGCCGCCATGGCCAAGGCCTGGACCGGAGACGTCGAGCCTCTCGGCGCCGCGCTTCTCGCCCGCGCCGAAATCGTGGTCGATGCCCTGTTCGGGGCAGGGCTTGCGCGGCCCATCGAGGGCGATTTCGCCGCGCTGATCGAAGCTGTGAATGCAAGCGGGCTGCCCGTCGTTGCGGTTGACGTGCCGAGCGGCGTCGACGGCACCACCGGAGCGGTCAAGGGCATCGCCGTGCGCGCGGCCGCCACGGTTACCTTCTTTCGTTTCAAGCCGGGGCACCTGTTGTTGCCGGGGCGCGCATTGTGCGGGGTGACGCGAGTTGCCGATATCGGCATTCCTGACAGTGTGCTTGAGACCATCAAGCCCAAGACCTTCGCCAACGAGCCTCAATTGTGGCTATCGCATTTTCCCTGGCCGGCGCCGCAAGGCCATAAATATGCCCGCGGTCATGCGGTGGTCGTGTCTGGGCCGGCCTTCTCGACCGGCGCGGCAAGGCTCGGTGCCATCGGCGCTTTGCGGGCTGGCGCCGGCCTCGTCACCGTCGCCTCACCGAAGGACGCCGTGGCGGTGAACGCCGCGCAACTCACCGCCATCATGGTGCGGGCCGCCGATGATGCGAACGAACTTGCTGAGCTGTTGGCGGATGAGCGCAAGAACGCCGTGCTGATCGGCCCTGGCGCGGGCGTCGGCGAGCGCACCAGGGCAAAGGTCGTCGCGGCATTGGCGAGCAACGCCGCGATCGTGCTTGATGCCGACGCGCTGACCTCCTTTGCCTCAGACGCCGACGCACTCTTTGCCGCCATTCGCTCGCGCGCAGCTCCGGTCGCGCTCACGCCGCATGAGGGCGAATTTTCTCGCCTCTTCGGTCCGATCGGGGAGGGCGCCAAACTCGAAGCCGCCCGCGAAGCGGCGGCGCGCTCAGGGGCGCTTCTGCTGTTGAAAGGCTCAGACACCGTTGTCGCTGCGCCTGACGGCAGAGCCTCGATCAACGCCACCTCGAGCCCCTGGCTTGCCACCGCCGGGACCGGCGACGTGCTTGCCGGAATGGTCCTCGGCCTCATGGCCCAGAGGATGGATCCCTTCGAGGGCGTATCTGCCGCGGTTTGGATGCATGGCCGTGCGGCCCAGCTCTTCGGACCGGGCCTGATCTCCGAGGATTTGCCCGGGATGCTGCCAGCCGTCCTGCGGGAACTGGCAGATTCAAGAGGACCGGCAGTCTGACTCCACTAATCTGCTGAGGATTCTCACCTCAACATCTGACCACGCGAACGTGACCCTGCTCTCCATAATCGAGTAGCGCCTCATCGCGGGTGAGCAGAGTGCAGCCATAGTCCCGCGCGGTAGCGGCGACGATTCGATCCGCAGGATCGCGCGGTGGCGTTCCTGGCAAAAAGGAAGAGGCGATTAGGAGATCGGGCGACATGTCGGCAAGCTGCACATGCGGCTCTTCGAAGAAGCGTTGAAACCATCTCTGAGGCGTGATGAGGAGCTTGAGCCGCGCCCGTGCAACGAGAATTCCGACCTCCCAGGCGCTGATCGGTGAGATGTAGGTGATCACGCCGGCATCGTTTGCCGCATCGAGCAATTCGACAGCAGTCCGATCGAGCGGCTCATCCCGTGCAAGCCAAATCAACGCGCAGGTATCGAGCAATAGTGGTTGCCCGCTCATCGATCCTCTCCCCAGTTCGGATCAGCTGGCTCAGTAAGGTCAGTGCCGGGCACAATTTGAGTCAACTCCTTCAATATCCCGAACAGAGGATGCCGCTTGCGGGGACCATTCTGGTCAGGCTTGCCCGGTCCTTCTGGCTCAGGCCGGGACGGCGTTTGCACGCGGCGGAAGACAAGTTTACGTGCCACCATGTCGACCTGCTCCGTTTGGTATCCTGCGTCGAGCCAGACTTTCGTCATGACGTTGTTGGAGGGATTGTTGCTCCACCAGGCGCGATGGTGCTGCGCCTTCGGCGGCAATTCCACCCCGGTTACACGTTCGATTTCCTCAAATGTCATCGGGACCAGTGCGAAGCGTTGCTTCCGCAAAAAGTCTCCTAAAGGAGCGTATTTTCCCACGGCGAGTACCTCTCAGTGAGTAACATGTAGTGTAATTCTAGTGTGCACACACAGATATGTCAATGCCAGTTTCTGCATAGAAGTGGGTTTCACAGGAGAGGTCGCGACCCGTTGTTGACACAGTGCGACCTTATGGGGGACATGAGAATCGGAGGGGGCCGAAAGGCCCGTTTTCTCGCCATGGGCTCATGACCAGCCGGCGCTTCACGCTTCTTGGATTTGCTCTCGTCCTCATCGTCGCTGCGAGCCAGGCCGGCGCCGAGGACGTGACGCTGCTCCGCGCCCGCGAGGGGGCGGCGGCGCTGCTCCGCGGCCAATACGACAAGGCGCTTGCCGCCTATGACGAGGCTCTCACCAATCCTGAAATTGCCGATTTCGTCAAAGCAAGCATCTACAGCGATCGCGGCGTCGCCAAATGGCGGCTGAAGCAGACCAAGGAAGCCGTCGACGATTTCAATCAGTCGATTCAGATCTCGCCCGAGAGCGCCTCGGTCTACAACAACCGTGGCAACGCGCTCATGGATTTGGGTCACCCCGACGAGGCGGTGAAGGACTTCGATCGCGCCATCGCGCTCTCGCCGAATTACGGCGCGGCCTACAACAACCGCGGCAACGCCCATGCTGTGCTTGCCCAATACGAGCCGGCCTTCCAGGACTATCGCAAAGCCGTCGAGCTGATGCCGACGAGCGCTGTCGCCCTCAACGGTCGCGGCAAGGCGCACGCGTCGCTGCAACGCTACCATGCCGCGGTTCGCGACTATTCCCGCGCCATCGCCCTGAACATCAGATACGACGCCGCCTACGAGAACCGCGGCGAGGCTTACCTTGCGCTCGGGCGATATGGTGAGGCCGCGGGGGACTTCACCCAGGCGCTCACCTCAAAGCCGGACCAGCCGGACGTGCTGCTCTTGCGCGCCCGCTCCTATGCTGGCGACAAGAAATACAACACCGCGGTCGACGATCTCAGCAAGGCGATCGAGCTCAAGCCTGACCTCGCCGACGCCTATATCGAACGCGGCGAAGTCTACACCCAGGTCCGCCGCCTTCCCGACGCCATCGCCGATTTGACCCGCGCCGTCGAGCTTAACCCGCAAAACGCCAAGGCTTACGCCATGCGTGCCGAGGCAAGAATGAAGGCCGCTCCGCCGAAGAAACCTGAGCCTGTGTCGATCGTTGCCAAGCAGCCCGAAGCCGCCGCACCTGCCGATGCGAACGCCGCCACGCCTGCCGATCCGAACGCCGCCGCGCCTGCCGATCCAAATGCGGTTGCCCCAGGCGCAACGGCTTCTGCCGATCCAAACGCCGCGGCTCCGGCCGCGAACGCCACTCCGGCAACGGCGGGCGCCTCTGCCGATCCGAACGCGGCAGCCGCTCCTGCCGATCCAAATGCTGTTGCCCCGACTTCGGCCGATCCGAACGCTGCGGCTGCCCCTCCTGATCCCAATGCAGCCCCGGCTCCAGCCGATCCGAACGCTCCTGTTGATGCGAACGCGGCACCCCCCGGCGCGACGGCGTCTGCCGATCCGAATGCCGCGGCTCCGGCTGACGTCAGTGCCGAGCAAAACGCTGCGCCCGCCGCGGATGCCGCTCCCGAGCCCGTTCAAGCTGACGACGAAGCGCTGAAGGACCTCCAACAGGCGCTGACGCTTGCCCCTGACGATCCCGAGGCCTTGCGTCTTCGCGGCGACTTCTACCAAGCCACCGGCAAGACGCCGGAAGCGATTGCCGATTATCAGGCCGCGCTCGCCAAGGATCCCTTCCAGAGCGAGAGCCGGGACGCTCTCGAGAAGCTCGGCCAGGATGTGCCGGCGGAGCAGGGACTGCCTTTGGCGCCTCCGGTGTCGGACTGGGTCGTTACCGAGCCATCCCCTGGGCGCTACGTCGCCACCAATCCGAAATACAAGAAGCTGCGCGCCGAGCTCGAGATGTTCGGCTCGGGCAAGCCCAAGATCGTCGAATGGACCCAGATGAAGGACGCCCTCTCCGGCATCGGCCTGCTTCGCTACTATGCCGGCGATTTGGCGGAGGGCGCCAATCAGGAGCTCCTCTATACGGCAATCATCGACCTGTGGGCGAACAAGGTCGTCACCATCGAGCCCTACAGCTGGGGCGCCAATGCTGCCAAATGGGATTGGCAGGCCTATTCGGTGGTGGTGACCGATCCCGACGGCACCCCCAATGAGATCAAGCTGAGGAAGCCGAAAGTGAGGCCGGTTGCTCGCGAGGGAGGCGGCTTCTTCGACCCATGGGGCGGGCCGGGACAAGGGCAGGCTGCACCTCGCGGTCGTCGCGGCGGCGGCGGCGGCGGAGGCGGGGGTGGCGGTGGTGCCGGCGGCGGACTTTTCGGTTGGTTCGGCCGATAGCCCTCTGCCTTATCTTTCGTGATTGCAGCTTCTGGCCTCAGACCTAGGACAACATGACCCTCTTCCTTGCCAGCGTGCGTGACGAGGCCGAAGCCGCGACCGCACTCCTCGCCCGCGCCGACATCGTCGACCTGAAAGAGCCAGGGCAGGGCGCCCTCGGCGCGCTCGACCGGGAAACCGCATGCAGCATCGTATCGCTCGTTGGCGGGCGCGTAGCCGTGAGCGCCACCATCGGCGATCTGCCGATGCACCCGCAAATCATCGGCAATGCGGTGCTGGAGAAGGCCGCCTGCGGCGTCGACTACGTGAAGTTCGGGTTGTTCCCCGGCGGCGACGCGCGACGCTGCCTCGATGCGCTTCGCCCGGTGGCGCGGCGCGTGCGGCTCATCCTCGTGCTGTTCGCTGACCAGTTGCCAGGCTTCGACGCCGTTTCTGCCGCGACGGACATGGGAGCCGCAGGCATCATGCTCGACACCGCGGATAAGCAGGCCGGCTCGCTGCTCGCGCATCTCAATGTCTCCGAGATTGGCCGCTTCGTCGGCCATGCCAAGGCCCATGGCCTGATGGCCGGCCTCGCTGGTTCGCTCACCGCCGCCGATGTGCCCGAGCTGCTGCCGCTTGCGCCGGATTTGCTCGGCTTCCGCGGGGCGCTTTGCCTTGGACGCCGCAGCGCGTCCCTCGACCTTGCGGCTTGCGCTACCATCCGGACCCTTATCCCAGAAAACCGCTCGGCAGCGGAAAGCAAGCTGCCGGCAAGGATGTCCGAAACGCCCGCTCAAGCGTTATGCTAGGCGGAGCGACCGCAATCCCGACGGAGTCCCTCATGCCGATGGCAGAAGAGCGCGTGACGCGAGCCGGCCGCGTGTCCTCTGGCGGCACCGGCACCGACGCGCCGTACGATCGTGTCTTCGTGCACGACCTCGTGCTTGACGCCGAGATCGGCGTCTATACCCATGAAAAAGGCGTCACCCAGCGCGCGCGCTTCTCGGTGGATATCGAAGTGACGCCGACCGATCAGGCCATCGAGGATCAGATCGGGCGCGTGCTCGATTACGACATGATCATCGACATCATCAAGGGCATCCTCGCCGAAGGCCACATCAACCTGGTCGAGACCTTGGCCGACGAGATCGCCTCGCGCTGCCTTGCCCATCCGCGCGCGGCTTCCGTGAAAGTGAAGATCGAGAAGCTCGACAAGGAGCCCGGCGCCGTCGGCGTTGAGATCGTGCGCCGGCGCGTACGGACCTGATGGCCATGCGCGGCCAAGCTTTGCCGGCGAGGACCGACGAGCCCGCGGTTGCGCTCGAGCCGCGACCTGTCGTGGTGAAGCTCGGCGGCAGCGTGGTGCGCTCGCCCGAGCTGCCGGCTTGGCTCGATGTCATCGCGGCGAGCGCGCGGCCCGTTGTCATCGTGCCTGGAGGAGGGGCCCTCGCCGACGAGGTGCGCGCCGCGCAAAGCAAGCTCGGCTTCGGCGACGGCGCGGCGCACCGCATGGCGCTTCTCGCCATGGACCAGCTCGCCTGGGCGGTGGGAGGCTTGCGCGCAGGCTTCGAGGTTGGCGGCACCGAGGAGGCGTTGCGCGCTTCGCTTGCGCATGGCCGCGTGGCGGTGTGGGCGCCCTACAGCTTGGTCGCCGGCCGCAGCGACATCCCGCAATCCTGGACGGTGACCTCGGACAGCCTTGCCCTTTGGCTCGCACGTCGCCTCGGCGCGGAATGCTGCTATGTGATCAAGTCCATTCAGCGACAGCGCGGCCGGTTCAGCGCCGCACAGCTCGCCAGCGACGGCGTCGTCGACGAGGCATTTCCCAGCATGTTCAAGGACGCCACTTTCCCCGTGTTTCTGCTCGGGCGCGGCGACCAGGCGGCACTCGCGGCAAGCCTTTCGCTCACCGGCACTGTCCCGTGCGGTGCAACCATCGACTAGCAGGGGACTCGTCATTGCCCGGCACTCGGGTCTGGCTACGCCAGCCCGAGCACAAGCTTGATGATCCGGGCAATCTAGTAACCCCTGCGCGCGATGGTTACTGGATTCCCGCTTTCGCGGGAATGACATTGCAACGGCCTCTGAGGCGAAGATCCACCGGCGCGTTCAAACGGACTTCTCACACGGCCGCTGCATTGCCTCTGCGAAGCTCACCCGCTTGTCCTCCAACGACAGGGCCTCCGACCAATCCGCCACCATTTCGCAGCAGGCCCGCGCATCTCCGCGGCAGGATCGAGCGCGCCGGCAGCGCGATTTGCGGCACAAGCGCCACAGCTCGAACAGCCCCGCTGCGCGTTCCAGGTCTGTTTCAGCAGCGATTGCCATCGGCGCGAACCTCAGAAATTCCTCGCCCCAGCGGGGAGAGGGCTTCCTGCCGCGAGCTTGCGCGCCTTGCGCTCAAGCAGCAAAGCGGAGCGCATCAAACTTGCGCGCAAGTCGCATGGCAGGAAGGGTGAGGGGGATTTTTCTTTGCTCCGCCGCTCCCCCTCACCGCGCTCGCATTTGCACCCAACCAGCGAAGCGATAGCGCGTCGAGAATGCGAGCGCGTGCTCTCCCCAAGGGGAGAGCGGGGAGTTTGTTGCGCGGTTACAGCAGACATGCGACTCCGTCTCCGCGGCGCGGTTTGCGCCCGGGTTTTGCGTTTCTCCCTCGCCGCTTGCGGCAAGGGTCAGGGCGCGCCGAAAGGCACGGTCCAACTATGGCGGCACGTCCGTTGCCGGACATGCGGGCGCCTTCCGGCGCGCCACATGCGCATCACACAGCGACCTTCCTCCGCCCGCCGAAGCGAGCTTCGCGAAGGCGGGAGCGTTAGCGCATGCTTCCACGCGGCGTTTGTGCGATGCCGGGCCGCGCTTTTTATCCGCGAAGCCTAAGGGCTTCGCGTCTATCAGCCAGCTCCTGGCAGGGACTCCTAGTGGTCCCGGGCGGAGCCCCGGCATCGCCCGAGTGCCGAACTTGCGCGTTCGGCCCGCAGGCGCCGCAGCCTCGTCCAGCTTCTCGATGCGCCTCGCGAAGCGACCCTTGGCGGACAAGGCGAGTGCAGGATAGGCGAGGTTTGAGGAGAGGGGATAAGGTGGGCATAGTCTTTACGCATGGAGACCCAATGGGCGTTGCCGCCGATCAAGCCGACTCCGCATCGAGCTGTGTAATCTTGGCGCGAAAGCGCTCGGCCTCGTCGCGGTCGGGCAGCTTCCCGTAGAGATAAGGCCAGACGCTCTCGCGGTAGAGAGCAACCATGATCGGCTCCCAAGGCCAGCTCTCCGACGAACGCATGACCGAAAGCATCTCTTCAAGCCGGTTGCGCACGTGGCGCGGATCGGGAACATAAGCCTACGGCGCGGCAAGGGCCTCGCCGAACAGGTCTGCTGAAACCGGCGCACTCAGTCTTAGCTCTGCTTCTTGTACTCATCCAGGTCAGCCGACGTGATCTCAGTGTGCTCGACCAGCTTGAAATGCCGCTCTTGCACCTTCGATACGTCATAGGCGGACCCCGCATCTATCGCGAGTTCCATTAGCGCGATTGTGTAGACGTCCGTGCCCGAACCTGTCTTTGAGATATCAATGGTCTGGGCGGCAATGGCTTTGCAGACCAAATGCGGAAACCGCTCTCTGCAACAGTAGATATCCTGTATAGCCTGCACCGCGCCAATGATTTCGTCGCGCCCCTTTGCTTGAACCGGAATGACGTACTGAATGCCGCATTTGTCCACACCAACGTAAAGCTCGTCAGTCTCAATCTGACTCCTAGCGAAGTGTTCAACGGTAGTGCGCAAGTGGCTCTGAAGCGGAAATGCGGCAATTCCCAGAAATAGATCGATCAATCGATTGTATCTGATGCGAGCCAAGACGGCCTGCTCGTCACCGAGTGCATATCGCTCCACAATCTGAGGAGTTGAGTTTGGTACCTTGATCGCCCTCAGAGTCGTATCCGGCGCGAAAGGACCATTCTTTGCTTTTACGAATTTGTATTTGCCCTTGCCGTTCGGCAACAGCAGCCAATGCCGCGGCTTGGCCAGCTTCAGAATTTCCTCGGGAAGAGCCTCCCTCCCGTGTCTGATCGAGTAAATATTGTCCCCGAGATTCTTCGGCTCCCTGACTCCTAGGGCCTCGCAAATCTCCTTTATCTCACTCCGACTCCACTCAAACTCATCGACCTTCTCCGCAGAATGACGAGCGAACAGCTCCTTCATCACCCTGATGTATACGGTGGCGGTGTCGCCTTTTTCGTCATTGGCCATCGGGCTTCACTCGACGTGCATGGCAAGTTCAATCTCGTGCTGCTTTCTTTTCCTCGCGCCGCTCTTTCTGTCCCGACGCCCTATGGGTGCCACGACATTCCAGAACGCCGCAGCTCTCGACATGTCCTTGGAGAGAAGTGAGGGGTCTCCGAGTTCAATCACCTCACTTGGCCGTGTCGGTGCGTATTCCAATGCTTTGGCAACCTCTTGTGCGACGTAACGAGCCACTACCGGCGACACCGCGTTGCCGATCTGGCGAGCCCCATGCCACTTGGTCTCGTGAAAGCGAAACCAATCAGGGAAGCCATGTAACCGCGCCATTTCCCTAACGGTGATGCAACGAGGCCGCTCATAGTGAATTGGACGAGGGCTGGTGAACGCCCCCCTTGCGGAATCTGTCCCAGCGCGGAGCGTGTTCGATACTCCATCTGCGGGGAGTCTGAAGAAGCGTGAGATTGGCTCAGTCTCACCCGGCGGCGTGGCCGCAAATCGTCGACGCGAGATATCCGAGTGCAATGTTCGCATGCTTGAGCTGAGCAAGCGCGGGTTGATCTTGCGACGATAACCGTACCACCACATCCACTCATTGATACCGCGCAACTCCCTTGCGTAGGCGCTCGGGCGCCCCCAGTCGCGTGTCAGCACCCAGTCCTTTTGCGAGAGTTCGGCGAAGTCCTCAGCGTCGGGCAAATCCGATAACGCCTCTCGACATGTCGGCCCCTCCGACAATTTCCTGTCCTTTCCTGTGCCCGCTGCCCGCGTTAACTCGTCGGGATACTCCGGAAGGGGTAGACCTCTCTGTGCGCCCAAAAGAAACAATCTCCTCCGGTCTTGGGGTACACCAAAACTCGCAGCATTGAGGACCTTCCAATCAAGGCGCACGTCATAATTCTTTTCTCGAAAGAGTTGGATGAGTTCGTCGAGGAATTGACGATGCCGCCCGACCGTCAATCCCTGGACGTTCTCAAAAATGAAGTATGCGGCATCTAGCTCCGCGACCAGCCGGACAAATTCCCTGACAAGCATGTTTCTCGGGTCGTCGAATGCTCGGTATCCAATCAAGGAGAACCCCTGACACGGGGCACCGCCGATCACAACGTGTACGGGCCTTCTTCCAAGCCGCGCTTTACTCCTGATTTCGTCAGCTCCAAGCCCGACGACTGACCTGGGGAGCACCTCACAATAGGGAAAGTTAAACTTGTGTACGGAGGCGTGTATGGGGTCGATCTCTACAGCCGCGGCTATGTCGAACCCGGCCTGTTCGAAACCCAGGCTCATACCGCCGGCACCCGAGAACAAATCGACAGCTATCGGCCGCGCCATGGCAGTGTCCTCGATGATGTAGAACAAATATAGAACACGTATTACAAAGACGCTAGCTGTTTGGGGGGGGACCGAGAAAGCACTGCACTCGGCGAATCAATTTCTCTCGTTGCTTGAGCTCGCATTGCCACACCGTGAGCGTGGACCACCCCTCTGATCGAAGCTTCCTAATGTTGCGCTCATCCCGCGCCCGGTTTGCGGCGATCTTGGGGGCCCAGTAGGCGAGCTTGCTCTTGGGAAGGCGCCCCTTCTCACAGCCGTGGCCATGCCAGTAGCAGCCGTGGACGAAGATCACCTTGTGGCGCCGCGGAAAAGTTAAGTCCGGAGTCCCCGGTAGGTCGCGACGGTAAAGCCGATAGCGATACCCCGCCGAATGTAGAAGGCGGCGCACCGCAACCTCGGGACCGGTATCCCGAGTGCCCACAGCTTTCATGATGAAACTGCGACCCTCTGGCGAAACGTGGTCAGACAAGATGATTCGGCCTCAACTTGGTTTTCGGTATTTTGCAGCCTTGATGGCTTTATGAAATAGGAGTCCACTCCCCTCGGTCCATTTTCCACCAATGAAAATCGTGGATGGCCGGGACAAGCCCGGCCATGACGGGGAACGCTGGCTCGGCCGTGAACAATAATTGCCGTTGATAACGACGTGGCAGGCGAGACTCATGTTACCCGTTGTCTTATCTACGAATCCACCTAGATCGCTGCAAGAATTTGAGGGCCATGGCACGATCCCATCAGCAAGACCTGTTTGAGGGGGAAGCGCAGCCCGAATTATTCAAGCCCGACGCGGCCCCGCCGGTCTACCGGCCCGACCTCGATCAGGTCCGCGCGCGGCTGCACAAGATTTTGGCTGAGGCGCGTGCGGCGAAAAAGCTTCCCTGGGACAAAGACCAACTCCTCGTTTACCGCAGCATCTTCCCGCAAATGGCCGGATGGCTGCCGGAAGAAGAGGGCGCGCAACTAAGGTTCGAATTCGACACAGAATTGACGCGGCTCAAGGCGGCATGACCCACTAGAGCGGCTGGGGCCAAGCCCGGCCATGACGACTTCGACCTCATGCTGAGGAGCGGCCGTAAGGCCGCGTCTCGAAGCATGACACCCTTCGAGACGCGAGCTTCGCTCACCCCTCAGGGTGAGGTTTACGTGGCCATGATGAGGATTTGTGGCTTGGCGCCGCCGCTTGCTCGTCACCCCGGCGAAAGCCGGGGTCCAGTTTTTTTTACTGGCGCATCCCGCGCGAGCTGGATTCCGGCTTCCGCCGGAATGACGCGCTTTCCCGGCTCACCACTCGCGCTTCAACGCATGGTGGGTTAGAAGCAGGCCTAGCTCATTGGCGAAGCGCACCTAGCAATGGCTGAAAGCATCCTCTTCCTCACCGGACATCTGGCGCGCCCGCGGCTGGAGGCGGTGCTCGAGGGCATGAAGGCGGGCTTCCCCTGGAAGGTGCTCGACATCGGGGTCAAGGTCGCGGCGCTGATGACCGAGGAGATCATCGCCCGCCGGCTGCCGAAGCCGGTCGAGGCCGACAAGATCATGCTGCCCGGCCGCTGCCGCGCCGATCTCGGCCACCTGAGCGAGCGTTTCGGCGTGCCCTTCGTGCGCGGCCCCGACGAGCTCAAGGACATTCCCGGCTATTTCGGACGCGCCGCCAAGGCCTCGGACATGACCAAATACGACATCCAGATCTTCGCCGAGATCGTCGATGCCTCGGCTCTCACCATCGAGGCCATCCTTGCCCGCGCCGAGGACTACGTGCGCAAAGGCGCCAATGTCATCGATCTCGGTTGCCTGCCCGACACGCCCTTCCCGCATCTCGAGCAGGCGGTGCAGGCGCTGAAAGCCAAGGGCTACCAGGTGAGCGTCGACTCCGCCGATCCCGACGAATTGCTCCGCGGCGGCAAGGCCGGCGCCGATTATCTGCTGAGCCTCAACGAGGACACGCTTGCCATCGCCGATCAGGTCGCATCGACGCCGGTGCTGATCCCCAAGGAGCATGGCGATCTTGCCTCGCTTTACCGGGCCATGGACGCGCTCGATGCACGCGGCCGCGCCTTTCTCGCCGACCCTGTTCTCGATCCGATCAATTTCGGCTTCATGCAGTCGCTCGAGCGCTACGCGCAAGTGCGCCGCGACCGGCCAAAGGCTGAGATGCTGCTCGGCACCGGCAATCTCACCGAGCTTACCGACGCCGACACCACCGGCATCACCGCCGTGCTGCTCGGCATTGCCTCCGAGCTTCATATCCGCAACGTGCTCGTGGTGCAGGTGAGCCCGCATACGCGGCGCACGATCGAGGAGCACGACCTTGCCCGGCGCATCATGTACGCCGCCCGCGCCGACCACGACCTCCCCAAGGATTACGCCTCGGGCCTGCTCGCTCTGCACGCTCGGCGTCCCTTCCCGCAGACGCCGGACGAGATCGCCGAAAGCGCCGCCGAAGTGCGCGACAGGAACTTCCGCATCGAGATCGCCGAGGACGGCATCCATATCTATAATCGCGACGGCCATCACATCACCAAGGACGTGTTCGACCTCTACCCGAAGCTCGACATCGACAAGGACGGGGCGCATGCCTTCTATCTCGGGGTTGAGCTCGCCCGGGCCGAGATCGCCTGGCGGCTTGCCAAGCGCTATGCCCAGGATGAGCCGCTCGACTGGGGCGTGGCGGCGGACGCCCCGGCCGACGACAAGACCAGACTGAAAGAGGCCGGCCATACGCTGATCGCCAAGAAGAAGCGCCAAGCCTCGTGACGTGCGCCAGCGGGCGCGGAGACCGATCATGCCGATGATCAGGGAGACCATCGTCACCACCCTCAACGCCGAGGGCAAGGTGCATATCGCGCCGCTTGGCCTCATCGCCGAAGAAGGCGGCTGGATCCTCGCGCCGTTCAAGCCGTCGACCACGCTCGACAATCTGCGCGCCAATCCTTATGCGGTGGCGAACTTCACTGACGATGTCCTCGTCTTCGCAAGCTGCCTGACCGATCGACGCGACTGGCCGACGCGTCACGCCACCCACATTCCGGGCGCCATCCTCGACGGCACGCTTAGCCATGCCGAGTTGAAGGTCGACTTTGTGGAAGAAGACGAGCAGCGCCCGCGCTTCCACTGCAAAGTCGTGTTCGAAGCGTCACACGCTCCGTTCAAGGGTTTCAATCGCGCGCAAGGAGCGGTGATCGAGGCGGCAATTCTAGCCAGCCGCCTGCATATGCTGCCGCGGGAGAAGATCGAGCGCGAGCTTGGCTATCTGCAGATCGCGATGGAGAAGACCGCCGGCCCCCGCGAGCACGAGGCCTGGCGCCTGCTCGTCGAAAAGATCGAGGACCACTTCAAGCACGCGCCGAAATCGGACTAGGGGCCGACAACCGCCGTTACGGCCTCGGGCCGAGATACGGCCTGTTGTAGCGCGCGTCGACGCAGTACTGGCCGTTCCAGTAGCGATATTCGCCGCAGCTTGCCGGACGCGGCGGCGGCACCACGATTACCGGCTGCTCAACCACCACCGGCTGCTGCTGGACCACCACAGGCGGAACTGCTTGCGGGACGACGACGACCGGAGGAGCGGCATAGGGGCCGTAGCCATAGTTGCGGCGCCAGCCGACCGGTTCGAAACTTCCGTGAGGCGCAACGAGCCTCGCTGCTCCCAGCGCGGGGGCCGCGGTGGCGGCACTCGAAGCGCCCAAGCCAATGCCGGCGGCAATCAAGACCGTGGCGAGGACGAGACCATATCGCATTTGACGCTCCCTCTTTTTGCCGCGCGCATTTTCGGGCCTAAGGATAGGCCGGCGCAAGGCTTCATGGGGGGCAAGCGGCCGGCTTTGGTTAACCGGTGCTCGATGAGCCGGCGCTCCGTGCAATGCGCCTGATCAGCCGCATCGCCAGCCACAAGAACACGATGACTACGAGGAGCGCGGCGAGCGGCGCGGCAAGGGCAAGAAGCGAGACGAGGAGAGAGCCGCCAAGCTCCGCCGTGGCGATGACCGGGTTGCCGACGCCTGCCGTAAGCACGGTCGACTTCGCCCTGAGCAAAGCGGTGACGCCTTGCGTGAGCCCAGCCACGCCGCCGCCGGCGATGATCGCCGTCGTCCATTTCAGCATCGGCGGCAAATCGGTGATCACCGCCGCCGAGACCAGAGTGCCGGCGACCACGGCGGCGGGGGTGGCCAAGGTGTCGAGCAGATTGTCGACGCCGGGAATGTAGTAGGCGAGGATCTCGACGAGCGCCGCCACGCCGAGCATCATCAACGCCGACGGCGTCCCGAGCCAGGCGAAGCTCTCGCTCAACGGAAGGTAGCCGGTATAGGCCGCCGCGCTCACCACCAGCATCGGCAGGAAGACGCGGAAGCCGGTCGCCGCCGCGAGCCCGACGCCAAGGGCGATTGAGAGGGCGAGATCAAGGTCGGACATGCGACCTCCTATTTCGCCGATGGGCCAAATAATGCCCAGGTCGGCGGGAATGATGCGGCCTTCGATACCGAGTCGCTTACGCCTGAGGGCGGTCAAGGTCCAGAGGGGCGCTCATCCATCATGGCCCGCAAACAGGAGTTTTGGTCGACAGGTTTGCTCCTGGCCGTGCTGGTAACGGCTAGCGAGAGCACGGCCTTTGCCGTTGAGAGCGCCGCACCCCAAACATGCGTCACGGCG
The DNA here is from genome assembly GCF_050728395.1 of Methyloceanibacter sp. Classification (GTDB taxonomy): domain Bacteria; phylum Pseudomonadota; class Alphaproteobacteria; order Rhizobiales; family Methyloligellaceae; genus Methyloceanibacter. The sequence goes on from NZ_JBOHJB010000059.1 coordinate 15,821, forward strand.
CCAAGATCGCCGCTCGTGGTCAACGTCAAGGACAAGGGCGCCAAGGGCGACGGGCGGGCCGACGATACCGAGGCGATCCAGGCCGCGATCGACGACATCGGCGGCACTGGGGGCACTGTGCTCGTGCCGAGCGGCACCTATATGGTCGACGCGGTCGACAAGAAGCGGCGTCTTGCGCTGAAGGGCGACATGACGTTGAAGCTCGCCAAGGACGCAATCCTTAAGGCGATCCCCAACGACTCGCGGAAATATTCCGTGCTCTCGATTTCCGGCGTGTCGAACGTGACGGTAGTGGGCGGCATTCTCGAGGGCGACCGCGCCGAGCACCAAGGCAAGGCTGGCGAGGCAGGCATGGGACTCCGCATCGAACGCGGCGCCAACGACATCACCATCGCTGGCGTGACCTCACGCAAGATGTGGGGCGACGGCTTCTATGTCGAAGACGCCAAGAACACGAAATTCTGCGCCGTGACCGCCGATAATAACCGCCGCCAGGGGCTGTCCATCGTCGAGGCTGACGGCGTGCTGGTGACGGATTCGGTCTTCAGCAACACGCATGGGACGCGTCCGAGCGCCGGTATCGATCTCGAGCCGGACCAGCCGTCGCAAAAGATCGTCAACATCCGCATTCAGAATTCCAAGTTCCTGAACAATGCCGGCCCTGGGATCGAGATCGCCGGCAAGAGAGGCGCCGTCGCCAAGGTCGAGCTTTCGCGTAACATGTTCAAAGGCAATCGCCCCATTCTGGTCGAGAATGCGCCTGAGGTGCTCGCCTCTGCCATCTGCGGCAACCGGCAGGTCACCTCCGAGAAGGCGTCATCGGAAGGATTGAACGCCTTCGCCGACCCGATCGATATCGTAGTCCACCAGAACGACTGCGAGGATGGCAGCGACATGCGCTTCGAGGTCAACCGCCAAACGCGCAAGAAGAAGTAGAGCAACTTCGGTCAAGCCTGTCTCTGACTCGTCATGTGGGGCCCTGGGCTCCACGCTTGTCATGCCCGCGAAGGCGGGCATCCGGTAACCCCTGTGTCGCAAGCCGGCAGAGGACAGCGATTACTGGATTGCCCGGATCATCAAGCTTGTGCTCGGGCTGGCGAAGCCAGACCCGAGTGCCGGGCAATGACATGTTTCTTAAGGGCTCGTCGAGGCGAGCAAGGCGACGGCAACCGCGGGCGCGCAGCGGGCAGCCATCTCGCGCGCTTCCGGCGCGACGTCGAGCATGTCGGCGAAATCGAAGTAGGGGCGGCCGAGCCGCTCGGCGAGCCGCCTCGCGATGAAGCGGCCGCAGCCGGCGCCGATCACCGGCGCATCTGGCGAAAGCGCGTCTCGCTCGGCGAGATTCCGCGCCGTATGCTCGATCTCGGCAAGCTGGCAGTCGCCGAAATACCGCGCGAGCGCGATCCATTCGGCAAGCTCTGCATCGCCGGCGTCACGCCCGAGCATGCGGGCAAGCCGGCCTGCGCTCTCCACCGGACTCTTTCCCCGCTGGTCGGCGGTAGGGTAGGGGTCTGCATCGTCCGGAAGATCGCCAGCGAGCCGCCAGACATCGGCCATGGTGGCGAAGCGTTCCGCCGCGATCCTCTGCACCCGCCCCCTGAACGGCGCTGAGCGCGCTACCGCCATTACCGGCGTGCGCACCACGCCGGTATAGAGCAGCTCGCCTTCGGTCAGGCGCTTGGCGTCGGTGGCACCACGGGCGGCAACCTTTCCGGCTTTGATAGAAATGAGGTCGGTGGTCGTCGTGCCGACATCGACGAGGAGTCCGTCCCCATGATGCCGGGCAACCAAGGAAGCGGTCGCATGAAAATTGGCTGAGGCGACTTCCATCGGCCGCAGCTTGGCGTCCTCGGATGCGAGAAACCCGGCGCGGCCGGCGTAGATCAGAAGCTTCTGCGCTCCCACCGTCCTGACCATCAAATCGACGAGGTAAGCGACACCCTCGACGCGGTCGTTGAACACGTCGGACAATTCGCCGGTCATGGTGACGGCGTGCGATCCGGGAAGCGCGATCGACGGCAGCGCGGCCTCGACGGCGGCGTCGAACTTGCGACGCTCGGGGATGATGGGGCAGGGGATCTGGGCGACGCTGACCACGCGCTCACCGTCGACGCAGGCGAGCTTGATGTTTGCGCCGCCCAAATCCCAACCGATGACCCGTGTCATTGCCGCCTCACCTTGTCATTCCCGCCGAAGCCGGAATCCAGTAAGCACCGGTCTTAGATCATTCTTGAACCGGCGGTTACTGGATTGCCCGGTCAAGCCGGGCAATGACAAGGTGTAGGAGTGAACACCATGAACGACTTCGCCATCATTCCGGCCCTCGACTTGCAAGGCGGGGCCGTCGTCCATGCAAGCGGTGGGGTGCGCGCCGAATACCGGCCGATCGAGACGCCTCTAGGCGCCGCCGGCGATCCGGTGGCGCTCGCCCGCGCCCTCCTCGCCGTCACCGGCTCTCCCGTGCTCTACATCGCCGACCTCGATGCCATCGAGGGGGTCGGCAATCATTTCGACGTTTGCCGCGATCTCGCCAGCGCCCTTCCGGGCAGCGAGCTGTGGATCGACGCCGGCTTCACCAACGTCACCGACTGCGCCTTCTGGCTACCGCTCGGGGCAACGCTGGTCATCGGCACGGAAAGCCTGAGCTTCGCCGAGGATTGGCAGGAGCTTCGCGCCTCTTTCGGCGAGAGCCTCGTGCTGTCGCTCGACTATGGCGCCGAGGGCCGACGCGGGCCGTCAACGCTGTTCGCCGAACCCGCTCATTGGCCGGAGCGGATCATCGCCATGAGCCTTGACCACGTC
>NZ_JBOHJB010000060.1:0-18578 GCF_050728395.1 Methyloceanibacter sp.
GCGCTCCGCGGTGCGTTCCACCACGTCGAAGATGGTTTCGCGGTTCTCATGGCTTGCGGTGATGTCGAGGAAGCAGAGCTCGTCGGCGCCGGCCTCGTCATAGGCCGCCGCGGCCTCGACGGGATCGCCGGCGTCGCGCAGATTGACGAAGTTGACGCCCTTGACGACGCGGCCGTCCTTCACATCGAGGCAGGGAATGACGCGAACCTTCAGCATGGCGGAGACTTACGCGTTCTCGCCGGTCGCGTCCACTTTCGCGCGGCGCGCTCTTACCACGCGCGCGATCCACACGATGAAGAGAACGATCAGCGCCAGCAGCCCTGCCATCACGGTCAGCGAAATGAACCACACCGATTGACTCAGGGTTTGCAGCAGGGGGCCGACATTGATGCCGAGCAACGTACAGGGGTGCTCTGAGACCTCGTTGAGATCGCAGCCGATCCGCGTTGCGACGAACCCGGCGGTGTATGTGATGGCGATCGGCGACAGCGCTAGCAGAATGGCGATCGCCGACCCGCGCAAAAAGGATCGTCCCGGCGAGACCGCCGGCGCGTCTACCGGGCGTCCGTCTCTTCGCCGCGAACGCGCGAAAACGACGAGGGCCGCCACGGCCCACACGCCGAGCAACACGAGACCTACGGGAATGCTGAAGTAGGAATACCAGATCAAGAAGCCGAGATCGTAAAAGGTCTGGCCGTAATCCTTGCCGCCGATCACGCACGGGATCACCCGGTTGAGATCGACCTGGCAGCCGAAGGCTTCGGCGACCTCCTGGCTTGCCACAGCGAGCAGCGCCGGCCCAAGCCCAATCAGCAGCACGACAATCAGGAGGAGGATGAAGACGGTGCGCAGGCGCATGGGCGCGGGTTCAAGCGTGATGCGGCTTCCGGCTCGCCGCGATCAGCGCTAGCGCCTCTGCCGGGTTGAGCCTGCCGTCGTAGAGCGCACGGCCGGCGATGACGCCTTCGAGCCTCGCATAGTCCGGATGGAGCAGGGCGCGCACGTCGTCGATCGAGGCAAGACCGCCACTCGCAATCACCGGTATCGACGTCGCCCGCGCTAGCGCCGCGGTGGCATCGAGATTGAGCCCGGCAAGCACGCCGTCGCGCGCGATGTCGGTATAGATGATGGCGGCAACGCCGGCGTCCTCGAAGCGGTGGGCAAGCTCGAGCGCGGTCATCTCGCTCGTCTCCGACCAGCCTTCCACCGCGACCTTGCCGTCGCGGGCGTCGATGCCGACGGCGATGCAGCCGGAGAGCTCATGCGCCGCCTTGCATACGAGCTTGGGATCGCGCACCGCGGCGGTGCCGAGGATCACGCGGACCACGCCCTTTTCCAGCCAGGCCACGATGGTGTCGAGATCGCGGATGCCGCCGCCGAGCTGCACCGGAATGTTGACCGTCTTGACGATCGCCTCGACCGCTTCGGCATTCACCGGCCTGCCTTCGCGGGCGCCGTTCAGATCGACCACGTGCAGCCATTCGAAGCCCTGCGCTTCGAAGCTTTGCGCCTGAGCCACCGGATCGGTGTTGAAGATAGTCGCCTGATCCATCTCGCCCTGGCGCAGCCGGACGCATTTTCCGTCCTTCAGGTCGATGGCGGGGAACAGGATCATGACGGCATTCCCTGCGCGGCTCTAGTAGCAAGTCCCCTCTCCCCTTGTGGGAGAGGGCTTTCCGCCGCGACCTTGCGCGCGGCGCTCTTGCGCCTCGCGTAGCGCAAGTCGCATGGCGGAAAGGGTGAGGCGTAGCTGTTATTTTGGACGCGGCTCCGCCGCTTACCCCTCACCGCGCGCCAAATAGCGCGCTTGCTCCCCCACAAGGGGGGAGCGGGGAGCAACTCGCGGCTCTCGAGCGTCACGGCTTCCATCGCAGGAAGTTCGCGATTAACGCGAGCCCGAGCTTCTGGCTCTTCTCCGGGTGGAACTGCGTGCCTGCCATGTTGTCCTTGGCGACGAAGGCGGTGATCGGGCCGCCGTAATCGGTGCTCGCCACGAGATCGTCCTTCTCTTTAGGGACGAGGTGATAGGAGTGCACAAAATAGGCGTGCAGCCCGTCTTCGCCGGTGGGAATGCCTTCGAGCAGTCTGTGCCCACGCCCCACCCGCAGCGTGTTCCAGCCCATATGCGGGACCTTGAGGTCAGGGTTCGAAGGCGCGATGGCACGCACCTCGCCCTTGATCCAGCCGAGGCCAGGCGTCACCCCATGCTCGAGCCCGCGCTCGGCCATGAGCTGGAGCCCGACGCAGATGCCGAGGAAGGGCTTGCCGCGCTCTTGCACGGCTTCCTCCAGCGCGTCGATCATGCCGGGGACGTCCTCAAGCCCCCGCTTGCAGTCGGCAAAGGCGCCGACGCCGGGGAGCACGATGCGGTCGGCATCGGCTACGTCCTCCGGGTGGGCGGTGACCTTGATGGCGAGCTCGGACCCTCCCTCCCGCGCGGCGCGCTCGAACGCCTTGGCGGCGGAGTGCAGATTGCCTGAGCCGTAGTCGATGATGGCGACGTGCATGGGCTTACGGGGTCGGGAACAGCCCGATCACCCCCTCTGCCTCGCCGCTTCCCTTTGGCGCCGGGATGCCGGCATTGCCTGGCCTCTCGGGCGGCGGCGGCCGCTCTCGTCCCTTTTCCTGCCGTGGAAGCCAGGTCTGGAGGAAGGAAAGCTCGGCGGCATCGCGGCCGGCGCCGATGGCCGTGCCCATTTGCGTATATCCCTGCCGCTCGAGCGCCGCGCCGCGCAGGTCGTTGGCCTCGAAGGCGAACAGCACGATGAGCGCCACGCTCAAGCATCCGAACAGGGTTTGCCCCTGGGCGTCGCTCGGGTCGAACACCCAGCCGAGCAGGGCGAACAGGGCCACGAAGGCGACCAGCTCAAGCCACATGCGCTGATAGAGCAGCCACAGCCCCGGCACCAACAGCGCGGGCCAGGAGAAGCCGTGCCTGACGAACACGAGCGCCTCGGCCCGTTCTTCGGGGTCTCGCGCTTCGCCTGGCGGCTCATAAACCGAATAGAGCGTCACGACACGTCACTGACGATGAGGCAGTTGGTTGCCCCGAGGCCTAAAGTTGGCCTTTGGTCGAGGGCACGCGGCTCCCCTGGCGCTCGTCGATGGCAACTGCCTGGCGGAGCGCGCGTGCGAGCGCCTTATAGCAGGTCTCGGCGATGTGGTGGCTATTCTCGCCATAGAGCGTCTCGACATGCAGCGTGATGCCGGCATGCTGGGCGAAGGCCTGGAACCACTCGCGGAACAGCTCGGTGTCCATCTCCCCGATCTTCGAGCGGGGGAAATCGACCTTCCACACGAGGTAGGGGCGCCCCGAGACGTCGATGGCGACGCGGGTGAGCGTCTCGTCCATGGGCAGATAGGCAAAGCCGTAGCGGGCGATGCCCTGCTTGTCGCCGAGCGCCTTTGCCACCGCCTGGCCGAGCACGATGCCGCTATCCTCGGTGGTGTGGTGCTGATCGATATGGAGGTCGCCTTTAGCCTTCAGGAAGATGTCGATCATCGAGTGCCGCGCGAGCTGCTCGATCATGTGGTCGAGAAAGCCGACTCCGGTCTCGACCGCATAGGTCCCGGTACCGTCGAGATCGACGGTCGCCGTGATCGCGGTTTCCTTGGTGCGGCGCTCGACGGTCGCGGTCCGCTTTGCTTGGGCTGTGGTTGGCTTCTGCATGGGTTCAGTCTAATGCCGGGCTCTTAACCAATCCCCTCACTCCTGAGGATGAGGGAGGGGGTTATAGCGCTTGACGAACGGCCCCGCCATGCCGATATCGCAGTGCAGCAATGAGCCACTCCTCCCCTGACACCTGGTACGGCACCACCATCCTCACCGTCCGCAAGGGCGGCAAGGTGGTGATCGCCGGCGACGGCCAGGTCACCCTCGGCCAGACCATCATCAAGGGCAACGCCAAGAAGGTGCGCCGCGTCGGCAACGGCAATGTCATCGCCGGCTTCGCCGGCGCCACCGCCGACGCCTTTACCCTGTTCGAGCGGCTTGAAACCAAGCTCGAGCGCTTTCCCGATCAGCTCAAGCGGGCTTGCGTCGAGCTCGCCAAGGATTGGCGCACCGACCGCTATCTCCGCCACCTCGAAGCCATGATGATCGTTGCCGACGCCGACGAGAGCCTGGTCTTGACCGGCAAGGGCGACGTGCTCGAGCCGGACGACAACGTCATGGGCATCGGCTCAGGCGGCAATTTTGCCCTCGCCGCCGCCCGTGCGCTGCTCGACTCCGATCTCGACGCCGAAGCGATCGCGCGAAAGGCCATGGCCATTGCTGCCACCATCTGCGTTTACACCAACAACGAGGTGGTCCTCGAGACCCTCGACTCGAAGCAATGAGTATCGGTTTGCGTAAAATGAGCTCACTATTCTCCCGCTCCCCCCTTGCGGGGGAGCACGCGCGCCTCTTTGGCGCGCGGAGGGGGGTAAGCATCGCAACGAGTCCTTCGTTTGAACCCCCCTCCCTATCCCTCCCCCTCAAGGGGGGAGGGGAGAGCTAGCGGCGAGTCCAGTCATGACCAGTTTTTCCCCACGCGAGATCGTCTCCGAGCTTGACCGCCACATCGTCGGCCAGCGCGACGCCAAGCGCGCCGTGGCCATTGCGCTGCGCAACCGCTGGCGCCGCCAGCAGCTCGACGATGAGCTGCGCGAGGAGGTCCTGCCCAAGAATATCCTGATGATCGGGCCGACCGGCGTCGGCAAGACCGAGATCTCGCGCCGCCTCGCCAAGCTTGCCGGCGCACCCTTCATCAAGGTCGAGGCCACGAAGTTCACCGAGGTCGGCTACGTCGGCCGCGACGTCGATCAGATCATCCGCGATCTTCTGGAGGCCGGCATCGGGCTCGTGCGCGACGCCAAACGAAAAGAGGTCGAGGCCAAGGCGCAGCTCAACGCCGAGGAGCGCGTCATCGACGCCCTGGTCGGCGCCGGCGCCAGTCTTTCCACCCGCGACAGCTTCCGCAAGCGCTTACGCGCCGGCGAGCTCGACGACCGCGAGATCGAGATCCAGGTCGCCGATACCGGCGCCGGCATGCCCGCCTTCGAGATCCCCGGCATGCCCGGCAGCCAGGTCGGCATGATCAATTTAAGCGAGGTGCTCGGCAAGACCTTCGGCCATCGCACCAAGCCGCGCAAGGTCACAGTGCGCGACAGCTTCGAAATCCTTTTGGCGGAAGAGTCTGACAAGCTGATCGACAACGACACCACGGTGCAGGAAGCGATCCGCAACGTCGAGAACAACGGTATCGTGTTCCTCGACGAGATCGACAAGATCTGCGCGCGCTCCGAACGCATCGGCGCCGACGTGAGCCGCGAAGGCGTGCAGCGCGATCTCCTGCCGCTGATCGAGGGCACCACGGTCGGCACCAAATACGGGCCGGTGAAGACCGATCATGTGCTGTTCATCGCCTCAGGCGCGTTTCACGCCGCCAAGCCCTCCGATCTTCTGCCGGAGCTGCAGGGGCGGCTGCCGATCCGCGTCGAGCTTCGCGCGCTAACCCGCGACGATTTCCGTCGCATCCTGACCGAGCCAAAGGCCTGCCTGATCAGGCAATACATCGCACTGATGGGCACTGAAGGCGTCGAGCTTGAGTTCACGCCTGACGCCATCGACGCCATCGCCGACATCGCCGCCGAGGTGAACTCAAATGTCGAGAATATCGGCGCCCGGAGACTTTCAACGGTGATGGAGCGCATCCTCGACGACATCTCCTTCGACGCCACCGACAAGCAGGGCGAGAAGATCGTGGTCGACGGCGCCTTCGTGCGCGGCCATATCGGCGACCTCGCCAAGAACGCCGACCTGTCGAAGTTTATTTTGTAGGGTGTCACGGCCAGTCTATCAGTTGGAGTGAACACAATGGCCAGCCCGGCGCCCAAGACGTCGGCGAAGGCGGCAAAGAAGGCCGCCGCCAAGCGGGGCGCTGCGAAGGCCGATATGGATCGGCCGGGGCGGCAGCACAGCCTGTACGCATTGTCGGAACGCATTTATTCGGGCAAGCGATGCTTCTATTGCGGCCAGCTGTTACGCGGCAGTCACACCCGTGAACACGTCTTCCCTCTGTGGCTTCAGAAGCGCTTCGGTATGGCTAACCAGTGTCTGACGCTTCTGAACGGCACGCAGATCCCGTACCGGCAGCTCACCGTGCCGTGCTGTCCAACGTGTAACAACGTACATCTTTCGAAGCTTGAGAAGCGGGTCCGGAGTCTGCTTTTCGAGAGCCCGATTGCAGAAGCCCGCCGCGATCTCAAGGACATCTATATCTGGGCCAACAAAATACTCCTTGGCATCGTCTACGCGGAAAGGCTGCTGCCGCTTAATCGGCGCTATCCAAGAGGCCGTGCGATATTGCCTCGCGAGATGCACGATATGTTCAACATGACGCACTTCCTCATTCAGGGTCTACGCTTTCCCATCAGGTTCACCGCGGAAGGGGAAGAGCGGATTCCGGGTTCCGCGTTCCTATTCGATCTTAAGTCGCCTAGGAATCAGGAGCTGCAGTTCGACTTCAAGGACAACCTCTTCGGATTGAGTGTTTCGCTAAGGCTCGGCAACCGCGGCATAGTCACGTTGAGTGATGGCGGAGCGATTGACCTCTCGGTCGGAGACCTGCTCAGGCGGGACGGCAAACGCAAGCTGCATCCGATCCAATTTGATGAGCTGGCGGCGAAGGCATTCTACAAGGCGACCCTGCTGAACCGCACTCCGAAATACATCATGACCGAATTCAATGGCGCGGTGGAGGTGATGCAGATGCCCCTGATGGGTCTCTCCAGCAAACCCGTCTTCGACGATTGGAATCAGACGGCATACGCCCACATGCTCTCAGTCCTAACAGGTTACCCCGTGGAGCGACTGAAGCCGGACGACACCGATCGTGTGATGACCTTCATCAGCGACGCGGAAGGTAACCCGGTCAACATTCCACTCGGGAGGTCAGCGAATCGTTCCCCCACCATGAACAAAGCGAACCGGCGAGGGAACAGCAAGAAGGCGACCATGAGCACGATAAAAAGGCGTTGCGCAGCGCTCACTCGCGGGTGAACTCATAGGCCTGACCATCCTCGGTGGAGAGGCGAAGCTGATCGAGCTTGCCGTCCTTGCCCATCTGAAACTGGGCAAATCCCCTCGTCATGTAGCCTAGATCGACGATTGGCCCGAACCGGCCAGTCGGCATGAGGCTGGCGAGGAAGACGTTGCCGTCCCAAGGCTCGAGCCTGAGTTGGGCGCCGGTCGCTCTCACCTCCATGACCAGCGCCTCACCTTGCAGTGTGATCTCGGCCTCGCCGAAGCTCGGATTGACGAACTTGCCGGCGAGCGGTGCGAGCGGCGGGAATGGCCGCGGATCGGCAGGCTTGGCAAACAGCTTGGCCTTGGTCTCGAAACTGGTTGTGGCCGGCACTCGGCTGTTCGCCACATGGTCGACTTTGGGATTGTCGAGAATCCGGTCCAAGATCCACATCGCGAGCGCGATCTGAAAGCCATTATCCGTGATGTTGGTAAGAATGACGACACCGACATTTCGGTCAGGGACCAGGCCGACGAAGGAGCCGAAGCTCAGCGCGTCTCCGTCGTGCCATAGGATGTTGCCCCCCGGCGTCGGATAGACGTACCAGCCTTGCGCGTAGGACGCTTGGTCGCTCGCCGCCACCATCGGCCTCCGCGTATAAGCGAGGTTCTCCGGCGAGACGACGCGGCGTCCCTCGAACGTGCCGTTGCCGAGCTGGAAGCGGACCCAGCGCGCCATATCCTCGACGTTGGTGTTGATGTCGCCCGCCCCGTCCAGGTGATAAGGAAAAATCGGCGTGAAAGGCACCTCGATCGAGCCTTGCGGCGTCCAGCGGTGGCCGTTGGCATGGTTGGCCGCCGCTTCGATGGCTTCGGCCGTGTAGGATGAGTCCTTCATGTCGAGGGGGTCGAGCAGCTCCTGCTGAAGCACCGCAGTCCAATCGGATACGCCCGCGGCTTTAGCCACGATCCGGCTGGCCAAAAGATGCGTGATGTTGGTGTAGGCGAAGGTCGTGCGAAAACTCGACACCGGCTCGACGTTGCGCAGCGAGCGGATAAGCGCCGCGTCGTCGAAGTCGTACATGGCAAGCATGTCGTTGACGAAGCCTGGAAGGCTGGAGCGCTGAGCGAGCAGGTCGAAGACGCGAAACTCGCGCGTCACCCAAGGATCCTTCAACTGGAACTCCGGATCGAGATCGACGACGCGGTCGTCCCACCGCAACTTGCCGCGATCGACCATGATGGCCTCGGTCGCGGCGAGAAACGCCTTGGTGGTCGAGCCGATCTGGAAGATCGTGCGCGTATCGACCGGCCCGCCACCGCTCTTGCTGCGTACGCCGAAGCCCTTGGCATAGACCAGTCTGTCGCCGGCAACGATGCCGATGGCGAGGCCCGGCACGTCAAACGCCTTCATCCCGCCGGCAACGTAGGGTTCCAGATCCGGACTCAGCGCCTGGATGCGTTCCTCCACGCTCGGTTGTGATTGCGCGCGCTCCTGTGCCCGCGTCTGGTCGGGTACGGCGACGCCGAAAAGTGCCACGACCATCAAGAGCCGAAGCGAGACGCCTAGGAGGCGAAATGAGGAGTGTGGTCCAACAGGCGATTGGATCGCCGCCATGACGTCCCTGCGACTTGGTATGCTCATCATGACAATTCTCCAATTCAAGCCAACCGGCGGGAGATTTAGCATCAACGCGGTTTCGGCGCCCGATCAGTATACCTAGCGGGGCGTCGCAGCCGCACATAGAGCGCGCCACCCCCTCCGAGGCGGCGCGGTGCTTGCGAGAAGCTCACCACCAACGCAGCGAACTCAGGGTCCGCCAGCCAATGCGGCACGGCGTTGCGCAACACGCCTCGCTCGTCCTCCTGGTAGAAGCTCTTGCTCGCAGCTTGGTCGACGCCCTTGCCGGTGATCACCAGCACATGGCGCAAGCCCCGCGCCTGCGCGGTCTTGAGGAATCGCCGGAGCTGGGCATGCGCGTCGCGCTGTCGCAGCCCGTGCAGGTCCAACCGCGCTTCGACCTCTAGCCGTCCCTTATCGAGCTGACGCGAAATCTGCCGGTCGAGCGGCTCGGCGCGCGGCACGTGACTTGGCTTTGGTGCCGACCTCAGCGCTGGCTTAATCGGACGGGGACCCTGCGGCAGTTTCGCCTTGGCGACCGGCGCAGCAATCTTGCGAGGTTTTGGTGCCGCCGTATTGCGGCCCCGCTTCAGCGGAGCGGCGGTCTCGACCACCTTCTTCCACAGCGCTTGGTCCTCATCGTCGCCTTGCCCGCCCACGCCTCACACCCCCGGTGCCGCGTTCGGCAGGAGCACGATGAACTCCGCCGGCGCCAACGTCTTGCCGGCGATGGCGCCGGCCTCGTCGCCGGAGCCCCAATAGATGTCGCCGCGCTCAACTCCTTTGATGGCGGAGCCAACGTCCTGCGCAATCATCAACCGGCGGAACGGCGCGCCGTCGCCCTTGAGCTCAGGCGCCTCGACGAACACCGGCAGCCCAAGCCGATGAAACGATGGATCGACGGCGAGGCTCCGCCCCGGCGTGAGCGACACGCCTTGCGCGCCGATCGGGCCATCCTCTCCCTGCTTGCCGTCGAGCAGGCGGAAGAACACATAGGACTTGTTCTCCCACATCAGTTTCTTGCCGCGCTCGGGATCGGCGCGAAGCCAGTCCTTGATGCCTTGCATCGTCATCGACTTCGGCTTGCTCTCCCCGAGCTCGAGCAGCTTCTTGCCGATCGAGGTGTAGGGATGGCCGTTCTTGGTGGCATAGCCGAGCCGCAGATGCGTGCCGTCGGGAAGGCGCACGCGGCCTGAGCCCTGCACCTGCATGAAGAACAGCTCGACCGGATCGAGATAGACGAGTTCGAGATCGCGACCGGCAAGCGCGCCCTCGTCGATCTCCTCGCGCGTGTAGAAGGGCACGAGCCCATCGTCGGTCTTGCGCATCGCGGTCAGCGTGCCGTCGGCGGAGTCTTTCGCGCGCGTCTCGTCGGGTCTGACCGAAACGAGATCGTCCGGGCGCCCGTAGGCCGCCACCGGGAACTTGTCGCTCTTCTTGGGCGCGCCGTCGATCTCGGGCTCGTAATAGCCGGTGACCAGACCCTTGTTCGGCGCGCCGACGATCTTGTGCGGCGTGTAGTGCGTCTCGAAGAAGATGCGCGCCGCATCGCGCGACACCTGGCCACGCGCCGCCAAATCCTTCGCCGCGGCGCAAGCCTCGGCCGAAGCGCTGTCGCGCTTGATCTTGGCGCAGGACCTGAGCAAGGCCTGAAACGCAGCAGCCTGGTCGTCGTCCTGCCAGCCCTGCACGTCGGCAAACCTCACCGGCGCGAAGCTGATGCCCGTCTCTTCCACGCGCGTTTCCCGCAGCAGCAGATAAATCGCGATGGTGGCAGCGATTGCGGCAAGCAGCAATGCGCCGGCTATAGCGCCGTAGATCGAGGCAGCGCCGATATGGGGGTCAGTTCGCCGACTCGGTCGCGACAAGCTTCCAGTTCGGGTTCTTGGAGGTGATGTCGCGCGCAAAGGTCCAGATGTCGGTGACCTCGCGCACTTTCTTCGGGTCGCCTTCCACCACCTCGCCTTCGGCGTCGCGCGTCACCGAGATGAGCTCGCTCACGAATTTGACGGTGACGTAGGCGGTGCGGTTCTTGACGTCGGACTCGATGATGTCGGTCTTGTTGATGCCGATGAGGTTCGACTCGACCTTCTCGCCGCGCGTCTCGCGCTCGCGAATGGCGCTTTCGAAGCCCTCGAACACCTCGGTGCCCAGGAGCTGCTTCAGCGAGGCTTCGTCGCCCTCGGCAAAGGACATGACGATCATCTCATAGGCGGTCTTGGCGCCGTCGAGGAACTGGCCGGGATCGAAGCTCGGATCGACGCGCATCAGCTGGGTGAGCGAGCGGGCGAGCGGGCTGTCCTTCGGCGCATGGCTGCCGAGCCGCGCCTCGATATCCTCAACCGAGGGCCCGGCGGCCTCCGGCAGCGGCGCCGAGCGGCCACGCGGCAGCGCCACCACCGGCTCGTTGGTTTTCGGCGGTTGAGGCCGCTTCTGATCCGGTGTCGCATAAGGATCGAAGGGCTGGCGCTCATTGCCCGTGCGCCGGCCGAGCACATTGCGCAGCCGGATGAAGATCACGACCGCCAGCACCAGAAACAGCAGAGTATAGATATCGAAGGCTTCACTCATCCTTGCCGCCACCCGCGTTGATGGTAGACCCGCGATAATTGCGGAACTCTCCAGGCTCATATTGGTTCGCACCTGGAGATTTGCTAGCGGGAGCCTCAGGCGTGTGGAACACAACCACCTCACCCATGTCGCGCAAGCTCAACTTAAGGCATTCACGGCACCTTAGCCAACCCCCAAAAAAGCCGAGAGCGAAATTCGCTAGCGGACGAGTATCATGCGACAGATTGCAGGGTCTGGGCATGCCATGCTAGCGAAGGGCCCTCCTCCAAGCCGGACCCAAGCCTCATGGCCAAGAAGACGGAAAGCCCTCAACCAGCAGGCAAGCGCCATGGCGACGGCCTGCCCGGAGGTGACGGCAAGCCCGGGGGCGAGGGGGCGGGCGCTCAGGCCGCGGCCCCTGAGGGCGCAGCACCAGCCGCCGGCCCCCAGCTCAACGTGCTCGGCCAATACATCAAGGACCTCTCCTTCGAGAGCCCGCACGCGCCGCAAACGCTGCAAAACCCTCCGCCAAATCCGCAGTTGCAAGTCACGGTCAATGTCAACGTCGCCAGCCAGTCGGAAGAGACCTACGAAGTGGTGTTGAATATCGACGTTCATGCCAAGAGCGACGTTGGCGTCATCTACAATGTCGAGCTGTTCTATGCCGGGCTTTTCCGCCTGCGCAACGTGCCCCAGAACCTGCTGCAGCCGGTCCTGTTCGTCGATTGCCCGGCGCTTCTCTTTCCCTTCACGCGCCGCGTGCTTGCCGACATCACGCGCGACGGCGGCTATCCACCGCTGATGCTCGACCCTATCGATTTCGCCAGGCTTTATTCGCAGAACCTTGGCCGCGGGCAGGGCCAGGCGAACAACTAACCGGCAAGCGCGAACAGCACCGGCCGCCACAAGGCGTCATCGCCGAGGCTCGCCACGAAGGCCTCATGCGCCAGCCGCTCCTCAGGCGTGAGACGCGGGGCAAGCGCAATCGGGCGCGCCCTCGCCCCCGAGGCGATGGTGGTGAGCAGGGCCGCAGAAGCGCCGTTCGCCGCAAATTCGAGGCGCGCCTGGTGGCCGCCCACGAGCTCCACATAGACCGAGGCCAGCAGGCGGCAATCGAGGAGCGCGCTATGCTTTTCGCGCTCGGAGAGATCGACGCCATAGCGCTTGCACAAGGCATCGAGGCTGCATGGCGAGCCTGGGTGCCTGCGGCGCGCGAGCGCCAGCGTATCCACCACCCGGTCCCAGCGAATGAGCGGGCGGGCGAGCCGCTCGAGCTCGGCATTGAGGAAGGCGAAGTCGAAGGCCGCGTTATGCATGACCAGCATGGCGCCTTCGATGAAGCCGATGAGATCGTCGGCGCGCTCCTGGAAGCGCGGCTTGGTCGACAGGAACTCGACGGAGAGCCCGTGCACCTCGTAGGCCTGCTGCGGCATGTCGCGCTCGGGATTGAGGTGGCAGTGCCACACTTTTCCGGTCGGGATGCAATTAATCAGCTCGACACAGCCGATCTCGACGATGCGATGGCCGGACGCGGGATCAAGCCCCGTGGTTTCGGTATCGAGCACGATCTCGCGCAAGAAGCATCGTTCCTTGGTTTTTAGAGGTTTCGCAGCCGCTCCATGACGCGGCCTTCGCGGCCCTTGAGCGACTCGATCAGTTTATCGATCTGCCGCCCCATGTCTGCCAACGTCGTTCCCGTGTCCACAACGAAGTCGGCGCGGGCGCGCTTTTCCTTGTCCGACAGTTGCCGCTTGAGCAGCGCTTCGAGCTTTTCCTGCGTCATGCCCGGGCGGGCGAGCACGCGCGCCCTCTGCACCTCTTCCGGCGCGCTCACCACGACGCTCACATCGACCCGAGAATGAGCATCCGTCTCGAACAGCAACGGGATCTCGAGCACGGCGAGCGCAGCACCGCGCTTCTCCGCTTTGCGCAGAAAATCGATCTCGGCCCTGACCACCATGGGATGAACGATGCCCTCGAGCTGCTTCAGCTTCGCAGGCGATCCGGCCACTTGTTGCGCGAGCAGCGCCCGGTCGATCTTGCCGCCGCGCACCGCGGCCGGAAAGGCCGCTTCGACCGCCGGCACGGCCTCGCCCTCATAGAGCCGGTGCACTTCGGCATCGGCATCGCAGACCGGCACGCCCCGCGCCCGGAAATGCGCAGCAGCAGCCGACTTGCCCATGCCGATCGAGCCGGTCAGTCCGATGACCAGCATCAGGACGCCCCGAGATGGGCGGCGACATGAGCGCGAAGCTCGGGCGTCACCTCCGGGCGCACCCCGAACCAGCGCTCGAAGCCCGGCACCGCCTGATGGAGCAGCATCCCGAGCCCGTCGACAGTGCGGTTTCCCCTCGCTTTTGCCGCGGCGAGAAGCGGCGTTTGCAGCGGGCTGTAGACGATGTCGGCCACGGTCGCATCCACGGGAAGCGCGGAAAGGTCGAGGTCGAGCGGCGGCTTACCGGTCATGCCGAGGCTCGTGGCGTTGACCAGGAGCCCGCAAGCACCGAGCGCCGTGTTCCGGTCCTCCCAGGGGACGACAACGACGCGGGAACCAAAGGCCTTGGCCAAGGCCTCGGCGCGATCCTCCGTCCGGTTGGCGAGCTGGATTTTCGTGGCACCTGCCTCGAGCAGCCCATGCAGGATGGCGCGCGCGGCACCCCCTGCGCCAAGCACCATCACCGGGCGCCCGTCCGCGTTCCAATCAGGCGCCTCGGCGGAGAGATGCGTCATGAAGCCATAGGCGTCGGTGTTGCTCGCATGAAGCAGGCCGTTGGCGTCGAGCCAAAGCGTATTCGCCGCGCCGATGGCGGTCGCGGCTTCATCCGGGCGATCGGAGGCGGCGAGCGCCGCCTCCTTGTGCGGCAGCGTCACGTTGGCGCCTGCATAGCCGCGTTGCCCAAGGCCCTTCAAAAAACCGCCGATCTCTTCCGGCCGCACCGCCTCTAGCTCGTACGCGCCATCGAGCCCGTAAAGCTTCAGCCAATAGCGGTGGATGAAGGGCGAGCGCGAATGGGCGACCGGCCAGCCGATGACGCAGGCGCGTTTCATGGCACCCTAGCCATCGATGGCGCCTTCGCGCCGAAGCGCCGCGAGCAGCGGCAACAGCGGAAGGCCGAGAATGGAGAAATAATCGCCGTCGATCTTTTCGAACAGCTGAATCCCGAGACCCTCGAGCTGATAGGCCCCGACCGAGCTCAGAACCTCCTCACCGGCCGCTGCGAGATAGCCGCCGATAAATTGCGGGGAGAGCTCGCGCATGAGGAGCGTCGAGCTCTCGCTATGCGCCCACACGGTTCCGCCCTTGCTGGCCAGCGCCACTGCACTGTGCAAAGTATGGCTCTTGCCCGAAAGATCGAGCAGTTCCTTTCGCGCCGCTTCCATGCTGTCCGGCTTGTTGATGATGCGGCCGCCAAAGGCAAGCACCTGGTCGGCACCGATGACGAAGGCCCCCGGCACGAGCTCGCTCACCGCCTCTGCCTTGGCGCGGGCGAGCACTTCGGCCACGTCCTGCGGGCTCAACGCCCCTGTGCTGCCGACCGCCTGGCGCATGATGTGCTCGTCGAGGCCAGGCGGTTGGACGCTGAAGGCAAGGCCTGCGGCTTCGAGCAGGCGGGCGCGCACCTTGCTCGACGAGGCGAGGATCAGCGGCGGCTTGCCGCTTTGCAGGAATTCACTCATGCGCGCCGCTCGGTCATGAAATCGAAAATCCAAACACGGACGAAGTCCGTCATTCGAGCACCGGCGCTCCGCGATCGTGATAGAGGCGCAGGATGGCGGCGGCGGTCTCCTCGATCGAGCGGCGCGTGACGTCGATCACCGGCCAGCCGCGCCGGGCGCAGAGCTGCCGCGTCTCGGCGATCTCGGCGGCGATCGCCTCGCGGTCGACATAGGCGTCAAGATGCGAGGCGGCATGTTCCAGCACGCGGTTCTGGCGGACTTGGGAGATGCGCTCGGCGCTTGCCACCAGGCCGACGACGAAAGCGTTGGTGCGCGTCTCGAGTTTCGGCGGCAGCGGCACGCCAGGGATCAGGGGCACGTTGGCGGTCTTGTAGCCGCGATTGGCGAGATAGATGCTGGTCGGCGTCTTCGAGGTGCGGCTGATGCCGATCAGGAGAATGTCGGCATCGTCGAGATTCTCCGGCAAATGGCCGTCGTCATGCAGCATGGTGAAGTTGAGGGCCTCGATGCGCCGGAAATAGTCGGCATCGAGCACATGCTGGCCCGCGACCGTCGGAATCGAGGACATGCCAAGATAAGACTCGAACACTTGCAGGATGCTTTTCAGCACCGGGACGCACGGAACGTTCAGCTTTTTGCAGGTCTGCTCGAGCTGCTCGGCAAGCTCCTGATTGATGATGGTATAAAGCACCATGCCGGGATTGGCCTCGACGTCCTTAAGCACGCGCTCGAGCTCGCGTTTGCTGCGCACCAGCGGGTGAATATGCTCGATGGCACGGGCTTGGGAATATTGCACCCGCACCGCCTTGGCGACCGCCACCAGCGTCTCGCCGGTCGCGTCAGAGATCATGTGCAGGTGGAAAGTGCGGGGAGCATCCATGGCGATGCCTCTGGATAACTGCGAATGATTAACGGAGCAACTGCCGGAGCACCCCCCGCTCATCCCTGGCCAAGCGGAACAAGGCGCATGACTTCTTCACAGATTCGCTTGTGTCGAGAAAATGACGCCTGCGAGACGGCCCGTCACAATACCTTTCCTCCTCCCCAAGCCAAGAAGGCTGCTCCCCACAGCCTATCCGAAATTCCTGCACAGCCGGCGTGGCTGCCTGGAATCCAGAGTCTTGCGGTCTTTCCCGCAAGACTCCTCCAGCCTTTGCCCACAGGGCGAATTTTCGGAGGTCAAACGTATGGGGCGGACGCGCTCTTTCTCTGTCGACAGACTGGTGACAGCGCTGAATGTCCGCTAATCACGCGCTAATAGAAGAAACAGAAAACTAATTTAAGACTCTCTTATGATGTTTTGAGAAAGCCATGTTGCGTCCACATCTGTCCCAAGACCGGCTCATCTCAGCTTTGAGCGGCAGGACTGTCGATCCACCGCCAATCTGGCTCATGCGCCAGGCTGGGCGTTACCTGCCTGAATATCGGGAGGTGAGGGCCAAGGCCGGCTCCTTCCTCGGACTTTGCCTTAATCCCGAGCTTGCCGCGGAAGTCACGCTGCAGCCCTTGCGGCGGTTTGATCTCGATGCGGCGATCGTCTTTTCCGACATTTTGATGGTGCCGTATGCCCTCGGGCAGAAGGTCGAGTTTGTCGAGGGCGAAGGCCCGAAGCTCGAGCCGGTGCGAAGCGCCGAGGGTCTGGCGAGGCTCGACCGGGCTGCGGCTGAAGCGCGATTTGCCCCAGTGTATGAGACCTTGCGGCTTGTGGTCACGGAGCTTCCGTCAGGAGTTCCGGTGATCGGCTTTTGCGGCGCACCGTGGACCGTGGCCACCTATATGGTCGAGGGTGCGGGTAGCAAGGACCAGGCGCAAGCAAGGCTTTGGGCCTATCGCGATGCGGCCTCTTTCCAGAGCCTCATCGATCTTCTGGTCGAGACATCGGTCGCCTATCTGCTCGGCCAGGTGAAGGCTGGAGCCCGCGTCCTACAAATCTTCGACAGCTGGGCTGGAAGCCTGCCCGAAAATGAGTTCGCCCGCTGGTGCAGCACCCCGACTCGGTCCATCGTGGCTGGTGTCAAAGCGGAAGCCCCTGACGTGCCAATCATTGGTTTTCCCCGCGGCGCCGGCGCGCAGGCTGAAACCTACGCGCGGGAAACCGGGATCGACGCCATCGGCTGCGACACGTCCATGCCGCTTTCCTTCATGCGCGAGACGCTGCAAGCGCGGCTGCCGGTGCAAGGCAATCTCGATCCGCTGCTGCTGCTTGCCGGCGGCGAGCCTATGGAGGCCCGCGTCACTACCATCCTCAACACGCTTGGCGGCGCGCCGTTCGTGTTCAATCTCGGCCACGGCATTCTGCCCGACACGCCGCCGGAGCATGTCGCGCGCCTTGTCGAGTTGGTAAAGGGCAAGGCCTAGCAATCGACATGCCGCTGTCCTATATCAAGGCCTTCCACGTCATCGCGATCATCGCCTGGATGGCAGGGCTGCTCTATTTGCCGCGGCTTTTCGTCTACCATGCGGCCAGCGCCAAGGGCTCGGAGCAGTCTGAGACCTTCAAGGTGATGGAACGGAGATTGCTCCGGCTCATCACCACGCCGGCCATGATCGCGAGCTGGATCCTCGGGCTCACCCTCGCCTTGTCCGGATTGATCGATTGGTCGGCCGATGGCTGGTTTCATGCGAAGCTCGCGTTGGTTCTTCTGCTCTCGGCCTTTCACGGCATGCTGGCCAAATGGACCAAGGACTTCGCGTTAGACCGCAATACGCACGACGCGCGTTTCTACCGCATGGTAAACGAAGTGCCGACGCTGCTCATGATCGGCATCGTGATTTTGGTGGTCGTGCGGCCATTTTGACCGGCCTTGGTAAGCCTGTTCCGCCCGCCCGTCTGGTCTGCTATAAGATGAGTCGCATCCGCTCCGGGAACGCCGTCGCGACCCGAAAAATCCTTGAAAAATTGGGTCAACCCGGCGCGGATCAGGCTTAAGTCCTGCCTCAAGCCCGAGGCAAATTCCCCCTTCCACGAAATGCCCGCATGCGTAACGCGTGTGGAACCCTTCAGAAATCAACCATCCCCCGTTTGGAGTAGCTTTGCATGCAGGAAATGAAACTGCAGGACCTCAAGACGAAATCGCCGACGGAGCTGTTGAGCTTCGCCGAGGAGGTCGCCGTCGAGAACGCGAGCGCCATGCGCAAGCAGGAGCTCATGTTCGCGATCCTGAAACAACTAGCCGCCCGTGACGTCGACATCACCGGCACCGGCGTGGTCGAGGTATTGCAGGACGGCTTCGGCTTTCTGCGCTCGCCCGATTCGAATTACCTCGCCGGGCCGGATGACATCTACGTCTCGCCGTCGCAGATCCGCAGGTTCGGATTGCGCACCGGCGACACGGTCGAAGGCCAGATCAGAAGCCCGAAAGAGGGCGAGCGCTATTTCGCGCTGCTCAAGGTCAACACCATCAATTTCGACGACCCCGAGAAGCAGCGCCACAAGATCCACTTCGACAATCTGACGCCGCTCTATCCCGACGAGTGGATGCAGATGGAGATCGATAAGCCGACGAGCAAGGACCAGACCGGCCGCGTCATCGACATCGTGGCGCCGCTGGGCAAGGGCCAGCGCGGCCTGATCGTGGCGCAGCCGCGCACCGGCAAGACCGTGATCCTCCAGAACATCGCCCACTCGGTCACCGCCAACCACCCGGAGTGCTATCTGATCGTGCTCTTGATCGACGAGCGGCCCGAGGAAGTGACCGACATGCAGCGCTCGGTGAAGGGCTG
>NZ_JBOHJB010000061.1:0-18507 GCF_050728395.1 Methyloceanibacter sp.
AAGCTGCTCGCCGAGATCGTCGAGGTCGAAGGCGCCCTTGCGCATCTTGGCGGCGATCTTCTCGGCCTTGTCGATCTCGACGGTCTCGATCGCCTTCTCGACCAGGCCAACCACGTCGCCCATGCCGAGAATGCGGCCGGCGATGCGCGAGGGATCGAAGTCTTCGAGCGCGTCGACTCTTTCGCCCACGCCCACGAGCTTGATCGGCTTGCCGGTCACCGCGCGCATGGAGAGCGCAGCACCGCCGCGTCCGTCGCCATCGATGCGGGTGAGCACGATGCCGGTGAGCGCCACGCGCCGATCGAAATTGCGCGCGAGATTGACGGCGTCCTGGCCGGTCAGCGCGTCGGCGACGAGCAGCGTCTCGTGCGGCTCGGCGATGTCAGCGATCTCCGCCGTCTCGGCCATCAGCGCTTCGTCGATATGGGTGCGGCCGGCGGTGTCGAGCAGAAGCACGTCATAACCGCCGAGCTTCGCAGCCTGAAGCGCGCGCCTGGTGATGGCAGCCGGGTCCTGGCCTTCGATAACGGGAAGCGTGGCGACTTGGGTCTGCTCGCCAAGCACGCGAAGCTGCTCCTGCGCCGCGGGCCTCCGCGTATCGAGCGAGGCCATCAGCACCTTCTGCTTGTCGCGATTTTGCAGACGCCGGCCGAGCTTGGCGGCGGTGGTGGTCTTGCCCGAGCCCTGTAGGCCGACCAGCATCATCACCACTGGCGGGGAGGCGGCGAGATCGATCGGCTCGGCCTCGGTGCCAAGAGTACGCACGAGCTCGTCATACACGATCTTGATGACCATCTGGCCGGGAGTGATCGAGCGCACCACTTCCTGGCCAACGGCCTTCGCCTTCACGGCGTCGACAAAATCGCGCACCACATCGAGAGCCACGTCGGCCTCGAGCAGCGCGCGGCGGACCTCGCGCATCGCCTCGTTGACGTCGGCCTCTGAAAGCGCGCCCTTGCGGGTGAGCTTGTCGAGAATGGCGCCAAGGCGTTCCGACAGGGTGTCGAACATCAATCTTAGCCTTCCTCATGGTGAGGAGCGGCCGAAGGCCGCGTCTCGAACCATGACGTTCCTAACCTCACCCTTGGCGACGGCGCTACGCGCCTCCTCCGGGCAAGGAGCCAATGCAAACTACAAACGCACCCGAGGGCGCATCCGCGCTGTCGGGTGTTGACCCCCCCGGATCTCGCCCGGGGCGGCGGCTCAGGAATTTGAGCTGCCAATGAATTCGGCGGGAATGTCGGCGAGCGGAGCCGGCAAGTCAAGCCTTGCCGACGGTTAAGGCGACGTGGAGGTGGAAATCGCGATAAGGAGCGCCCCAACGCCGATGAGCACGATTGCCTGATAGGAGATCTTCGGTTTTTCGCCGGTTTCGTCCAGCTTGCCGGCGCGCCTTTGCATCCAGGTCTCTGCCGTCTTGCGCACGACAATGGCCACACCGGCGACAATTAGGATCGCTCCCAAAACGGCCAGGATCATGAGCGGACCCCCCCAATCATCGGTGCGAGCTTCACCGCGAGATCGAGAAGGGCCTCGTCGCCCCCTTCCCAGCCGATGAAGGACAATCCAACCGGGCAGCCCGCAGCGAGGCCCGCCGGAATGGAAATCTGCGGCAGTCCGGCATGACCTGCCAGGCAGGTGCTGCCAAGCGTCATGGCCCGGAACTCCACGGTCGAGGCGCCGTCGGGAATGTCGCGCTCCGGCGGAAGGGTCGGCGTGGTCGGCAAAAGGATCATGGTGCCCGGCTTCGCCAGCGCGTGCAGGCGCTTCCTGACCTCGGCCCGGATTTCGCCGCCCGTCTTAGCCTCGCCTGGGGTGATGCGGGCGGCGATCTCGAAGCGCTCCCTGATCGCCGGTGACAATCCATCAGCATGGGCTAGCGCGAAGGGCGTCAGCGTCGACTGCAGCTCGAAGCCTTGATTGAAGCGAAAGGCATTGCGCCAGGCGTCGAATTCTTCGCCCACGACGTCCATGTGTTCGGGCGTGGGCAGCGCGCGGTCGATTCTGTGCAGCACCCTCCAAATCTCTTCGTCGATGCTCGCCTCCGAGCGCGAGACCATGTCTTGGGCGATGATCAAACGTTGCAGCGGGGCATCGACGCGCGGGCCCTCGAGCAGCACTCGGCCGACCTCGCG
Organism: Methyloceanibacter sp.; assembly: GCF_050728395.1. GTDB lineage: Bacteria > Pseudomonadota > Alphaproteobacteria > Rhizobiales > Methyloligellaceae > Methyloceanibacter. The sequence continues at coordinate 2,136 of NZ_JBOHJB010000061.1, forward strand.
AAACAAATTTGCGTCGCCGGCGAGAAAACCGACGGTGTCGTAGCTCGGCGCCATGGGCGTCACGCCGGCAATGTCGATGCGGCCATGGGTGGGGCGGAGCCCGTAGAGGCCGCAAAACGCCGCTGGCACGCGCACCGAGCCGCCGGTGTCGCTGCCGAGCGCGAAGTCGCACATGCCGCCAGCAACGGCCGCCGCCGAGCCGCAGGACGAGCCGCCGGTGACATGACGCAGCGCTTTGGTGTTCACCGGCGCGCCGTAGTGAATATTGGTGCCGAGCACGCTGTAGAAGAACTCATCGCAGATGGTGATGCCGGTGAGGGTCGCGCCGGCGTCGAGCAGGCGTCCGATCGCGGGCGCCGTCTCGGTCGCCGGACTTGCCGCCGCGTACCAATCGGGGTTGCCGGCCGAGACCTTGTGGCCGGCGATGGCAAACAGGTCCTTGACCATGAAAGTCCGCCCGGCGAGCGGCCCCTTGCCGCTTCCGGCAATCGGCTCCGTCAGAGTATGCGGAACGAGGGCTTTGGCCGGATCATGGGGCGGAGATGCTGACATAAGACCATCACCCCACCTGGCGCGCGATGCGCGCCGACCTCCCCATCAAGGGGAGGTATGAGGCTGAAGAGGGTGCGGGGGACTCCCATCCCTCCCCCTCGTGGGGAGGGATGGCGATGCCGAAGGCGTCGCCGGGGTGGGGGGCTTGCTGATTCATGCGTACCAACTGGTCCATTCGTAAACTAAAGGCCATATAACAGGCCGAACAGAATCGGCAAAGCTCATGACCGGCAGCATCTCATTCCGCAAGATGAATGGCCTCGGCAACGACTTCGTCGTGCTCGATGCGCGGGTCCGTCCGATCGCGCTCGAGGCGGCCCAGATTGCCGCCATCGCCGACCGCAACCACGGCATTGGCTGCGATCAGGTGATCGCGCTCGAACCGTCCGATTTCGCCGACGTGTTCATGCGCATCTGGAATGCTGACGGCGGCGAGGTCGGTGCTTGCGGCAATGCCGCGCGCTGCGTGGCGGCGCTGCTCGTCGCCGAGCGCGGCAGCCCTCACGTCAGTATCGAGACCGAGAGCGGAATGCTGGCGGCGACGGTCGGCAAGGACGGCAGCGTCACCATCGATATGAGCGCGCCGCGTTTCGCTTGGAACGAGATCCCGCTCAACCGGCTATTCGGCGACACGCGGGCAATCGAGTTGCCGCAGTCGGGCGCGTCGGGTCTCGGTGCCGCGTCCATGGTCAATGTCGGCAACCCGCACTGCATCTTCTTTGTCGAAGATGTCGAGGCGCACGACCTTGCCAGCTTCGGGCCTGTGCTCGAGCACGATCCGCTGTTTCCCGAGCGCGCCAACATCTCGCTCGCGCAGGTGACCGGGCCTTCCTCCTTGCGGCTGCGTACTTGGGAGCGCGGCGCCGGGCTCACACGCGCTTGCGGCACCGCGGCCTGCGCCGCCGCCGTTGCTGCGGTGCGCCTGGGGCTCACGGGGCGTCATGTGACAGTGACGCTGCCAGGCGGCGATCTCGTCATCGACTGGCGCGATACCGACGACCATATTCTGATGACCGGCCCTTTCGCCCTCGACTATCAAGGCACCATCCCGCCGGAGCTCTTGCAAGGAGTTGAAACTCGAGTGGATTGAGCTGTTCTCTGTTTCATACCTCCCCTTGACGGGGAGGTCGGCGCGCGATCCGCGCGCCGGGTGGGGTGAGACAGGCTACGATTGTCCGCCCCCCCACCCCGGCGACGCCAAGGGCGTCACCGTCCCTCCCCACGAGGGGGAGGGATGTCAGGCTCGGCAAGTTCGCTCGTTTCGTGTTAGAAGCCGCCAATGTCGAATATCGAGATCATCACCTTCGGCTGCAGGCTCAACGCCTATGAGTCGGAGGTCATGCGCAAGCATGCATGCGACGCCGGGCTTGGGCCCACGGTGATCGTCAACACCTGCGCGGTGACGCAGGAGAGCGTGCGTCAGGCGCGGCAGGCTATTCGGCGGGCGCGCCGCGAAAACCCCGGCGCCAAGATCGTGGTCACCGGCTGCGCGGCGCAGATCGATCCCGCGCGCTTCGCCGCCATGGAAGAGGTGGACCACGTCATCGGCAATAGCGAGAAGACCGAGGCGCAAACCTTCGAGGGGCTTTGTCTCGAAGAGACCGAGCGGGTCAAGGTCAACGACATCATGTCGGTGAAAGAGACCGCGGGCCATCTGATCGATGGCTTCGGCGCCCAGGCCCGCGCCTATGTGCAGATCCAGAACGGCTGCGACCATCGCTGCACCTTCTGCATCATTCCTTATGGCCGCGGACCGTCGCGCTCGGTGCCGGCGGGCGAGGTGGTGGCGCAGGTGCGCAAGCTGGTCGAGAACGGCTATGCCGAGATCGTGCTGACCGGCGTCGACATTACGGCTTACGGCGGGGACCTTCCCGGCGAACTCACGCTCGGCAAGCTCGTCACCAAGATTCTGGCGCTCGTGCCTGAGCTCAAGCGCTTGCGGCTCTCCTCCATCGATTCGATCGAGGCCGATGCCGCGCTACTCCGGACAATCGCCGAGGAGGAGCGGCTGATGCCGCATCTCCATCTCTCGCTGCAGGCCGGCGACGACCTCACGCTCAAGCGCATGAAGCGGCGGCATTCGCGGGCCCATGCCGTGAGTTTCTGTGAGGAGGTCCGCCGCCTTCGCCCGGACATGGTGTTCGGCGCCGACCTCATCGCCGGCTTTCCCACCGAGAGCGAGGCGATGTTCGCAGGAACGCTGTCGTTGGTCGACGATTGCGGGCTCACCTTCTTGCACGTCTTTCCGTTCTCGGCGCGGCCGGGGACGCCTGCGGCGCGCATGCGCCAGCTCAATGGCGCGGTGATCGCGAGCCGGGCCGCTTGCTTGCGCGAAAAGGGCGTCGAGGCCCTGCGGCGCCATCTTGTGAACGCGAAGGGCCGGCATATTCAGGTGCTCATGGAGAGCGAAGGACGCGGGCGCGCCGGCGACTTTACCCCGGTCAAGATTGAGGCACCCAAAGGCGCGCCGAAATTGATCGACGCTATTGTGAATGGCCATGACGGCAGCGCTTTGATCGCGAGGATGCGGGCGTGAGTAGCGAGAAGAAGCCAGGATTCTGGCAGCGGCTGTTCGGTTTAGACGCGGCGGAGCCGCCGAAGACAGAGCCGCCTGCGCCGAAACCGGTCAAGAGAGAGCCTCCGGCGTCAAAGCCGGCTCAGAAGGAGCCGCCAAAGCAAAAGCAGCCGGCAAAGACGGCTGAAGGTGCTGCCCACGCCAAGAAGGCTGCCAAGCTCAAGGCGCCGCCGCCAGCCATGCCGCATGCTGCCAAGGACGACAGCGGGCCATTGGGCGAGGGGCCGAAGGGCCCGAAGCCCGCCGGCGGAAAACGTCCGCGCAAGCCGAAATCCAAGGCGCCGGCCGCGGTGCCTCCGCCCGCGGGTCCTGCCACGCGTGAAGGGGCGAGTCAGCCAGAGGAAAGGGCGCCCGGCACCCGGGAAAAGGGCACGCCGGAGGAACCGGACCCTCCTCAGCCCGCGACAGAGCCACAAAAGACGGAGGACGATAAGCCCTCGAAGGCGTCGGCGCAGAGCGAGCTTGCTCCCCGGCGGAGCTGGTTCACACAACTCCGCGCCGGGCTTGCCCGCACTTCAAATGCGCTCAGCGACAATCTTGCTTCGGTGTTGAGCCGCAGGAAGCTCGACGAAGAGACGCTGGATGAGCTTGAGGATGCGCTGATCAAGGCCGATCTCGGCGTGCCCATGGCCTCGCGCATCAGACAGGCGCTGGCCGCGACCCGCCATGAGCGGGGACTGTCGCCGCAAGGCTTGCGCGATCTGCTTGCCGCCGAAATCGCCAAGGTGCTTGCCCCCGTGGCCAAGCCCTTCGTGCTCGACGCGCGCGCCCACCCGCATGTGATCCTTCTCGTCGGCGTGAACGGGACCGGCAAGACCACTACCGCGGCCAAGTTGGCGCATTACTTCATGCGCGCGGGGTCGTCGGTAATGCTCGCCGCCGCCGACACCTTTCGCGCCGCGGCCATCGATCAGTTGAAGGTATGGGGGGCCCGCGTCGGTGCCGAGGTGGTCTCCAGAGGTGTAGGTGCCGATCCAGCCGGCGTCGCCTACGAGGCGCTCGAGCGCGCCCGCGCCGAGAAGCGGCGCGTGCTCATCATCGACACGGCGGGTCGCCTGCAGAACAAGGCCGATTTGATGGCGGAACTCGCCAAGATCGTGCGCGTGCTGAAGAAGCTCGACGTCGCCGCCCCGCACAGCGTGGTGCTCGTGCTTGACGCCACCACCGGACAGAATGCGCTCAACCAGGTGGAAACCTTTCAGGAGATCGCGGGTGTCACCAGCCTGGTGGCGACCAAGCTCGACGGCAGCGCACGCGGCGGCATCGTTGTCGCCATCGCCGAGCGCTTCGGTTTGCCGGTGAGCGCCATCGGTGTCGGCGAAGGCGTCGACGATTTGCAGCCCTTCGACGCCGAGGATTTCGCCCGCGCCATCGCCGGTCTGGACACCAGGAATGCCGCAGCCGCCTGACGCAGAGCCTTCGGGGCGACCGCAAAACGCCGAATCGGGCGCGGCGCTCGCCACCAAGCTCGCTATCGAGCTTGGCCCGCTGCTCGTGTTCTTCGCCGCCAATGCCGCGGCAGGCATCTATGCGGCGACGGCTTCCTTCATGGCCGTGACCGTGGTCGCGCTCGCGGTGGCCTGGTGGCGCTATCACAAGCTGCCGATGATGCTTCTGGTCAGTGCCGTCGTGGTGCTCGTATTCGGCACGCTCACGCTCTATCTCCGCGACGACACCTTCATCAAGCTGAAGCCCACCATCGTCTATCTTGCGTTCGCCGCGTTCCTTGGCGCCGGTCTTTTGCTCAAGAAACCGGTGCTCGAGCTTCTGCTCGGCTCGGTGTTCAATCTCACCGAGCCAGGCTGGCGCAAGCTCACGCTGCGCTGGGCGCTGTTCTTCATTGCCATGGCAGTTCTGAACGAGATCGTCTGGCGCAATGTGTCGACCGACACCTGGGTGAGCTTCAAGGCCTTCGGCTTTCTGCCTCTGACTTTCGTCTTCGCGCTGTCGCAGATGCCGCTCATGCAGCGCTACAGCGATGCCCCGGGAGGCAAAGACACCGGGACAAGCGCCTAAAGATTAGCCGAAAGGTCGTGTGCCCCTGATCTTGCAGGCGGCGCGTCCAATACCAATATTCCGCCCGGGGCTGGGGACTTTGCCTTCACGCTAGACAACGTTAAGATGTGTGTGGGGGCATACTGCAATCTGAGGTTTAGAGCAAATTATCTTCAATTTGCGTTAAACTGCAAGAGAAAGTCATCTTACCGTCGTAGGGGCAACGCGGGCGTGACGCCCGCGAAAAGAGACGGAGCGTCAGATGGGTGCGAAGAACTCTAATCAACTGGAGCGTTCGGCGACGCATTTGATCCATCGCGCCGGTCAACGCGCGACGGACATTTTCCAGGCCGAGGCCCGTGCCAGCGGTCTCACGCCTCGGCAATTTGCCGTGCTTATGACCATCGCCGACGAAGAGGGGCTCACCCAGACCGACCTTGTGGGCCGGACCGGGATCGACAGGTCGACCCTCGCCGACATTGTGGCGCGACTGCTCGCGCGGGGGCTCATTCAACGGAAGCGCGCCAAGGAGGACGGCAGGGCCTACGCCATCAAGCTCACCTCGCAGGGCTGGAAGGGCTTGCGCGACGCCGAGCCTGGTGCCGCTGCCACGGATTCGCGGCTGCTTGCCGTTCTGCCGCCGGCCAAGCGGCAGGAGTTCCTCGACATCCTCAATACGATCGTCACTGCCATGAACAAGTAGCCTGCCCCTCGTCAGCCTCGCGGTTTCTCTCCGGAAGGCTGGACCAGTGGCAGCAGCTTTTGTTTGATGGCGTCCTCGGTGAGAGGGCCCACATGGCGGTAGGCAATCTTGCCGTCGCCCGTGATCACATAGGTCTCTGGCACGCCATAGACGCCCCAGTCGATGGCGACGCGCCCTGAGCGGTCGGCGCCGACCCTGGCGAAGGGGTTGCCATAGCGGCCGAGGAACCGCCGCGCCGCCGCGGCATCGTCCTTGTAGTTGATGCCGTAAAGGCGAACCCCGGGCTGCTTGGCAAGCTCCAAGAGCAAAGGATGCTCTTCGTGACAGGGCACGCACCACGAGGCCCACACATTGACGATGGTCGGCTCGCCATTGGCAAGATCGGCAGTCTCGAACCCTTGCGAACCGGGCCCGGTGAGCCCCTCGATCGGCGGCAAGGTGAAGGCCGGCACCTTCTTGCCCACCAGCGCGGAAGGCAGCTGGGAGGGGTCGCCGCTATGGAGCGCGTACCAGAACAGCCCCGAGAGCGAGGCGAAGATCAGGAGCGGAAGGGCGAGCCCCCAGCGCTGCCAGAACGAGTGTGGCGCGGCAGCGGTCATGGCGTCTTCTTTCTCGCCCGGGGCTTCGCCTGACGCGGCTTCGGCGTGTCATCCGCTTTGGCTGAGCGCCGCCTGATGCCCTGCCGATCGAGTTCGGCGAGCAGCTGCCGCTGCCTCCGGTCGTCCTGCACGATGAACACGATGAGCGCCGCAACGGCGATGAAGGTCACGGCATAAGCCGCCCAGATGAATGCCGCGTGGGGACCGAGATCGGGCATGGGCGGCGGTGTCCGGCCTCAGGCAGAAGCGGCGCGCTCGACATGCACCTGGCGGAGCGCATGCACCCGGCGGCGCAAGATCTCGGCGCGCATGGCGATGAGGTGCAACAGAATGAAGAGCAGGGTGAACCCCGCCGCCATGACGAACAGAGGCGTGAGCAGCGCCGGGTCGATGGTGGGGCCGCCCACCCGGAAGATGCTCGCCGGCTGATGCAGCGTGTTCCACCAATCGACAGAGAATTTGATGATGGGCACGTTGACGAAGCCGACGATGGCGAGGATGGCGGCGGCGCGGCCGGCGCGGCCAGGCTCCTCGATCGACTGCCAAAGCGCGATCAGCCCGAGATAGAGCAGGAACAGCACGAGCATCGAGGTGAGCCGCGCGTCCCACACCCAATAGGTGCCCCACATCGGTTTCCCCCACAACGAGCCGGTGACGAGGGCGAGGAAACAGAAGGTGGCGCCGATCGGGGCTGCGGTCTTGGCGGCGACGTCGGCAAGCGGATGGCGCCAGATGAGCGAGCCGATGCTGGCAATGGCGATCAGCGTATAGCCGAACATGGCAAGCCAGGCCGACGGCACATGCACGAACATGATCTTGACGGTCTCGCCCTGCTGGTAATCGGGGGGCGCCACGAAGAAGGAGAGATAGAGGCCGACACCGAGGAGAAGGAAAGTGAGCCCGGCGAGCCAGGGGATGAGGCGGTCGGCGAGCTCGAGAAATCGCGTCGGATTGGCCAGGCTCCACATGGCGGTTGGTCTAGTTGGTTTGGGGAGAGAGCGCAATTGCGGCCATATGCTGAAGCGAGAGCGCCCCGCGCCGCCAAGGCGTCGTCGGACCTCCCCATGAGGGGGGAGGTATGAAGAGGAGTGCGCTCGCGTCCGACTTAGCATCATCACATGGAAAAGGCGCCGGTCTAAGCCGACGCCTTCGTCGCATGAGCTTGGGCTAGTTCAGTACGGCAGGCATCTACCGTACGGACCGAGATAATAGCCGTACGGACAGACGGCCGGCGTTACAACGACGGGCGGCGCGTATTGGGGGGCAACGACTACCGGTGCTACCGGGACGACGATCACTGGGCACACCGTGTAGTTACGAATGCAGCCGCAGGGCGCCCAGTGGAAGCCCAATCCACAACCGTCGCGCACCAATGTGATGGATGACGGCGCCGGTTGCGATCGAGCCGACGAAATTGAGGAAGCGTGCGCGCTCATCGAAAATGACGATGCCAGCACGCCGCAAATGAGGACCAATGACACCTTGCTCAACATTGACAGAACCCTCTTTTCGCAGCCTTCCTTGGAACATCGCGTGGTGCTCATTGGAAATGGAACCACACGCCGACGATCTTTGTCAAAGAGCCAGACCTTCTTGCCTGGATTTTCTTTGCGGATGGTTGATTGCTGGTTGACCAGCGATCTGCTGCTTTACCATCCGTCCCTTGCGGGGAGGGACAAAGGATGCTGGGGCGCGGGGATAGATGGTGCACGTTTCCGCTAGGTGCCATAACCGGACATTCCGCCGCCGCTAGGGCACATATTGCGGCGCGGCGATCACGGCGCCTTCGTGTTCCACGATTTGGGGTCGGCGCCGAGGCGCCTGCCCTCATCCGACAGCTGGCGCATCGTCGCCTCATCGAAGAACTGATCGTTGAGCGGTCTCCAGGTTTGCGGCACTGCGACCCAGCGCACTTCAACCTCTCCGTCGCCGCGCAACTTTGTCGCTTCCGCCAGCGTGTAGAGATGACGCAGCGCAATGGCTTCCGCCGAGCGCACGGCGACATAGAGGCTGCGCTCGACAATCGCCGGCCACGTTGGCTGTACCGTGACTGGAACCGGCTCAATGTATTCATTGATAATCACCCAGTAGCGCGTCTTTGGAATCGGCGCGTTTGGATGCTCGCGCCGCCATGTGGCGCCAAAGGTGTCGCTCTCATCCATGGGGCCGCCATAAAAGAAATTGCTGGCGATGCCGCCATCGGCGTACAGCCTGCCTTGAATTTCGCGCGGCGGGAACGCGCCTGGAATGGCGGCGGAAGAGAGCAGAATGTCGCTCAACAGCTTTGTGTCACCGGTCGCGACCGCTTCGCGCGCGGCGGCCACTGCATCGAAGGCGCGAGCGGTGCCGCCGTCGATGTCGGTGGCTTGAATCAGCAGCACGCGATGTCCGCCGGTGCTGCCCGCTTGCGCGATTCGCTCGGCGAACGGCAGGTTGACCTGCGCTCGCAGGTCGCGCACGAGGCCGGGTACCTCGGCTAAGCTCGCATTCTCGGGCAGGAAGAAAAACAGGCCGCGCTGCTCCACCCAGTCTGGCTTTGGATTACGGAAGAGGCGATCGATTGTCTCGTAATCGGCAAGCGTTCCCAAGAAGGCGAACGGCGCGATAAACGCGCCGGTGCTGACGCCGGAAACGCCGTCGAACTTTGGCAGCGCGTTCGCCCCTGAAGCGACGGTTGACCAGCCCAAAAGAAATCCTGTTCCAAACGCGCCGCGGTCGCCGCCACCGGAAAGCAGCAGAAAATCGAGCGTGGCATTTGGGTCGCGCTGTTGGCGCGCGTACAGGGTCCGCACATGACCCTCGATGTCCGTACGGTTCTCCTCGGTGGCTTGCTTCATATCCGCGGCGAACCTTGCCGCCAGTTGAGCTTCGGTTTTCGCCTGGCGTTCGGGAAGCTGTCCGCTGGTGTAGGCCATGCGAATGCCGAAATACGCAACGACCAGCAGCAGAATGGTTGAGAGCGCGCCGCCAACAAACCAGAGAATCGAGCGGCGCCATGAGGGTGACGGCGTGGACGTTTTGGGATTTGGCGACACTTCAGGTTTCACGCCCAAGCCTCAAGCGGGTCGTCCGGATGTCATTTTACCTATCCAGTTCTCTATTCGCGGAGGGAAGAGAAGACAACACGGCACGTTGCTTTTGAAATGTCGGAAAAATCGAACCTGCTTGCGAAGCGGCGCCGAGTGATGCCGCGCTTATGTCGCCTAACGCATCGCATTGCGAAGCGCGGCGGCGGCGGCGATGGGCGCGAGCACGATACTCGCCAGGCTAATCGCGCACAGGATCAAGAACGGAGGCCAGGGCGAGGCAGGGCCTACACTTGCCGCAGAGACGCAGGCCACACCGAAGATCAGCACCGGTACATAGAGCGGCAGAACCAGAAGCGCGAGCAGCACACCGCTCCTTCTCAAGCCCAGTGTGAGGCTCGCCCCTATCCCCGCAACGAAGCTCACCGCCGGCGTTCCTGCGAGCATGGAGAGCACGAGCAGGGGAAAGGACTCGATCGGAAGATTGAGAAGAAGCCCGAGGATCGGCGCAAGCAACGCGAGCGGAATGCCGGTGGTGACCCAATGGGCGAGGCTCTTCACCGCGGCGACGAGCTCGAGCGGCAACGGTCCCGTGGCCAGCACATCGAGCGCGCCGTCCTCATAGTCGTTGTGGAAGATGCGGTCGGCGGAAAGCAGGCTCGCGAGCAGAAGCGCCACCCACAATACGCCGGGCGCGATGCGGGAGAGAAGATTGAGGTCGGGGCCGAGCCCCAACGGGGTGATGGCGACCACGACGAGGTAGAAGCCGAGTGCCGTGCCGATGGTGCCCCCTTCGCGCCAGGCGAGCATCACGTCGCGGCGAAACAGCGCGAAAGCCTCTTTCACGTGAGAGGCTCCAGCTTGAGCGCAAGCTCCTGCGCAAACTTCACCTTGAGGGCCACGTGGCTCGCCACCACGGCGATGCCGCCTTGCGCAAGGTGCTGCGCGATCGCCTTGTCGAGGACCTTGACCGAGGAAACATCGAGAGAGACCGACGGCTCGTCGAGCAGCCAGATGGGGCGGGGGGCGGCGAAGAGGCGAAGCAGCGCAAGCTTCCGCTTCTGTCCCGCCGAGAGCAGGCCCGCCGGCAGCTCTTTCAGCTCGGCAAGGCCGAACGCCCGATAGGCGCCCTCCACCCCCGAGCCATCACCGCCGAGAAAGTCGACCCAGAAGCTCACATTCTCGCTGAGGTTCAGCGCGGACTTGATGCCGTTCAGGTGCCCGACATAGTGACAAAGCTCAGGAAGGGGCACCGACGCATCTCCGCCTTCGATACGGCCAGAGCGCAACGGCAGGAGCCCCGCGATCAGCCGCAACAGGCTCGTTTTGCCTGCGCCGTTCGGCCCGCTCACGAGCAGGCTTTCGCCCGGCTGAAGGGCGAAGCTCAAGTCCTCGAACAGGAGCCTGCTGCCGCGCTGGCAGCTGATCCCTTTCGCGGCAAGGCTGGTCTTTATCGGCATTTGCCCGGAATTTGCGCAAGTTGGTCCGAAGCGAGGCAGGCGAAGCGGCGGCCCAAGCGCGTTTGTTGCGCATTGTCTCGCCGCCGCAAGCGCCCTTATATAGGCGGGAGCGCGCCTCCAATAGTCCGGGATGCTTGCCCTGCCCCGGGTGGCTTGGCCGGCGCCTCGCTAAAAGCGACTGGCCAAGCCTTTGCATGTCGTCTGCCTGTCGCCAAGTTCGCGCTAAACTTCGCGCCATGCTCGAGGAGATCCTTAAGTGACATCGGCGGCCGAAACCTCGCTCGACAGCTTCAAATGCCGGCGAAGGCTGAAGGTCGGCAAGCGCAGCTACGACTATTTCGACCTGAAGGAAGCCGAGGCGAACGGGCTTGTCGGCATCGGCCGCCTGCCGTTTTCGCTGAAAGTGCTGCTCGAAAATCTGCTGCGCCACGAGGACGGCCGCACCGTCACCGCCGACGACATTCGCGGCGTGGCGCTGTGGCTGCAAACCCGAAAAAGCGACCGCGAGATCGCCTTCCGCCCGGCGCGGGTGCTGATGCAGGACTTCACCGGCGTGCCCGCCGTGGTCGATCTTGCCGCCATGCGCGATGCCATGCAGAAGCTCGGCGGCGACCCGCGCAAGATCAATCCGCTCGTCCCCGTTGATCTCGTCATCGACCATTCGGTGATGGTCGACGCCTTCGGCAACGCCCGCGCCTTCGACGTCAATGTCGAGAAGGAATATGAGCGGAACGGCGAGCGCTATGCGTTCCTGCGCTGGGGCAGCGGCGGCTTCGACAATTTCCGCGTGGTGCCGCCAGGGACCGGCATCTGCCACCAGGTGAATCTCGAATATCTGGCGCAGACCGTGTGGACCAAGAAAGAGAATGGCGAGGCGCTCGCCTTCCCCGATACTCTGGTCGGCACTGACAGCCACACCACCATGGTGAACGGCCTCTCCGTGCTCGGCTGGGGCGTCGGCGGCATCGAGGCTGAGGCCGCGATGCTCGGCCAGCCGATCTCCATGGTGATCCCTGAGGTGATCGGCTTCCGCCTGACCGGCAAGCTCCGAGAGGGCGTGACCGCGACCGACCTCGTGCTCACCGTCACCGAGCGGCTCAGGCGCGCCGGCGTTGTCGGCAAGTTCGTGGAGTTCTTCGGCGAGGGGCTCGACAATCTCCCGGTCGAGGACCGCGCCACCATTGCCAATATGGCGCCGGAATATGGCGCGACCTGCGGCTTCTTCCCCATCGACGACGAGACGCTTGTCTATCTCGACGCCACCGACCGCAAGCACTCGCGCATCGCGCTGGTCGAGGCCTATGCTGAGGCGCAAGGCCTGTTCCGCGACGGCGACACGGCGGACCCGGTGTTCACCGACACCATCGCGCTCAATCTTGCCGAGGTCGAGCCGTCGATCGCGGGGCCGAAGCGGCCGCAGGACCGGGTGCCCCTCGCCCGCGCCGCGGGCGCCTTTGCCGAGGCGCTCGACAAGGAATACGGCAAGGGCCACGAGGCGGGTAAGCGCGTGCCGGTCCCCGGCGCCAATTTCGATCTCGGCCATGGCGATGTGGTAATCGCCGCCATCACCTCCTGCACCAACACTTCGAATCCTTTCGTGATGGTCGCTGCCGGCATACTCGCCCGCAACGCGGTGAAGCGCGGGCTGCAGGTCAAGCCGTGGGTAAAGACGTCGCTCGCGCCTGGATCGCAGGTGGTGACCGACTATCTGGAAAAGGCCGGGCTGCAGCACGAACTCGACACGCTCGGCTTCAATCTCGTGGGGTACGGCTGCACCACCTGCATCGGTAATTCAGGGCCGCTGCCCGAGGACATCTCCAAGACCATCCACGGCCATGGGCTCGCGGTCGCTTCGGTGCTGTCAGGCAACCGCAATTTCGAGGGCCGGGTCAATCACGACGTGCGCGCCAACTATCTCGCCTCGCCGCCGCTCGTGGTGGCTTATGCGCTCGCCGGCTCGATCACGGTCGATCTTGCCACCGAGCCGCTCGGCACCGATGCCGATGGTGAGCCTGTCTACCTCAAGGACCTCTGGCCCTCGTCAAAGGCGGTGGCCAAGACCGTGCGCAAGGCGGTGAGGAAATCGATGTTCCGGCGGCGCTACGGCAATGTGTTCGAGGGCGACGAGGAGTGGCAGGACATCAAGGTCACCGGCGGCCTCACCTATGGATGGGACGGGAACTCAACCTATGTGCAGGAGCCGCCCTATTTCACCGATCTCACCCACACGCCAAAGCCGGTGACCGATATCGCGGGCGCCCGCATCCTCGGCCTGTTCCTCGACTCGATCACCACCGACCACATCTCGCCCGCGGGCTCGATCGGAAAGGACAGCCCGGCGGGGCAATATCTCACCGCCCATGGCGTCGCTCCCCACGACTTCAATTCCTACGGCTCGCGCCGCGGCAATCACGAGGTGATGATGCGCGGCACCTTCGCCAACCACCGCATCAAGAACATGATGGTCAAGGGCGTCGAGGGCGGCATCACCGTGCATTATCCGTCCGGCGAACATCTGCCCATCTACGACGCGGCGATGCGCTATGCGGGCGAGGGCGTGCCGCTCGTGGTCTTCGCCGGCAAGGAATATGGCACGGGCTCCTCGCGCGATTGGGCGGCAAAGGGCCCGCGGCTCCTAGGGGTGAGGGCGGTGGTCGCCGAAAGTTTCGAGCGCATCCACCGCTCGAACCTGATCGGCATGGGCATCCTGCCGCTCGTGTTCGCGGACGGGATGTCCTGGCAGGCGCTTGGGTTGACCGGTGTCGAGACGGTGAGCCTGCAAGGCTTGAACGAGATCAAGCCCGGCCAGCGGATCGAGGCCGACATCACCTATGGCGATGGCACGAAGCGCGCCGTCCCGTTGCTGGCGCGCATCGACACCTTTGACGAGCTCGACTATTTCCGGAACGGCGGAATTTTGCACTTCGTGTTGCGCAGCCTCGCCCGCGATGCTGCCTAGCCGAACCTATTCGGCTGGCTGGAGCGACTCCGACGCCCGCATTTCGGTCCATGATTGGCCGAGAACGATCCAAGCGCCGTGCAGGGCGAGGCTCGCCATGGCGATAGCGACGGCGATATCGGGCCAGCCAGTCCCGGTGCCGAACACGCCGAGCGCCGCGAGTAGCACCGCAAGGTTGCCGAGCACATCGTTGCGCGTGCAGATCCACGCCGAGCGCATGTTCGAGTCGCCCTGGCGGAACGCCCATAGCAGCGCGAACGAGATCGCATTGGCGAGGAGCGCTGCAATACCTACCGCGCCCATGGTGAAGGCCTGGGGCAACGTGCCTTGCCGGGCGTGCCAGACGGTCACCCCAATAACCCATAGCCCGAATAGGCCCATGGTCGCGCCCTTAACGAAGGCCGCCATGGCGCGATAGCGCAGCGCCATGCCCACCACAAGCAGGCTGATGACATAGTTGCCGGCGTCACCGAGAAAGTCGAGGGCATCGGCTTGGAGGGACGCGGAGCCCGCAGCGAGACCCGCCGCCACCTCGACGGCGAACATGGCGGCGTTGATCGCCAGCACCGCCCACAGGACGCGACGGAATCCGTCCCGCAAATGGGTTTCAGCGGTTTGGCCGCAGCAGCTCGCGCTCATCGCGTATTTCCGATCGTGGAGGCGCCAAGTTCACTACGCTCATTTGACGGCGCTTGCCGCAAATTTCAACGAAACGCCGGGTCCGCAGTCACCGAGTTGTGACCTCTTTTGAGGCAATTTTTCCGGAAATTTCGGCTTGTATCCGTCATTGTAGGCGGCATGAGGCGCTTTCTTCCGATCTGCGCTGGTGCCGTTGCGGGGATCGCGGCGCTGGCGCTTGCGGCATCAGGCAGGGCCGGCATTGCCGAGCCACCGGCCGATGGAAGCAAGGCCGTGGTCGAGCTGTTCACGAGCCAAGGCTGCTCCTCCTGCCCGCCGGCAGATGCCCTGCTCGGAGAGCTCGCTGAGAAGTCGGGCATCGTCGCGCTCTCTTATTCCGTAGACTATTGGGACTATCTCGGCTGGCGCGACACGCTCGGCAGTCCAGCCAATAGCGAGCGCCAGCGCAACTACGCGCGGGCGCGCGGCGACGGGCGGGTCTATACGCCGCAAATCGTGGTCGACGGCATCATCCATGCGAACGGCGCCAACGAGGCGGAGATCGAGATGGCGATGCGGAACGCGGCCAAGCGGCTGCACGCCGACAAGGTGCCGATCGGCATGCATGCCGACGGCAATACGCTCATCATCGATGTCGGCGCGGCGCCCGAAAGCTCCGACAAGCGCGCCGGCACCGTGTGGCTCGCCATCGCCAAGGAGGTGGAGAAAGTCGAAGTGGCGCGCGGCGAGAATCGCGGCCGCGCGCTCTCCTACCACCATCCGGTGCGCGAGCTCTCGCCAATCGGCATGTGGCACGGCGAGCCGATCACGCTGCGGCTGCCGCTCAAGGATCTCAAGACCATGGGCGGGGATTGTCTGTTTGCGCTCCTCCAGGTGGAGGATTCTGGACCCATTCTCGGCGCCGCCGAGTTCGAGTACGCCGAGAAGTGATGGCGGCTGCTCTCCCAGCAGCGCAAACAAAAACGGGCCGGAAACCGGCCCGTTAGACCCTTGGGAGGAATGCACTAAACAAATCAGCCAATGAAATGGCCCGGTCCGAAAGAAGACCCCGGGGGGGCTGGGGGGCTGAAAATCCGAAGCCTCTGTCAGGACCGGGCCGAGAGGCAACAGAGGCCTATCATACCGGTGTTTGGGGCGTGCCAAGGGCTGAACTGGGGCATTACTGTGATTAGTGTTTCAATATATTACACTGCGTGTAATTTCCGGCATTTGCTTGAATTTCTGCCGCTCCCGCGCCATCATGAAGGTTCCTTTACAGGAGGCGCGATTGAGCGAAACCGAGCCCATACAGTTGCCGCTGGCCCGCGCGGCCGGCGGCGAGATACAGCAGCATGACGGGGTCCACAGGCGCGGCGGCATAGCCTTTAACCGCGAAGAGCTCTCTCAAATCCTGAATGTCTATGGCCGCAAGGTAGCGAGCGGCGAATGGCGCGATTACGCCATCGACATCCTGCGCGAGAAGGCTGTGTTCTCCGTGTTCAGGCGCACGACCGAAGTCCCGCTCTACCGCATCGAGAAGGCGCCGAAACTGTCGCGCCGCCAGGGCGCCTACAGCGTGGTGGCGGCCACGGGGCTGATCCTCAAGCGCGGTCATGACCTCGCCCGCGTGCTTCGCGCGCTCGACAAGGGCTTGCGCCTCGTCGAGTGCTGAGTAGGGCAGCCGATCGTCCTTCGCCCTCGCGGAGAGGTGGCAAAACCGGCGATCGATAGGGATATCGCCTTTTTGGCCTGACTTCTTTCCGCGGGGAGCGTGGAATGACGATCGGCGCCGCCTGGACCAGGGCCTGCGCACGGCTCAGCCCTTACAGAGCCCAGTTGCGCTTCTGTCTGCGCATGACGGCGGCCGCGTTGCTGGCGTTTGCAC
>NZ_JBOHJB010000062.1:0-18486 GCF_050728395.1 Methyloceanibacter sp.
GGCGTGGCCACGGCGCTTTGCCTGATGGTCGCCGGCCTGACCCAGCTCTATCACATGCCGGTCGACGTTTTTCCCGAGTTCGCTCCCCCCTTGGTCGAGATCCAGACGCCGAGCTCCGGGTTGTTCCCGGAGGAAGTCGAGGCGCTGGTGACGGTGCCGCTCGAGCAGGCCATGGCCGGCCTGCCGCGTCTGCACGTCATGCGATCGAAGTCGGTCGCTCAGCTCTCCTCGATCATGCTCGAATTTGAGCGCGGCACCGACCTCACCGTGGCCCGCCAACTTGTGCAGGAGCGGATCGCTCTCGTGCTGCCTACCCTTCCAACCTGGGCGGCTCCCCCCTTCATGTTGCCCCCGCTTTCGGCCAGCCGGCGCGTGATGATGATCGGCCTCTCCTCGGACACTCTGTCCCTGCGAGACCTTTCCATGACCGCCTATTGGAAAATCGACGAGCGGCTGCTGCGCGTACCCGGCGTCGCCAATATCGCAATCTGGGGCGAGCGCTTGAAGATGCTCCAGGTGCAGGTCGATCCCGAACGGCTGCGCGACAAGAACGTGACGCTCGACGACGTCATGGAGACCACCGCCGATGCACTCGACGTCGGCCTGCTGAGATATTCTTCGGGCGCACATATCGGGACCGGGGGCTGGATCGATACCCCAAATCAGAGGCTTGGCGTCCGCAACGTACTGCCGATCATCACACCTGCGGATCTTGCGCGGGTAAGGGTCAAGAACAACAAGGGCCTGACGCTAGGCGATGTCGCCGAGGTCAAGGAGGACCATCAGCCTCTGATCGGCGACGCCATCGTCAATGGCCACCCTGGCCTGCTGCTGGTGGTGGAGAAATTTCCTTGGGGCAACACGCTTGAGATCACACGCGGGATCGACGAGGCGCTGAAGGCTCTGAAGCCGGGCCTGCCGGACGTCGCAATCGACTCGCACATCTTCCGTCCGGCCGTCTTCATCCAGACGGCAATCGACAACCTCTCCTGGGCCCTGCTGACGGGGTGCATCCTGGTGATCGTGGTGTTGTTCGCCTTCCTCTACGAATGGCGGGTGTCCCTCATCAGCCTGATCGCCATACCACTCTCCTTAGTGACCGCGGTCTTGGTCCTCTACCTGCGAGGGGCCACCATGAATACCATGGTGCTGGCGGGGTTGGTCATCGCCTTGGGCGCGGTGGTCGACGACGCCATCATTGACGTTGAGAATATCGTACGCCGCATCCGCGAGCACCGCCTGGCTGGCGGGACACGATCGACGGCTTCGATCATTCTCGACGCCTCGCTCGAGGTCCGCAGCCCGATCATCTATGCCACCCTGATCATTGTGCTGGCCGTGGTGCCGGTGTTTTTCATGACCGGACTGGCAGGCGCCTTCTTTCAGCCCTTGGCGGTATCCTACGCAGTCGCGCTGTTGGCCTCGATGCTGGTGGCGTTGACGGTCATGCCGGCACTCTGCTTGATCATGCTGAACCGCGTGCCGCTCGAGCGGCGGCGGTCTCCCTTGGCCGATTGGCTGCGGGCCCGCTACGAGGCTGGATTAGCGCGCATCGTGCGCCAGCCTGCGGCCGCTTATCTCACCGTTGGCGTCATCACGCTCGCGGGCATTGTCGCCTGGCCGTTCCTCGGACAGGAGTTGCTGCCCGAGTTCAAGGAGCGCGATGTCCTCATGCATTGGGTAACGACGCCTGGAACCTCGCTGCCGGAGATGGTGCGCGTGACCACCAGGGTTTCCAAAGAGCTTCTCGCCATACCGAACGTCAAGCATACCGGCGCGCATATCGGGCAGGCTCTCATCATGGAAGAGATAGCCGGATCCAATTTCGGTGAGAATTGGATCAGCGTCGATCCACACGCCGACTTCGACAAGGCCATGGAAGACGTGGAGGCGGTGGCGCACAATTATCCGGGGCTTTACCGCGACGTGCAGACTTATCTGGCCGAAAGGGTGGAAGAGGTCCTTGCCGGCGCGCCTGACGACATCGTCATCAGGATTTACGGTCAAGACTTGGACGTGCTGAAGACCAAGGCGGACGAAATCAAGGACGCCATTGCCGACGTCGACGGCATCTCGGACCTTCACGTCGATCTGCAGGAGAAGATCCCGCAAATCGAGGTCACCACCAATTTGGAAGCGGCCAAGCGCTACGGCATCAAACCCGGCGATGTGCGGCGCGCGGCAGCCACGATCATCGCCGGGAACGAGGTTGGCGACGTCTTCAATGGCGATCGTGCCTATGACGTTCAGGTGTGGGGCACGCCGAATACCCGGAAAAGCGCGGCGAGCGTCGGCGAGCTGCTGATCGACGCACCTGGCGGCGGCCATGTTCAGCTGAAAGACGTTGCCGACATCGCCATCAA
Source organism: Methyloceanibacter sp. (assembly GCF_050728395.1). Lineage (GTDB taxonomy): Bacteria > Pseudomonadota > Alphaproteobacteria > Rhizobiales > Methyloligellaceae > Methyloceanibacter. Next base: position 2,364 of record NZ_JBOHJB010000062.1, read on the forward strand.
GCCAAGCCCGAACATCATCACGCGGGAGAATTTCCGGCGCCGCATCGACGTTGGCCTCAATGCGCACGACCGCGACCTTGCTTCTGTCGTCGGTGACGTCAAGGAGCGCCTGGCGGGTATTCAGTTTCCGCTGGAGTACAATGCCGAAATCCTGGGCAAATATGCCGAGAACGAGAACGCCAAGAGGGAAGTGCTGGTCTACTCGCTCGCCGCGGCGATCGGCATCTTGCTGCTGCTGCAAGTGGTCTTCTCAAGTTGGCGGCTGGCGATCCTGTCCTTTGTAACTCTGCCCTCCGCCCTTGTGGGCGGCATCCTCGCCCTGTTCCTTGGCGACGGCATCGTCTCGCTCGGCGCGCTCGTGGGATTCCTCACCGTGTTTGGCATTGCCGCGCGCAACACCATCCTCTTGATCCACCATTGCCAGCATCTCGAGAAATACGAAGGAGAAGCCTTCGGCCCCAAACTCGTGCTGCGTGGGGCAAAAGAGCGGCTCGCACCGATTTTGATGACCGCGGCGACCGCGGGCCTCGGCCTCGTTCCTCTTGTGCTTGTCGGCAATGTGCCGGGACAGGAGATCGTGCTTCCGACGGCTATCGTCATTCTGGGCGGTCTCGTCACCTCCACCCTGCTGACCCTGTTCGTCGTGCCCTCGCTCTATTTGCGCTTCGGCAAACCCACCGAGCCGGCATTCAGCTGATTTCGTGCAAGTGTAACCGAGACGCCTTGCGCCCAGCGAAGACAATCGGATGACAGCAGTGGTAGCGGAGGAGGGACTCGAACCCCCGACACGCGGATTATGATTCCGCTGCTCTAACCAGCTGAGCTACTCCGCCATTTGGCTGGAAAGTCGCCGATATAAAGAGCGCCAATAACGGGTGTCAAGCAAGCGGCGGCCGAGCACGATGGAGCGGGCGACCTGCCATTTGATCTTCACTCTGATCGGCTCCGGCAACCTTGGCCTCACCGGCGCCCGATTTTTCGCCCGCGCCATCGGCCTCGGCGACGAAGCGCGCTCTCCCACCAGTCCCAAACCTGGCTCCTTGACGAAGCGGAGCATGGTGAACAGCCCAAAGGGCCAGAGCGTCCGCCGCTCGGCAAGCCGCAAGTCCTCGCACACCAAGACCCGGTCGAGAGCGAATACCGCGTGCCAGCCGATCGAGCTTGCGAGCGGGGCGAGCCTCCGCTCGACGAAGCCGCGGACACCATCCTCCTGGCTGAAATGGTTGACCAGGATCACCTCGCCACCGGTGGCGCAGACCCGCTCAAGCTCGCGCATGACCTTCTCGGCGTCCGGCACCACGGTCATCACATACATGGCGACCACGGTGTCGAAACTCTCGTCGGGAAATGCGAGCGCGCCGGCGTCCATCTCGTAAAGGCCGTCAATATTGCCGAGCCCTTGCCGCCGAACCCGCGCCCTTGCCTTGTCAAGCATCTCCGGCGAGAGGTCGATACCGGTGATGCTGAGATGTCTCTCGTAGCAGGGCAGCGACAGCCCGGTGCCGACGCCGACCTCGAGCACACGGCCCCGCCGCCGGTTGATGATCTTCACCGCATTCTTGCGGCCCGACTCGGCAACCGTGCCGAAGGTGAAGTCGTAGACGGGCGCCCAACGCCGATAAGCATGACGCACCGAAGTCGAGTCCAACAGATCAGCTCTAGAACCCAACTCTACCCTCGCTCACTTCACGCCCGCTCCGGGCGACCCATTGATCTCTTGCGCGAGGCCTTTCGACACCCCACGCAACTCAACGCGGACTGGCCGCCAAAGGCTCAAGCCCCGCTGCCGTCTGTCTCGCGCGCGAACGATCCGGGATGATTTTGGCTCCCTCGGCTGATTTGATCCAACCGCCACCAAGAAGCCGCTCCCCCCGCTCGTCGGCGCTGTAAAGCACACAAGCCTGTCCGGGCGACACGCCATCCTCGCCGTGGGCAAGCTCGACCTCGATCCCGGACGCATCCACGCGCAGTGTCGCTTGCTGCAAAGATCCGCTCGACCGGATCCTCGCCAAGACATCCTTACCGTGCCCGGCCAAGTCCTCCAAGGGCTCATCGCCGAGCCAGTTCACGTCGCGCAAGCTGATGTGGCGCGTGCGCAAACAGTGGCGCGGGCCGACCACCACTTCGCGGCGCTTGGCATCGAGCTTGACCACATAGAGCGGCTCGGCCGCAGCCACGCCGATTCCGCGCCGCTGGCCGATGGTGTAATTGATGATACCGCCATGCCTGCCGAGCACCTGCCCGTCCACATGGACGATGTCGCCAGGCTCCGCAGCGCCAGGGCGCAGGCGCTCGATGATCTGCGTATAGCGCCCCGTCGGCACGAAGCAGATGTCCTGGCTGTCAGACTTCGCCGCGGTCGGAAGCCCAAACTCGCGGGCAAGCTTGCGCGTGGTCTGCTTGTCGAGATCGCCGAGCGGGAAGCGCAGGAAGTTGAGCTGCGGCGGCGTGGTGGCAAACAGGAAATAGCTCTGGTCGCGCTCTTCGTCCTGCGCCCGGTAGAGCTGGAAGCCTCTCGGGCCGGGCCTGCTCCTGACATAATGACCGGTGGCAAGCGCCGAAGCGCCGAGCTCCTCGGCGGTTCGTAGCAGATCGCGGAACTTGATCTTCTGGTTGCAGGCGACGCACGGCACCGGCGTCTCGCCGGCAACATAGCTGTCGGCGAACTCGCCCATGACGGCTGATGCGAACCTCGCCTCGTAATCGAGGACGTAGTGAGGAATGCCGAGCGCCTCGGCCACGCGGCGGGCGTCCTGGATGTCCTGGCCTGCGCAACAGGCTCCCTTGCGGCCAACCGCCACGCCATGGTCGTAGAGCTGAAGCGTGATGCCGACCACGTCATAGCCCTGGCTCTTCATGAGGGCCGCGACCACGGAGGAATCGACCCCACCCGACATGGCCACCACCACCCTCGTATCGGCTGGCCGCCCCGGCAGATGAAGACTGTTGAGCGCGTCGGGCTTGGATGAATTCACGGATCTAGGCTCGGAGTTCCAGCTAGGTGCCACGGCGCTCACAGGCTCCCCGCCCAGCCGCAGCTTTAGAAGGTGGCGTGCTTCTGGGCAGAAGATAGGGGCCGCCCCTGCCCCATGCAAGCCAAAGAGCGTGCCCTCCGAAACGGTTCCAAGCCCCTGGTTAGGTGGTAAAATCGATTATTTTTAAGGGGTTTGCTGGGGCTTCTTTTACCTCAGCGCTTAGGCAAATCTTAAATGCGGCGGATTAGTGTTGCCCTTGGTTCCGCCGAAGAGTGCGTCTCGGCTCGTTTTGAGCCTGTGGTGTTGTGAGTCCATGACTGATCATTTTAGACCCCGCGTCAGATATGTGATCGGCCCAGACGGCAGTCCGCTTACCGTCGCCGATCTGCCTCCCAGGGATACCAAACGGTGGGTCATTCGCCGCAAGGCCGAGGTCGTCGCCGCTGTTCGCGGCGGCTTGATCAGCCTCGAGGAAGCCTGCGAGCGCTACACCCTCACGGTCGACGAATTCCTGAGCTGGCAGCGGTCCATCGACAAGCACGGCCTGCCCGGCTTGCGTGCCACCCGCATCCAGGAATATCGCGGCTAATCCCTTCTGACGCTCATTCGTCACTGGGATCTGCTCTGACCGCCAGAACAGCGGTCATGCCCTTTTTGTGGTTTACTTTCGTTCGGCCACGGAGGGTGATGAGCGTAGCCCATGCGACCCAAGGCGATCTGCACCATCGGCTATGAGGGCGGAACCGTCGACGCCTTCATCAGCGCGCTCAAAGACGCTGGCGTCGAGCTGGTCCTCGACATTCGCGCAGCACCGGTCTCGCGCAAGAAGGGCTTTTCCAAGAACCAGCTCGCGGCCCATCTCTCGGAGGCCGGCATCGGCTACCGCCATCTTCGCGGGCTCGGCACGCCTAAGCGCGGGCGCGACGCGGCGCGCGCCGGAGACGTCGAGAGCTTCGAGCGCATCTTCCTCGCCCATATGGACGAGCCGGAAGCCCTGCTCGATCTCGGCGAGGCGATCGCACTTGCGAAAGCTGAGCCGGTTTGCCTGCTCTGTCTCGAGCGCGACCCCGGGCACTGCCACCGCTTGATCGTAGGGAACCGCATGGTGAAGGAGACCGGGCAAAAGCTCCGCCATTTGTTCGTGGAGGCTGGCGCTGCGCATCCCTACTGATTTGACGCCCCCTTCAATAGGGTGACAATCAGGGGCCGCTCGCCGTAACCTCCCCGTCCTACCGCGTTCCGGTCAGGGCGAAAGGTCAGGGCGTCCTCCATGAACACCAAGGCGAAACGCGACGGTGCCCCCCTCCTCGTGGATCTCGCGCTTCAGGGCGGAGGCGCGCACGGCGCCTTTACCTGGGGGGTCCTCGATCGCCTGTTGGAAGAGCCTCGGATTCAAATCGAGGGCATTTCCGGGACCTCGGCCGGCGCCATGAATGCCGCAGTACTCGTCAGTGGCCACACGTCGGGCGGGGCAGATGGCGCCAAGGCCGCGCTCGAGCAGTTCTGGCGGCGGGTCTCCGACGCCGCTCTGCTCAGTCCCTTCCGCCGCACGCCCCTCGACATCATGCTCGGGCGGTGGACGCTCGACACCTCCCCGATGTTCCTCACCCTCGACCTGATGGCGCGCATCTTCTCGCCTTACGATCTCAATCCGCATGGCGCCAACCCCTTGCGCGATATCCTGGCTGATTGCATCGACTTCGGGCACCTCGCCGAAGCACCGATCAAGCTGTTCGTCACTGCCACCAATGTGCATACCGGGCGCGGGCACATTTTCCGCAACGAAGAATTGACGCCGGAGGTCCTGCTCGCCTCCGCCTGCCTACCGACGATGTTCCAGGCGATCGAGATCGACGGCGAGGCCTATTGGGACGGCGGCTATTCGGGCAATCCCACCATCACGCCTCTGATCCGCGAATGCTCCTCGAGCGACACCATCCTGGTTCAGGTCAATCCGGTCGAGCGGCCGGGCACGCCGCGCTCGGCCCGCGACATCGTCAACCGGGTCAACGAGGTCTCCTTCAACGCGACCTTGCTCAAGGAGCTGCGCATGATGGCGGTGCTGCGCCAGGTCTCGGATCCGGGCAACTGCGAGGGCGCGCGTTGGGCCGGCATGCGCATCCATCGCATCTCGAGCGCCACCATGACCGAGCTCGGCTATTCCTCCAAGCTCAACGCCGAATGGGATTTCTTCATCATGCTGCGCAACGAAGGCCGCCGCTCGGCTGAAGCCTTCCTCGCGGCACATGGCGGCGATCTCGGCGAGCGCTCGACGCTCGACCTCGACGGCCTGCTCGACCACATCTGACGCGCGGCTCATGGGACTTTTCGGCATCCTTGTCGGTCTCGGGTTGCTGATCTTTCTGTCCTATCGCGGCTGGAGCATTCTCCTCGTGGCTCCGCTCGCAGCCCTGACCGCGGCGCTGGCAGCCGGCGAACCGCTGCTCGCGCACTGGACCGAGACCTTCATGGGCGGGGCGGCAAAGTTCCTCGCGCAGTTCTTTCCGCTGTTTCTGCTTGGCGCCGTGTTCGGCAAGGTCATGGAGGATAGCGGCTCGGTTGAAGCCATCGCGAACTTCATGATGGCGAAACTGGGAACCGGCCGTGCGGTGCTTGCCGTGGTCGTGGCCGGCGCCGTGGTCACCTATGGCGGCGTGAGCCTCTTCGTCGCCCTCTTTGTCCTCGCTCCCATGGCCACGAGCCTGTTCAAGCTGGCCGACATTCCGCGCCGGCTCATGCCGGCGGCAATCGCGCTCGGCACCATGACCTTCACCATGTCGGCGCTGCCCGGCACCCCTGCCCTGCAAAACGCCATTCCCATGCCGTTCTTCGGCACCACGCCCTTCGCCGCTCCCGGCCTTGGCATCATCGCCGCCGCCATCATGCTGAGCTTCGGCCTTTGGTGGCTCAATCGTGCCGAGACCGGCGCGCGCCGCGTCGGCGAAGGTTACGGCAAAGATCAGACCGTCGACGTGCCGGCAAAGGAACAGGCGGCGCGCGAGCGCGCCACCATTGCATCTGAGTTCGACCCCGCCGAGATCGCGCATGGCAGTCACGCCGAGACTTCGCCAAGCGCCCTCGTCGCCCTATTGCCTCTGGTCGTCGTCATTCTGGTCAATCTTGCCATGAGCTTGCTCGTCCTGCCTCAGGTCGACACGAGCTATCTTGCCGATCAACGATGGGGGGCGACGTCATTGTCGGCGGTGGCCGGCGTCTGGGCCGTGGTGACGGCGCTTGCCGCAGCCATCGTCACCGCTATCGCGCTCAACTACCGCCGGCTGCCTTCGCTGCAGGCAAGCCTCGATGCCGGCGCCAATGCCTCGGTGCTGCCGGCGCTGAGCGTCGCAAGCCTGGTCGGCTTTGGCACGGTCGTGGCGGCTCTCCCCGCCTTCGCCCTAGTGCGCCATTGGGTGCTATCCATCGAGGGTGGGCCCCTCGTCTCGCTCGCCGTCGCCACCAATGTCCTCGCCGCGCTGACGGGATCGGCGTCGGGCGGTCTCACCATCGCGCTCGACGCGCTGGGCGATACCTATCTTCGCCTCGCCGCCGAACTCGGCATCGATCCGGCCCTCCTGCACCGGGTTGCGGTGATGAGCGCCGGCACACTCGACAGCCTGCCGCATAACGGCGCCGTGGTGACCCTGCTCGCGGTCTGCGGCGTCACCCATCGGGACAGCTATGTCGATATCTTGGTCGTGGCGATCGTGGGCGCATTGCTCGCGCTCGCAGTCGTCATTGCGTTGGGTTCGATCTTCGGGTCGTTCTGAGCTAGGGTCGAAGCCTATGGTCACCGATCGCCAAACCCGCGCCATGCTCGCCATTTGCACCGCGATTCTGCTGGCGGCGGCGCTCTATTTCGCCCGCTCGATCTTTGCGCCCTTCGCCCTGGCGCTATTCACGGTCGCCATCGTTTGGCCGTTGCAGAGGGCGCTCGAAGCAAAACTTCCGCAGGTCGTCGCCTTGTTGCTGACCCTGGCTTTGACCGCGGTCGTGGCCGTCGCTGTCAGCTCCATGGTCACGTGGGCCCTAAGCGTTGAGCGCCAGTGGTTGGTCGGTCATGCCGCGCGCTTCCAGACCCTCTATCTCGAATGGGCGCGCTGGTTGGAAGAGCATGAGATCTTCGTCGTGGGGCCCTTGTCCGAACGGTTCGACGTGGCGTGGCTCGTGCGTCTTTTTCAAACCCTTGTCGGGCACATCAATACCCTCCTCGGCTTTGCCGTCCTCGCCTTCGTGTTCATGATGTTGGCCTTGCTTGAGACCGGCGATTTCCGCGAGCGGCTCGCCGCGGCGAGCAAGCAGGCGAAAGGACTGGACCTCGCCAAGGTTGGCGAGGAGATCGCCGCAAAGTTCCGCAAATATATGCTCGTGCGTACGCAAATGAGCGCGCTCACCGGGTTTGCCGTCTGGGGCCTTGCGCTAATCTCCGGCCTGGACCTGGCTCCGGCCTGGGGCATCATCGCCTTCGTCTTGAACTACATCCCCTTTATCGGTTCCTTCGTTGCCACGCTGCTGCCCAGTCTCTTCGCCGTGGCGCAGTTCGAGACCTGGCAGGACAGCCTCGTCGTCCTTCTCGGCATGTTCGCGATCCAATTCGCCATCGGCAACTATCTCGAGCCGCTGGTCGCGGGCAAAGCGCTGTCGATCTCGCCGCTGGCCGTCGTATTCGCCGTATTCTTTTTCGGGTTCCTCTGGGGAATGCCCGGCGCCTTTCTCGGCGTTCCAATCCTGATCGCCATCGTCGCGCTTTGTGCGCATTATCCTTCGACGAGCTGGGTCGCCGCGCTCTTGTCAGGCACGCCACAACCGCGCGAGCCGAAATGACGAGCTCTTCCAATCGAGGAGCCCTCGGGAAGCCCGTCGTCGATCCTCGCCGCGGCGACGTCGAAACCGATGTCTCGAGCACCAAACAGCACTCCATGCTTTCGCTTGCCGGCGGCCTGCTCGTGGAGATCAGCCTGCCCAAGCTCGTCATGGCCTGGACGCTGCTGCTTCTCGTCCCTGGTCTTTTGCTTGGGCTTGGCCCGATCGTCGCCTCTGATTGGGTTCGCGCCGTGTCAGGCACGGTCGCGGCACCGGCAATCGGGTTCTGGTCCCTGCTCGTTCTCGCCGCCGTCCTTGCCATCGGCTATTTCGGCTGGCGGGCGCTATTCCGCCTGGTCGAGGGTAGTTTTTGGGCGTTGAATTCGGTCGTGGTGCAACCCGGCTACGCCACGGTGCGCGAGGTGCTGCGCCAGATCGCCGAACGGTTGTTCGTCAAGTCGGCGAGCAAGGATCAGTACGCGAGACTGCGCGCCGCCTCGGCCCTTGCCGCCGGCCTCCTGATCTGCGGCCTCGCGCTCCTCGTGCTCTATCTCGTGTGGCCGAGCGCAGAGCTCTTCGGCACCTTCGCCGAGATTGGGTCGTGGCGCAGCCTCATCGGCGTGGCGCTCGCCAATAGCATCGTCCTGATTACCGCCTATCTCGCCGTCGCCGCCCTCATTTGGGGCGTGGCCGACGCCACCATGGCCCAACCCCGCGATCTCGCCGCCTTCGACCGGAAGCCGGACCATGCCCGCCTGTGGCGGGTCGTGCATTTGTCGGACGTCCATGTCGTCGGCGAGCGCTACGGCTTTCGTATCGAGAGCGGACGGTCCGGCCCGCGCGGCAATGAACGGTTGAGGCGGTTGCTGAATGAGCTGGAAACGATCCACGCCAAAGCTCCGCTTGATGTCGTCCTGATCACCGGCGACATGACCGATGCCGGCAGCTCCGCCGAGTGGGCCGAGTTCCTCGACGCCATGAGGGCGCATCCCAACCTCGCCGAGCGCGTGCTGATCCTTCCTGGCAATCATGACCTCAATATCGTGGACCGCGCCAACCCTGCGCGCATGGATCTGCCGACGAGCCCGAACCGGCGCTTGCGCCAGCTTCGCACTCTCTCCGCCATGCTGGAGCTGCAGGGAGACCGCGTGCACGTGGTGGACTTTGCACGGCACCGCGTGGGCAGGACCCTTGCGGAGTTCTTGGCGCCGCATCTCAAGAAGATGGCGCGCTTCGCCAATGTGGCCAAGCCTCTCTTCTCCTACGCGCTACCGGAGATCTGGGCCAAAGCCTTTCCCATGGTGCTTCCACCCGATCGGGAAGACGGCCTCGGGATCGTCCTGCTCAACTCGAACGCCGACACGCACTTCTCCTTCACCAATGCCCTCGGCATGGTCTCCGCCGAACAGGTCAAGGGCCTCGAGATCGCCACCAAGCAGTATCCGCGCGCCTGCTGGATCATCGCGCTCCATCACCACGTCGTCGAATATCCACGTCCGGCGAAGGCGCTGTCGGAGCGCATCGGCACGGCGCTGATCAACGGCAACTGGTTCGTGCGTGAGATGCAGCGCCTGGCCGGCCGCGCGATTGTGATGCACGGTCACCGGCATGTCGATTGGATCGGTCACTGCGCGGGGCTGGTGGTGGTGTCGGCGCCCTCACCAGTGATGGAGGCGACCGACGACAAGGACACCGGGTTCTACATTCATACGCTCGCGATCGGCACCGACGGACGCCTCAGGCTGCTATCGCCGGACCGGATCACAGTGCGGGGAGAACGCCCTAACGATCCAGATGCGACACTGACGGTACACATTGATAGTGCAAACATCGCCCGATCCTCTGGGAACGGAGTATAATAGGGCATTATCGAATCGTGGCACCAAACGCGGCAAAGGGAGGATCAGCTATGGCGACAGCCGTTTCCCAGGCGCACCCGTCTGCTCACTGGTGGGTCTTTCTGCTCGAAGGGATCGCGGCGATCCTGATCGGCATCTTGCTGCTGACAGATCCAGCCACGACCGTCGTGGCCATCACCATCTTCCTCGGATTTTATTGGCTCTTCGTCGGTGTGCTCGAGCTCGTGCGTATGTTTGTCGATCGCTCCGTCCCGTGGATCTGGTCCCTGCTCATCGGCGTCCTCGGCATCGTCGCCGGCATCCTGGTGTTGAACCACCCGCTGTTCGCGGCGGTGATCCTGCCCGCCAGTCTCGTACTCTATCTCGGCGTGCTCGGCATCATCATGGGCATCTTCGGCATCATCGGCGGCTTCGCCGGCGGCGGCATCGGATCGTTTCTCTTCGGCGTCCTCAATCTTCTCATCGGCATTCTGCTGTTGAGTTCGCCGGTGGCGGCAACGCTCGCGGTGCCCTTCGTCTTTGGCATTCTGCTCCTCATCGAGGGCGTGGCGCTGATCGTCTGGGCCTTCCGCGTCCGCGCATAGCAGGCGCAGCTCCCACATCACGACCACTAGCCGGCGCGGACAGCCGCGTCGGCGCCACTGGCAATCTCCAACTCTGCATTTCTAATTTTCTGGAATGTAATTTGACATGTTCCCGACCGCCGAATCTAATTCGCGCTGTTGTGCGCCAGTAAACGAGGGGCCGAAATGGATCGCAGGACGTTTTTGGTCGGCGGCGGTGTCGCCGCAGCGGGAATGGCGACCAGGCCTGTCTCCGCTCAATATGTCGACAATGCGTGGCTGAAACCGACCTCCCGTCAACCGCTCGCCCCGGCCGAGATCGAATCGGCCGTCGCCCGTCTCCGCAAGCAATTCCTCGCGGAGTTCGATGCGGCTTACGTCGAGAACGTCATCGTCCCGCATTTTCTGATCAGCGTCTATGATGGCGAGCGGCTGTTCCTGCCCATGATCGGCGAGGAGCTCACCAAGGAGAACGCTCTGCCCTACGACCTTTGGGGCCTGTTGAGCGAGACCTGGAAGCCGGCGCCGCAAGACGGCGTCACCGTGTTCCTTCAAGGCCTGGACAAACGCGGGCCGGACAACCGCCGCAAGCGGATCTACATGACGGCGGTGACGCCGGACCTCTATCGCCCGATGTATGGCGACAAGGTCGTGCAGTTCTGGGACAAGCTCCTCGGCGATGCCAACGCCGGCAAGCCGCTGATGCGGCCCTATCTCGAAAGCTATTTCGACCTCTATTGGGACCTGCATCTTGGCGTCAAGGGCGATGCCGTTCCGGCGCCGGTGCGCGAACTCGGCATGGCCTTCAATACCGTGCTCGCCTATCGCGACGTGACCCAGAAGATCGTCTACGACAACTATATGATCGTGCGCGCCCACCTTGCCGAGTTGAAGGCATGGATCGACGACCGGCTCGCCGACATCTCCAGCGGCAAGACCCCCAACCCGGAAAAGACTTTCGCCTGGTACTGGCTCAAGAATGCCGGCGACGGCGAATATTTCGCCCGTCAGGACGTCGTCTTCGAGGTGTTCCACAATTTCGTGGCGCTCAGCCAATGGGGCAACTCGATGTACAACATCATGCTCAAACTGGCGGCAGACACCGGCGATGCAGACGCCCGCGCCTGGTTCGAGAAGACCATGCAAGGCAGCCCCGACGATGCCGGCGGCCAGGCCTTCACCCCACTCGAGCGCTTCATCATGGAGTTGTTCCGCGTCATCACGCCGAATGGCGGCAGCATCTCCGCTCTCGCCGAGGTGCGAACGCCGCCCTTCGAGCGGCACGGCTATATGATCACGCCACATGAAGCGACGAGCTTCGACCCGGTGCAGTGGAAGGATCCGGAGAAATTCAACCCCGACCGCTATCTGAGCGCCCCGACCAGTCACGATATCGACGCCGCGCGCTGTGAGGACATGGGCTTCGCCAAATGCCCATTCGACCGCACGAGCTTCGAGGTGCAGGACGGGCGCAAGGCGGCGATGAACAACAGCGGCTTCGGCACGGTCTACGGCGTCGTCGACGGCAAACCGCTGCCGGTCTGCGACCATGCCGGCTTCGCGCCGTTCGGCTTCGGCTATCGCCGCTGCCCCGGCGAGCAGCTCACCATCCAGGTGTTCGAGGACTTCCTGCGCAAGGTATGGAAGAGCGGAATCGAGTTCCGCAAGCTCGATATCGCCAATCCCGAGCCGCTGCCTATCGGGCCGACCACGGTGATCGGCGACAATGTCGGGTTCATACGTACCGCTTAGCAGGCTTGTGACATTGCAGTTGGCTAGACCGGGGACTTTCTTCCAACCCGAGAACTCAAAAGTAGCCTAGGGAGTCGAAAGCAAGTCGGGTTCTGCGTCGAAGTCGGGTGCCTAGCTTTGGTGAGTCGAAAATCCATAACGGGAGGGTAACGTGAACGCTTTGCGCTTCGCTTTGTTGGTTCCGTGCGTGGTTTCCGCACTAGTTAGTGCTCCGCAGCCGGCGCTCGCGGACAACTGCTACGTGGTGAGGGCCACGGCCGACGCCAGAAATCCACAGGTCTCCACCGAGAGATCGCAAAGACGGCTCCAGCACCACATCGCAAGCCAGCTGAGCAGCCTGCATGGGAAGGTGATCGGACCGGTCCACACGCATTGCATCCGGAACGCCTGCGAAAGTTCAGCCGTCGTCTGCCGTCACTAAGCAGCAACGCTCACCATCGCGGTGAAAACTACCTGGCGTTCGCCTGTGGTTTCACCGCCTTCGCCCAGGCGGTGGCCGGCATGGTCTTGCTGCAATCCGCTTGGCCGCGTTGCCAGCGGTTGATGTCGTACTGCATCTTGGCGGCAAGGCCGGGCGGCATCGTGCGGTTCTCGGTGGTGATCACCGTCGATGAGCCGGCCTCCTTGAAATCGATGATGTAGGTGAGGAGACCGGCCCGGCCGAGGTCGGCGCGCTGATGCACGGTAATGGTGACCTTGCTGCCGCTCGGGCTGACATCGGCACGATAGACGTAATTCGGCAGCAGCGGATCGGTGGCGTTGAACCAGCAGCGCTTGATACGGCCGCCCATCACGACATAAGCGTCGAGTGGCCTCGCCCTGGTGACGGCGACGTTCGTCGCTTCCGTGCTGCCGGTGGCTTCCTCCTCGGCGAGGCTCGTGCCTCCGCCGACGCCACCAAGGCCAAAGCTGCTCAAGCTCACGCCGCAGCCGGACAGCATTGCCGCGACCAACAGCAACCCGAAGCTCAACCGAACGCTTGGCGACAAGGCACGCCCCCGCATCTTCAAAAGCGCTAGTCGCGGAAGTTCACATACTGCAGGGGTAGCTCCACCGTAAGCCCCTTGACGTGCTGGATCACCGCCTGCAGATCGTCCCGCTTTTTGCCTGAAACCCTGAGTTCGTCCCCCTGCACCGTGACCTGGACTTTATATTTTCCGTCCTTGATCTCCTTGACGATCCGCTTGGCCAGCTCCCGGTCGATGCCCTGGCGGATCAGCGCCCTTTGCCGTACCGCCTGGCCTGCGGCCTTCTCCACCGATTTATAATCGAGCACGCCCGGCTCGATCTTGCGGCGGGCGAGATGTCCCTGCAGCAATTCATGCATCTGCTTGAGCTTGAGCTCGTCATCGGCATTGATGGTGATCTCGGCCTCCTTCCGCTCGATGCGGGATTGGGAGCCCTTGAAGTCGTAACGCTGGCTCATCTCGCGCACCATGTTGGCGAGTGCGTTGTCGATCTCGGAAAGATCGGTCTTTGACACGATGTCGAAGGACGGCATGGGTCCCTCCCCTCCAGCTCGAGCGATGCCAGGAACCGTTTGGCCTTCAGCTCGCCACGCGGTGCGGCACGCCCGCCACGGCACCGAGCTCGGCGGCGCGCGCCTGCTCGATCTTGATCCGCTCGGCGTCGCGCTCCTCCAAGAGCTCGATCTTCTTCAGCTCTTCGAAGGCCTCGGCCAAGGTCTCCCGCGCCTTCATGAGCTTCGTCTCGAGATCCGCGGCCGAGGCCAGCAGATTGTCCCGCCGCTGGATGGCGGCCTTGGCGAAGGTCGGGTAGGCGTAGTGGTTGGTGTCGGAGACGCCGGCGCGTTCCTGCTCAATGGCGATTTGCCGGTCGAGGTCGTTCGCCATCTGATTGAAATCGCCGATCAAGCTTTCGATCTCGGCGACCTTGCGCTGCTTCTCCTCAACGTCGAAGCGCTTCAACCGGCTCAATGCGTCCCGTGACTTCATGGTTCGATACCCTCGGACATTTTCGGACCCAGGACGGAGGATTTCAATATCTGTGCGATCGCCTGCCTCGGCGTTCGGCTTGGCGCTCGCCCCCACCCACTTAGGACGCCGATCTTGGCCAAGAGGCGTTAAGGGACGGTAAACCATGCGACCGGCATTTAACGAAACGCCGAAACCAAAGCCTAGCACCGATAGCACTCGCCAGAAGCTTAGCTTTTGTTAACTATTGGCCACTAATTTGTTGATTCGAATTAACCATCGGTTTGCGTCGAGCGTTTTCGAGCGCGCGTGGCATTGGGGGAACGAGTAGGAACGGCCTGGAAGACGGGGGAATAAGCATGCGGGTGCTTCTCATCGAGGACGACAGCGCTACGGCACAAAGCATCGAGCTGATGCTTCAGTCCGAGGGCTTCAACGTCTACACGACCGACCTTGGCGAAGAGGGCGTCGACCTCGGTAAGCTTTACGATTACGACATTATCCTGCTCGATCTGAACCTGCCCGATATGAGCGGGTACGAGGTTCTCAAGACCCTGCGGGTGAGCAAGGTGCAGACCCCGATCCTGATCCTGTCGGGACTCGCCGGCATCGAGGACAAGGTGAGGGGTTTGGGCTTCGGCGCGGACGACTATATGACCAAGCCCTTCCATAAGGACGAGCTGGTTGCCCGCATTCATGCCATCGTCCGCCGCTCGAAGGGCCACGCCCAGTCGGTGATCCAGACCGGCGGCCTGAAGGTCAATCTCGACACCAAGACCGTGGACGTGAACGGCCAGCGCGTGCATCTGACCGGCAAGGAATATCAGATGCTCGAGCTGCTCTCCTTGCGCAAAGGCACCACGCTGACCAAGGAGATGTTCCTGAACCATCTCTATGGCGGCATGGACGAGCCTGAGCTCAAGATCATCGACGTCTTTATCTGCAAGCTGCGCAAGAAGCTCGCGGCGGCGACCGGCGGCAAGCACTATATCGAGACGGTTTGGGGCCGCGGCTACGTGCTGCGCAATCCGGAAGACGAGTCAGAGGCGGCTTAGCTTCCCGACTTCAGCTTTCTCGATCATGACTGGCTTTTTCAGGCGCTATTCGAGCGCCTCGCGCCCATGCCATACGCGAACAATGACGACCGCCTCTCTTTGGCGATCATGAAGGTAGCGCACGAGATAGGCTGAGCGGCCAAACGGCACGATGAGGTCCCTCACGCCGGGAATTCCCGAGGGGCGGCCGCGACCCGGGAAGATTTCGAGCGATCTGACCGCCTTCTGCAAAACCGTAGTCGCATGCCGTGCGGCCCCGGTTCCTTTTCGGCAAGAAACGCTCGAAGCCGCTCCAAGTCAGCCAACGCCTCTTTCGAGACGATAAGCTTCACGGCTTTAGAGCTTGCGAAGCTTGGGAGGAGGCAGCTCCTTTGTCGTGCCCCAGCTCTGTATCCAGGACTCGACCTCAGCCCACGGGACCCCTTCGCCCGTGCGCTCATAGCTGGCAAGTCTGCGGGCGTCTTCGGCCAGAACATCCGGAGCCCAGGGGCCGCGACCTGCCTTGCGCATCGCGGCCCAATCGGGCGACGGCGCCGCTTGCCCGGCTGCAAGTTCGGCGAGAAGCTCGGCGATGGTCAGCCCGCGCTCCCGAGCCCAGGCCTCAAGACGGTCTGCCGTATCGCGATCAAGCTCGATCGTGCGCGCTTTGGCTGTCATGACGCTAACCTATGGCCGCGATCCGCGATTGTCGAGGAGCCGAGCAGTTGGAACGCCAATCAAGCAGCTTTCAGCTCGACTTCCTTGTCGCGGGTCTCGACCGTCACCGTCATGCCGGCTGCCGTCGCCACGCGGTGCGCGTAATAGGGTTGGATCGAATGGGCGTCGAGCACCATGCCGTTCGCGCCGGCGAGCAGGCCTGTGACCTGCTCCGACAGGCGCGCGGGCTCCCCTTGGGCCAGCACCCTGAAGGCGACTTCAGGCCCCTCCCCCTCGATCTCGACATTGACCGTGCCACCTCGCGGCAGCGCCACGACGCCGAGCGCCAAGAGGTTCAGCAACAGCTTGACCTTGTTTTTGGGGAGCGTCACCGGCGGTCCTTGCCAGGAGAGAGTATGCTTTCCCCCTTGCACGAAGTCTCTCGCGACCCTTTCCGCGTCGCGCAAGTCGATCTCGGCGCCGGCCGATCCCGCCGCGCCAAAGGCAAGCCGCGCGAATTGGAGCTTGGCCGAGGCCTGGCGTGCGCTC
>NZ_JBOHJB010000063.1:0-18193 GCF_050728395.1 Methyloceanibacter sp.
GCGCAATGCCGCGCCCGACCGGCGCTTCCGGCCACTGCCGAATCGATTACGCTTGCCGGCGACGAGCTGCGTCAGGCCATCAGCGGCAAGACCGTTTATCTCAACGTTTCTGGGTTCGAGCTGCCCATCGTCTATTCGGCCAACGGCCGCATGAAAGGCACCATGGGCACCGTGGCCGCGAGCTTCTCGACCGGCAACGGCGCCGCCGACCGCGGCAAATGGTGGGTCGAGAACGACCAGCTTTGCCAAAAATGGACGAGTTGGATGGACGGCCAAACCTATTGCTACAAGCTCACGCTGAACGGCAGCAAAGTGACGTGGGTGCGCAATGACGGCCACTCTGGGACCGCGCGCATCAGCGGCTGAGGATGCTTAGGGATAGGCGCCTGTGTTGAGTGAGAGCCGCCTCCGGGCGGCTCTTCGCTTTTCAGGTGACCCGCGCCTTGGCGAACAGCCAATGCCCGAGCGCGGCCGCCGCCAGAGCTCCGAGGATCTGCGCCACGATGAAGCCCGGCACGTCGGACGGCGCGATGCCGGCGAAGGTATCGCTCAGCGAGCGCGCGATGGTCACCGCGGGATTGGCGAAGGACGTCGACGCCGTGAACCAATAGGCCGAGGTGATGTAGAGGCCGACGGCTAAGGCGACCGCGTCTGGTCTGAAGCGGATGCAGCCGAGAATGGTGATCAAGAGCCCGAAGGTGGCCACGAACTCGGCGAACCATTGCGGCAGTCCGGTGCGCGCTGTGGTGGAGAGCTGAATCGGGTCGAGGCCGAACATCACATGAGCGAACAGGGCGCCGAGACACCCGCCCGCGATCTGCACCAGCATGTAGAGAAGGCCGTCGCGCCGATCGATCTCGCCCCTGATCATCATCACCAGGCTGACCGCCGGGTTGAAATGGGCGCCGGAGACAGGCGCGAAAATGGTGATGATCACCACGAGAATAGCGCCGGTCGCGACCGTGTTGCAGAGGAGCGCGAGAGCGACATTTCCGCCTGACAGCTTGTCGGCCATGATGCCCGAGCCGATCACCGCCGCCACCAGGAGCGTCGTGCCGAGGGCCTCGGCCGTCAGCCGGCGCGCGAGGTCGAAACTTTCCATGATCCCCCCGTTCGGCTTGGTGCGGTCCCCGAGATCAGCAACAGCTTCCGCCGCTCGGCTTTGCCGCCTCGGTTGAGGCGAAGGGGATCGACGTGCCGCAGCCGGGGAATATGCCGTAATGGGTGGAGAAATCGCCGATGAAATCGAAATGCGGGCGGAATCTGGTATCGGCCAGCATGCGCCACGTATTGCCGCACACCGGAAACGCCTTGCCGCGCTCGATGAGATGATGGCCGTCGAGCTCGAGAGCGTCGGGCTGCTCGGCGACGCTTCCCTTGTAGATCACCGCCTGGCCGTAATCCTCGCAAGCCGTCTCGAGCCCATCGAGCTTGAACAGCCGGTAGGTGGCCGAGAAAAATTTTGCTGTTCCGAGCTTCTGTTTGACCGCCTCGTTGGTGATGCCGATCGGCTTGCTGGTCACGAGCCGCGGGTCGAGGAAGCCCGCCTCCTTGGCCATCGGCAGGAAGTCGTTCCAATAAAGCGCGCCGCCGAGGCATTCGCCGTAGAGCACTGGATCGGCCCTGACGCCGTCGGGCAGGCGCCGGTCGCAATAGACGTCGGAAAAGTAAAGCTCGCCGCCGGGTTTCAGCAGCCGGTGGGCGCCGCGAAACACCGCTGGCTTGTCGATCGAGAGATTGATCACGCAGTTCGATACGATCACGTCGAAGCTTTCAGGGGCAAGATCGAGCTCATCGAGCTTCTCGATATAGCCCTTGAGAAAGCGCACATTGCTGCGCCCGTTGCCGAAGCGCATCCGATGCCAGTCAAGATGGGCGTTGGCGGTTGCCAGCTGCTCGTCGGTCATGTCGACGCCGACGACCTCGCCGTCAGGTCCGGCGAGCTGCGCCAGAATGTAGGTGTCGCGGCCTGAGCCGGAGCCGAGATCGAGCACGCGGCGGCCTTTGATCTCGGCCGGCACGACGATGCCGCAGCCGTAATATTTGGCGACGACCTCGGGATGGACATTGGCGAGCAGCGGCTGCAGGTAAGGAGGCAATTCAGCGCCGTCGCAACACGCCGACGTTTTTAGGTCTTTCGAGCTTTTGAGCAGTTTTCCGTAATAATCTTTGACCAGTTCGAGCTGCATGGTTCGCTCCTCGACTTGCACCGGCGAAGCAACTCTCCAGGCTACGCCGTTGGAAATCAAGACTACGTTGGGCCAAGTCACTCCCTTGTGATTCGGCAGTCCATTGCGGGCAGGCGCAAGGACGCCTAGGATTGATCAGCCGAGGGAGTCTGACCAAGGAGAAACGAATGCGTCACCTCCCAATCATGCTGAGCGCCGTTCTCGCGAGCCTCGGGTTCTTGGCCGTTTCCGGCCAGACCCAGGCCGCCATGCCGACGCTCTCTGTCGATCGGTCTGCCGTCGCGGACGGGGCCGTCGAAAAGGCCTACTACTACTATCGCCGCCGGGGCTACTATCCGAATTACGGATACCGGCCTTACTACCGGCCCTACGGCTACTATTATCGGCCTTATGGCTATGGCTATTACGGCTACGGCAGAAACTATCGCTACCGCTACTAGCAAGCGGCGCGGCCACAGATCGGGACCGGCGGAGCGAGACTTCGCCGGTCCTGACTCTTTCCGCTCTCCCCGTGTAACTTTGCGGTCATCACGCGAGTCAATTTTGCGACGATGACCCGCAAGACGCTTGCGGAAAACGCTGGCCGTGATTTAGGGTGACAGCAGTCTTCAGTTTGTCTCCAGTCGCGTGAGTGGTGTGTCAGCAGATTCTGACCATGTGGACCTTTTGCGCCGCGGCCCTCGGGCTTGGAACGCTTGGCGGCGTCAGCACCCCTCTATCGTCCCCAATCTCACCAGACTTTTCTTGAGCGTCGGCGAGCGGCAGATGGGCCCGATGAATGGCGGCCCCATCAATCTCGCCTCGGCGCGGCTGCGCCGGGCGTCCTTGCGCTTTGCCACCCTGTCGGGAGCCAATCTCGAAAGCGCGGATCTGTCCGGCGCCGACCTCACCGATTCGAGACTCGACGGCGCCAACCTCGCCAATGCGGATTTGAGCGAGGCGGTGCTCGACCACGCCGACTTCGCCGGGGCCAAGCTTGCCGGCGCCAATCTCTGTGGCGCAGACCTGTCGAAGGCGCGCAACCTCACCGAACCCCAGCTTGCCGAAGGCGGAGGCAATGCCTCGACCCTCCTGCCGCCGCAACTCGCAGCGCCCAAGTCCTGGACGGCGCCCCGGGCTGAGTTCGTTCCGCAGCCGGTGGTGGTGGAAGAGACGCCCGCCGTCACCCCGATCGCGCCACGCCCTCGCAAGAGTACCGCAGACAGAGTGTCGTGGCTCGTCGGCGGCCCGCTACAGACCGCTTAGACAGCGGCCATATTATTCTTATTTATCAATGTTGTAGCCCATACCCGTCGATCGCCGGTCGATCCGTCCGGCGAGGCGAGCTTCAGCGCAATTGCTGCTGCAACGGCGCTTGCGAGACCATCGGGCAGTCGAGCGTCTTCTCCAACGCCTCGACCAGCTGGTCCTCGTCGTTGGCCTTGATGTAGAGGCCGCCGTTCTCTTGGGCCACGCACATGAGGTCGAGAACGTTGCTCGATCCGGTCCACGAGAAGCTCTCGTAGCGAAACGCAATCATGTGAATGGTCAGTTTGTAGCCGGATGCGTGCAGCTGCTTGGCGAGCTCGCAAGGCGACCTGCCGCAGGTTTCCTCGCCGTCGGTAAGAACCACGACGACGCCCGGCTTGGCGCGGAAGTCGAGCGCCTCGGCGGCCGTCTCGATGCCTTGCGTGAGCGGCGTACGGCCCGCCGGCACGAGCGAATTCACGGCGCTCATGATGGGGAACATGGCGTTCGCCGTCGGCTTGAGATCGAGCTTGACGTTGCATTGATTGTAGGGCCCCGGACCATAGGTCACCAGGCCCACTTTGCGAAACTTGGTGGCGTTCGGCAGCACTTGGGCAAGTGCCGACCGCGCCTCGTCGATACGGGCTCTCGAGTTGGGGATGCCAAGCGTCTGGTTGCCTGACATCGATCCGGAGGCGTCGAACACCACCACCGCATCCTCGGTGCAAGGAGCGGGCTTCTTTTCCTCCGAGCGCGATGCGGAAAGCGTGCCAGCCAGGAGCACCGCAAAGACGATTGCCACCAGCCTGACCATGCAAACAGCAACCGCGATGCCACAACGACCCGACACCATTGCACAATTCTCCCCCTGCGCAGAGGCAACATTAGCAAAAAAGCCGGCGCAGCATAGGGGGTCTGGGGTCGCTGGATCGTCGCAACACGTTGGCCGGCGAAAATGCTGGGCAGCATCGCCGATTCCCCACAGAAAAGCCCCGGCGCAAGATCGGCGCCGGGGCTCGGGGAAATAGTGCTCTTCAGGCTCTTTTCGAGGGGAGCCTTGGCCTGAAGCTAGCATGCTTGGGAGCCCGCGACTGTGCCCCACTTGCCGCGATGCACATTTTTGAGCGGCTCGTGCCAGGAAGGAACCAGAGCCCGGAGGATAGTCGGCCCGCGGATTGAGGCCGCCGATCGGTCGAAGGAAGCCTGTCAGCCACACGTATTCGTGCAAATCCGGCGCATGACAAGGGCGAACAAAAAGGCCCGCGAGTTGAACTAGATCATCTAGATTGGCGTTAGGTGAAAAGAGTTGGGCTTGTAGGACAGGTCCCGATGAGCGAAACCGCTCTCCATGTAGAAGTCGATGGCGATATCATTATCGTCATGGACCCTGCCACACGGTACTACGCGCTCTACACGAAGCCCTCGGACCGCGCAGAAATGCTCGCGCATGGTCATGCCCAGCACCTAACCCTGCTGCGCTGCAGGCCGACCAAGGATCGCACTCTCCTCGACGCAGCGTACCAAGCGGCGAGCGCGAAGGCGCGCGAGTTAGGCTGGATCGTTTAGCCGGCCGACGGCGCGGGGGTAGGGACGGCGGGGGCGCATTGGGGCCTGACACCAACCACAGACATTTAAGCCTTGAAAATTAGCGTGTCTGGCGGATGGGGAGGGATTCGAACCCTCGAGACGCTTGCGCGCCTGCCGGTTTTCAAGACCGGTGCCTTCAACCGCTCGGCCACCCATCCTACTTTGATTTCGCTGCAATATTCATTACGCGCTTTGCATAGATGGTACCGAGTTGGTACCGACGCAATTCCTCTAGGGCGCTCAGCAGCGCCGCGTCAACGATTGCTGCCGCGGCTTCCTGCCGGCCTGAGAGAAGATGCGCGCAGATACTTTGCGGGGGATTGTGGCCTCTCTCACCGGTAGCAACAGGCGCAAGCGTAAGGGAAAGGGGTCATAGTTCTGCCCCGTTCTGATATTGCGATGACTCTTGGGTATGCTTAGCTTCCCGGCACGGCAGGGAGAGGAGCAATCAATGCGAGTTGCGTGGATTGAAATGAGCGGAGCCGTACTTGCGGCAGCGCTCACGCTGTTGGCCGGTGCACCGCTTGACGCCGCTGATCAGACCGGCGTCCACTACGTTGCCGAGGAGCTTGGCAACCGCACTAAGCCAGCAGATGCAGAGCAAGGGGGTTCCAAAGGGCTCAGTGACAGCGCCGTGAGCCTAGTGTCGACCCTTGCGCTCTCGATTCTTCCCGACAAAGTGCCGGGAGGGCCTAATGGGCAAGTCAAACTGGATAAATCGGATCCCAACAAATTTCTCATTCCGATCGATGATGCGCGCAAAGTGATCCGCGTCGCCACCCGCTCGGCCTATGCCGAGGTCTGCAAGCTCATGAAGCTGAAAGATGCGAATTTCCAAGCGATGATGCGGACTGAAAAGCTGCACGGCTGGACCTCGGAACAGATGATGTTCATCCAGGCCTTGCACATGTTTGCCACCGCCTACTTTTCCGGCAACCTCAAGATCAAAGAGTCCGTTGCCGACTCCACAGAGTCCGTTGCCGACTCCACGGAGTCCGATGCCGGCAAATCGGGATCCGCAGCCACCGACGCGTTGCGCGACTACTATGGCAAAGAGGGCGCCGACGCGGCGAAACCCAAGAAAGCGGGACCGCCAGCCAATAAGGCTCTGCTTGATTACTACAGCGAAGAGGGTGGCGACGCGGCCAGCACCGCCGACGAAACCCCAAAGGCCCTCACCCCTAAGCAGCTCGAATGCCCGCCTGGGCAGCAAGAAAAAGTGACCGCCGCGATCAATGCTTATGTCCAGTCGGCCCCGCCTCCACAAGCGGCATCCACGCCCCCCGCGGCGGCGGCGGCCAAGGCCGTCCCTGGGCCGGCGACCGGCGCCGGCACCGCAAATTGACATTGCAACCGGTTTAAGGAGCGGCCTGGCCCCAAGAAGTGCTGAGCAAGCGGAGAGGCCGCCGAGCCGGGAGCGTGACGCCGCAGTCAATACACTCGCAGTTCTAGTTCGAGCCACCCATCCTTTAACCACCGTTTTCCGGCCGTTAGGGCTGGAAATGGCAGCGGCAAGGCAGCATTATTCGCTTCCTTGGCCGTCTTTCGCGATGTTCTCCCCAACATGAGCCGCAAGCCAGACCCTTATGGCCGCGATGCGAGGCGCCCTTACCACATTCCCTTGCGCGGCTGGTGGCAGGTTGTCCAGAGAGTGTGGACCGAAAGCGGACGCGACAATCTCTCGGTGGTCTCCGCCGGCTGCGCCTTCTTCGCCCTGTTCGCCATCTTCCCGGCGCTTTCGGCGCTGATTGCCCTTTATGGCCTCACAGCCAATCCGGCTACGGTTGAACAGCAATTCGGCGCGCTCGCCGATGTGCTTCCGGTGCAAGCCTACGACATTGTCATCGACCAGGTCCGTAGGCTCGTCGAAGCATCCGGCCAGACCCTCGGCTGGAGCCTGGCGGTAAGCCTCGCCCTTGCCTTTTGGAGCGCCACGGCCGGAACCCAGGCGCTGTTCGCGGCGCTCAACATCGCCTACGAAGAGCCCGAACGGCGAAGCCTGTTCCAGTTCTATTTCAGCGCCTTCACCTTCACGTTCGTCGGCATTCTCGGCGGCGTGATGATGATGCTGGCCATCTTCTATGTACCGATCTGGTTCGCGCTCTTCGGCTACTCCCACGCCTTCGAGCTCTTGGTAAAGATCGGGCGCTGGCCGTTCTTGGCACTTCTCATCCTCTGCCTGCTCTCGCTGCTTTACCGCTATGGACCCTGCCGCCGCGCCGCGAAATGGCACTGGGTCACCGTGGGCTCCGCCTTCGCCACCGTTGTCTGGCTGATCGCCTCGGCGGCCTTCTCCTATTACGTTTCCAACTTCGCTCATTACGACCGGTTCTATGGCTCGCTCGGCGCGGTGATCATTCTCCTGTTCTGGCTCTACATCTCCTTCTACATCGTGCTGCTCGGCGCCGAGATCAACGCCGAGCTCGAACTGCAGACGGCCATGGACACGACCTCCGGACCACCGCGGCCGCCCGGCAAGCGCGGCGCCTTCGTTGCCGACCATGTTGCCGGCGGCCCTGGCGGCGACACGCGGCCCTCCCGTCCCATTGTCGAAAGCGACGAGGCCAAGCCTGGGGCGCCCTGAATTCCGCCCCTCTTGGTTTCGGGTCGTGTCGCCACAAATCCCGTTTAGACTGGTGCCAAGGCTCGGATTCCGGCTTATGAGCGGTGAGACGAGAGGGAGTGGGTGAGACGGCAGCGATGGATGCGCAGTCAAATGCGAGCCAGGCCGCGCTCGATCGTGCGAGGCGGAAACGCTCTCGCCTCGTGCAAACGATCGATCCGGCGCTCCCCGGCGTGAGAGGCCTTCGCGACCTGTGGCAAGGGTGGCGCGACTATCGGGAGCTTTGGCTCACGGTTGGCCTGTTCGACATCAGGAAGCGCTACCGGCGCTCCGTGCTCGGCCCGTTTTGGATCACCATCAGCCTCGGTGCCTTCATTCTCGGCTTGGGCTTCATCTATAGTCCGCTGGTGGGAGGCGGAACCGCCAGCTTCCTGCCCTATGTCGCCTTCGGCTTCGTCGCCTGGCAGTTCATCTCCCAGCTTGTGCTCGATGGCTGCACGGTGTTCATCGCCAACGGGCCGATCATTCAGCAGCTGCAAGCGCCGCTCAGCATCTACGTTTATCAGACGATCTGGCGCCATCTGATCATCTTCGCCCACAACCTTCTGATCTATGTGCTGATCGCGCTGCTTTACGGACTGTGGCCGAGCTGGCAGACGCTGCTCGTCGTCCCCGGCCTCATCCTCGTCAGCATCAACGGTATGTCCATCGGCATGCTTCTCGGCACCCTCTCCGCCAGGTTCCGCGATATCCCGCCGATCGTTCAGACCATCACCCAGATGATGTTCCTGCTGACGCCGATCCTGTGGCGGCCGGACCAGGTTCCGGGGCGTGAGCTGTTCTATCTTCTCAATCCCTTCTACTACCTCGTCGAGATCATGCGCGCGCCCTTGGAGGGCAGGGCGCCGTCGCTCTTCGTCTGGACGGTGGTTTTGGCCATGACGGCTGTGGGGTTCGTCGTGTCGTTGCTGTTCTTCTCCCGCTTCCGCAACCGCATCGTTTACTGGCTGTGAGGCCGCCCATGGTTTCGGTGCACCTCAAGAACGTCACCGTCAGCTTCCCGATCTACGACGCGCGCAGCCGCTCGCTGAAGCGGCGCGCCATGTCGGTGGTCACCGGCGGTCGCGTGCGCAGCGACCCGGCCGGCCGCATCAGCACCGACGCAAGCCATCGCGTCTCGATCCGTGCGCTCGATCGCATCGATCTCGCCATCGAGCACGGCACGCGGATCGGTCTCGTCGGACGGAACGGCGCCGGCAAGAGCACGCTGTTGCGCGTGCTCGCCGGCATTTATGTCCCTGAGTCGGGCAGGGTCGAGGTGGTGGGCAAGACCGCATCGCTGTTCGGCGGGAGCCTCGGCATCGATCCCGAGCTCTCCGGCCGCGAGAACATCGAGCTGCGCGGGCTTTATCTCGGCCTTAGCAAAGAGGAAATCGGCAAGCGGATGGATGACGTCATCGCCTTCACCGAGCTTGGGCCGTTCATCGACATGCCGTTCCGCGCCTATTCGGCCGGCATGCGGGCGCGTCTCGACTTCGCCATATCGACGGCGATCCAGGCCGAGATTCTGCTGCTCGACGAGGGTCTCGGCGCCGGCGATGCGAGTTTCATCGAGAAGGCGAACGAGCGGTTGCTAAGGCTCGCCGAGGCCGCCGGCATCGTCGTCGTCGCCACGCACTCCGAGGAGCTGTTGCGCAAGACCTGCACCAGGGCCGCCCTCATGGAAGCCGGACGCATCCTGGCCACGGGCAGCGTGAACGAGGTGCTCGAGCTCTATCATACCTCCTTGGCGGCCTGAGAAGCGCGCGGCGATCTCGCCGTCATGAATTGGGGAGCGTGGCGAAGCGCCTTGCGCGGATCCCAAACGAGCATGCGCGCCATATCCCGGCTCGACACCATCCGCTCGCTTTGCACGTCTCGTCGGCGGCGCCACGCTGCCGGAAAACCGCGCAAGCCGGCGGCGACCCCCTTGAACGCCGTCCTCCATTTGCCCCGGCCCCGCCGCAGCACGGTGAGAGGCACCACGACGATCTGCAGCGCCGCAACCAGCCAGATCAACGGGGAGGGGACATTCTTGGCGAGAACCCAAAGCCGATTGCGCTGGCTGTGGAAGACGAAGAAGTCGCTGTCTTCGCCTGCGCTCACCGAGCCGAAATGCTTGACTTCGGCGCGGCGGACCTGAACGCAGCGCTCGCCGCGCAGCCGCAGGCGAAAGCCGAGATCGACGTCCTCGAGATAGCAAAAGAAGCTCTCATCGAATCCGCCGGCCGCGAGATAGGCGTCGCGCGCGTAGAGGGCAGAAGCGGCGCACGGGGCGAACACCTCGCGATCGTCTGGCGGCAACGCGCCGGCGGGCGAGCCAGACGCCCCCCGCCACGCCGTGCCGAAGACGGAATAGACGTCGCCGAAGCCGTCGACCCGATCTGGCTTTCGCGCATCGAGCTGGGTCGAGCCGAACATCCTGACGCCTGGATGGCGCAAAGTGGCGCTGCGCAGCTCTTCGAGCCAGGTCTTGCCGGCAATGGCATCGGGGTTGAGCGTGGCGACCCAGGGCGCCTTGCCGTCCGCCGCGGCGAGATTGTTGGCGGCGGCGAAGCCGAGATTGGCATGGGCGAGGTGTAGCCTGAAGCGGTCGTCGGGAAGCCGCAACGCCGTGGCCGAGCCGTCGGTCGAATCATTGTCGACGACGAACGCCTCGAAGTCGGCAACGGTTTGCGCCGCGAGCGCATCGATGCAATTCTGCAACAGCGGGCCGGCATTGTGATTGACGATAATCACGCGAACCCAGGCCGCGCTCGACTCAACCACGTTGCGCTCCACCAACTGCCACTCGCCTATAGCTTGCAGGATTAATCCGTACTAGTCTCATTTCAGAATCGGCGGGGACCTGGACTGTCCGGATGGGACTGCGAGTCCTTTTGTTAACGCGTTATGGCCGCACCGGCGCAAGCAGCCGACTGCGCTTTTTGCAATATCTCGCCGGCCTGGACGAGTACGAGATTGACGTCCATCCAGCTCCATTCCTCGACGATGTCTATCTGAAAGAACTTTACGACGGCCGCCGCCCTTCGCTCGGGCGCGTCCTTGCCTTCTATTCCGAGCGCCTGCACTATTTGGTCAAGGCGAGAGAGTTCGACGTCGTCTGGATCGAAAAGGAGGTCCTGCCTTGGGTTCCGGGGTGGGTGGGGCGGACCGTGCTCGGCTCGCTTCCCCTGGTCGTCGATTACGACGATGCCTGGCATTTACGCTACAGCCGGTCCCCCAATCCGCTCGTGCGCTGGACCCTCGGCAAGAAGCTCGAACGGCTGGCCAAGCGCGCCGATTTCGTCATCGTCGCCAACAAGTTCCTGCAGAGTTGGGCGGAGGACGCCGGCGCCACATCCGTGACGTGCATCCCGACCGTGGTGGACCTGCGGCGCTATCGGCAGACGGCGCTGCCTCCAGCCGAGCCCTTCACCATCGGCTGGATCGGCACGCCTGAGACCGCGCCCTATCTCGACACCATCAAGGGCGCGCTCAAGCAAGTCCTCGCCAAGGAGGGCACCCGCCTGCTTCTCGTCGGCGCCGAACCCTCCTTCCTGCCGCTTGCCAACGTCGAGACCCAGTCCTGGTCGGAGGCAAGGGAAGCCGATCTCCTGCAACGCATGCATGTCGGCATCATGCCGTTGCCGCAAGGGGCATGGGAGTACGGCAAGTCCGGCTACAAGCTCGTGCAATACATGGCGGCAAGCAGGCCGGTGGTCGCCTCTCCTGTGGGAGTGAATTGCGACGTGGTGAAGGAAGGCGTGAACGGCTTCTTCGCCATCACCGAGGAGGAGTGGATCGCACACCTCGAACGCTTTCGCGGCAATACCAATCTCACCTCCGCGCTCGGCGCGGCAGCGCGGCAAACCGTGGAAGAGTCGTTCTCCTTACGCGCCACCTTGCCGAAGATCGCCGAGATCCTGCTGTCGGCGGCAGCCTTGCGGCGGTCGAGCCGGCACAAGCTCGCGCGCTCTTCCTTCAAACCCGATCTGGCGCGCTCCGCCGCGTCAAACGACGCCGCACCATCCCGATAAACAGGACAAGAGCGGCGCCGGCGGTCGCCGCGGCGAGCTTGACGGTGTGCGCCGTGGCGGCGTCGAAATGCTGGGTGAACAACGGATCGCCGGCGATGATCTCGCCCGCGATCCAGCCGAGCAACGCGGCACCAGCCCAGACGATCGCCGGGAAGCGCTCGAGCAGCGCAATGACGATGGCCGCTCCCGCCATGATGAGAGGGATGCTGACGGCAAGGCCGAACATCAGAAGCGCGTAGCTTCCGCGCGAGGCCGCGGCGACGGCGATGATATTGTCGAGACTCATCACCACATCGGCGATGGCGACGATCCTGATCGCCTTCCACAAATTGTCGGCGACTTCGACATGCCCCTCGCGGCCGTTCTCCTCCCCGCCAAGCAGTTTGACGGCGATCCAGAACAGCAGGACGCCGCCGACGAGCTTGACATAGGGAACGGTCATCAGCTGGGTGACGACGCCGGTGAACACGACCCTGAGGGTGATGGCAACCAACGTGCCGAGCACGATGCCCCACATGCGTTGGCTCGGCGGCAGCTTGCGGCAAGCAAGCGCGATGACCACGGCGTTGTCGCCGGACAGCAGAATGTCGATCCAAATGATCTGTACGACGGCGAGCCAGAAGCCAGGATCTTCGACGGTCATGCTGCTGCTCTGCCCCCGCGCGCGCATTTGCCCGGATGCTGATTCCGGCAAATTCGTGCCTAACCTTTTGCCGCGAAAAGCGGCAAGGACAAGACACATATAGGTCTTTCGCCCCTGGATTGAAGGAGGCCGTTGCGACTTTATCTCGGGCAATGCCTTGTTCTTGCCCTTGTTTCCGGCAGGGACAACCCACTATGCTGGCGGCCGCCCAAGCTCACGAATCGGGCGAAGTCTTTGCTCAGCTCACAATGGGGGAATCGATGAGCCTTGATGTGCAGGTGGTCAATCCGCTTATTGCCCTGATCGCTGGAATCCTGATCCTGCTCATGCCGCGACTGTTGAACTACGTCGTTGCGATTTATCTGATCGTAATCGGCGTCCTCGGGCTTGCGCATCACTTCAATATGTAGGCTTTCGCAAGGCATCGGGTTGCAGTCGGTAACGCACTTTTGGCAAGGACGACCTGGAACCATCCAGTCCGATGACCTATAGTTCCCGCTTCACGTTCAAGACCAAGGGAGAGACTCCTGCTGCGCTGGCACGCCGCAAACCTCGCTAGGCGCGCATCGACGCCTCGCGTGACCAGGCTCTATCAGGGCGCGGTCCTGTCCTTGACATTGATCGCGGCGCTTGGCGCACTCGCCCGCCCAAATGCCGGCGACGCTCCGCCGGCCGTCCTCGCCGAGGCGTCGCCGTACGCCGGTCAAGACGCAAGCGACCAGTCCAAGAAGAAGGCCTATGTCTGGTCGGCGTCGCGCAGCGGCTCGATGCTGCGGCTGCGCGGCCTGGTGCCCTCGGAAGAGGACCGCCGGACGGTGCTCGGCATGGTCAAGGCCCACTTCGCCGATCTTGAGGTCGAGGATCGTCTCAAAATCGCCGAAGGCGGCCCGCCGCGAGAGCAATGGCTTGGCGCCGTGAGCTTTGGGCTTAAGCAGCTCTCGCATCTGAAGCAAGGATCGACACGCCTGCTGAATGCCGGCCTCAAGGTCGACGGCGAAGCGCGCAGCGCCCCCGACTATGCCGAGGTGAAGAAGGCGCTGGCCGGGCCGATGCCGACCGGTCTCACGGTCTTGAGCGACCATGTTCGCCCGCCGCTCGTCGATCCCTTCGTGTTCGCGGCAACGCTAGGGCCGAATGCGCTCGTCTTGACCGGCAGCGTCCCGAGCGATGAGAGCCGCAAGGATCTGAAAGAACTGTCGCGGCACCTGTTCGAGCGTCCCATGCTCGACGACCAGCTCCAGCTCGCCTCCGGCGCGCCGAAGCGCTGGGACGATGCGGTGGAAGCCTCGCTGCGGGCCTTGAGCCGTCTCGACTCGGGCAAGATCGCGCTTTCCGGGCTCGCCGTCACCATCGAGGGCGTGGCGCCGGACAAAGGCACTGCCGTGGCGGTGTCCTACCAGCTCAAGCGCGATCTGCCCGAGCTGTTCTCCTCCTCCGAGAACATCAAATGGAAAGAGGCTGACGTCTCCAGCGGTGCGGGCGCCGCGATCGTCCCGCGCATCAAGGAGATCATCAGAACCGACAACGGCTCGGCCACCGGCTCCCTTCCGCAGATCGCGCCGAGCAGCCCGCACGACAGCAACTAAGGGCCGGCAAGCCTAGTCGTTCGAGACAAGGAACGTCCCGATGGCCTCGACCGTCTCGGGCTCGTTCAACACCGGCGCGTGGCCCTGACCGGGGACCGTGAGCGTGCGCAGATTGGGATGGCGCTCGACCATCTGCTCGACGGTCTCGCCGCTCAGCAAATCGGAGTTGGCGCCACGGATGACCAGCGCCGGAAACTGCCCCAGGGCGACGAATTGGGGCCAGAGATCCCGAGGGTGCCGCAAATCGATGGTGCCGAACGAACGCGCGAGCTTCCGGTCGTAGCTTTGCGCCGGGCGCCCATTCTTCTCGTTGAACACCGCTCGCGCGATCTCCTCCCACTGCCATGACTCGATGGCCGGAAAGTTGCGCTCGTTCATCTCGCGGAGCAGGAGAGCGGCATCCTCCCAGCTGCGTGGAACCTTGGTGCGCCCGACATATCCCATGATGCGGGCAAGGCCGGTGGTCTCCATCACTGGGCCGATGTCGTTGAGCACGACGACGCCCATGGCCGTCGGCCGAAGCGCCGCCATCATCATGGCAATGATGCCGCCGCGCGAGGTGCCGATGATGGCGGCCTCGTGCAGGTCTTGCAGCGTCATGAAGTCGAGGGCGTCGATCAGCTCGATGAACGGCGTGTAGTTGCGCCAGTCGCGGTCGTATTGCGAGCCGCCGCGGCCCCGGTAGTCGACGCAATAGACGGCTCTTGGACGCTGCGGATGATGCGACAGATAGCTTGCGAGATAGTGGAAATCGCGGGCATTGCGGGTGAGGCCAGGCAGGCAGACCACCGGCCTTACCTTTGCGTCCGTCACCGGGTAGTGCCGCACATGCAGCCGCAAATCGTCGAACGACGCGTAGTAGAGGTCTCGCCACAGCTCGCCATTAAGCTCGGACATGTCGTGATTGGCGCCTTGGGAGCGGGTCGAAGGGTGAGCAATCGCGCTGCTCTAGTTTTTACCGGATTTCCGGTGCGAGCAAGCCTACCGCTGCGAGCCTACTCTGATTTTGCCTGTTTCAAGGGCGCTTTCGCTTCCGGCTTTGCGTCTGCCGCCTTCGTCGTGGCAACCCTCCGGCCACGATTGAGATCCTGCACGAGCTGGAGCGCCTTATCGCTGCCCGAGAGCCGGGAGCGGTAAAGCTGCAACGTCTCCATGATTTTCTTCACGTAGTCGCGGGTCTCGGTGAAGGGGATGCGCTCGATCCAATCGACCGGATCGTTGCGCGGATCGCGCGGATCGCCAAACGCCTTCATCCAGTCCTGCACCCGGCCGCCTCCGGCATTGTAGGCCGCGAGCGCCAGGAAATAGGAGCCGCGATAGCTGTCGATCAGTTCGCGAAGATGCGCCTCGCCGAGCTGCACATTATAGGTGGGGTCGGTGAGCTGCCCCGGGGCGAACTTCACCTTGTATTGTCTCGCCACCGCCTTTGCCGTACCGGGCATCAGCTGCATCAGCCCGCTTGCCCCCACTGGACTTTTCGCTCCGGCATTGAACTCGCTCTCCTGACGCGAAAGCGCGTGCACGAGCGCGGGATCGACGCGGTCGGTGAGGAGACTCTTGAACGGCGGAATGACCCCGATGGGAAGGGCATAGTCGCCCATGGGGAGATCGCGATTGAAAGCGATCTTGGCGAGCTTGAGGGCAACCTGCGGGCTGTCGGACTGTTTGGCGAACTCTGCGAGCAGCACCATCTCTCCGGGGTTCGTCAGCTTGCGCGACAGCGAGAGGAAGAATTGCGACGTGACGCCGTTCATGCCGGCGGTATTGGCGATACCGATGGCGCGCACCGCATCGTTGGCGAGGAAGCTCTCGATCTCGGCGTCGGTCGGTTTCGGCGTCGGGGTCACCGCGAGATTGGCGGGCCTCGCGTCGAGCGCTTGGCGCCCGAGCTGGCCGTAGAAATATTGCGGATACTTTGCCGCGGCGTGGAAATGCACCAGCGCCTGACCGTTGTCGCCGAGCGCGAGCGAGGTGCGGCCAAGCCAATATTCGGCAAGAGCGAGATTCTTGGAGCCCTTGGCCGCAGCGCGCAGCGCCAGGAGATGTCCGAGCGCCGTCTCCGGCTCGCCCAGAAAGCGCAAGGCGATCCAGCCGGCGAGGAACTCTGCCTCGATATAGGCATCGCCGGAGATCGGACCGTGCTGCGCGGCGATTTCATAGGCGATGCGCGGCTGTCCGGAATTGAGCGCGATGCGGCAATTGAGGCGCCGCTCGCTCCACCAGCCTTCGAGGTCGATCAGCTTGTCGGGCTCGCTCGGCGCATCGAGCAGCATCTTCCAGGCTTCCTGGTCGCGGTCCTTGCGCCGGAGCCATTGAATGCGGTTGTAGAGGAGGCCGATGTCGCCGGCCGTCGCGCTCGCCGGCAGCGCATCGAGCAGCTTGCCGGCATTTGCCCCGCGCTTGACCACGGCGATGCGGGCGGCGACCTTCTTCTGCTCGGCGGCCGGAAGCAGCTTCGAGGTGCGAAGCGCCACCTCGGCGGTCGCCTTGTTGTCGGGAAAGAGCAGCTTGTCGATGCGGGCCTGGTGGTCCTCAGCGGTCAGCATGGAGCCGTAGCGGGCGAGGATCTTCTTCTCCACCGCGAGATTGAGCTGATAGTCGCGCCAAGCCGAGACCACGAGCTCGCGCGCCGCGGGCTCGTTGTTTTCCTTCATGAAGGCGCCGGCGAGAGCGGCCTTGCCGGCTCCGGTCAGCGGCGCGGAGTTGCCGAAAAAGGCCCGCACCTTTTCCGGGCTCGTATCGGCAAGGAAAAGGGCGATCTCGGCGCGCTCGCGAAGCTCCTCTTGCCCCGGCCACATTGGATTGGCGAGGCGGAAGCTTTCGATCGCTTCGGCGGAGGCGTCGAAGTCTCCATTCCGGTATTCGAACCAGGTGGCAAGCTTGCGCGCGGCGCCGTCCGTGATTTTCTCGACCGCTTGATGGGAGCCGCGGTCGTCGCCCCTGAAGCTCGCGCCCAAGGCATCCTTGAGATTGGCCGCGTCGGAAGAGCTCAGCTGATAATCGAGCAGCGGCTTCAGGATCGCCCCATAGGCGCCGCTTGGCGCAGGCTTCGGTGCGGGTGCGTTCGCAATGGGAACCGGCGCCAGGATCGCTGGATCCGGTGCGGCGACCGACGTGGCGTCGGACGCGCGTTCGGGATTGCGGTCGGGCACCGGGATGCCTGAGGCCTTTGCCTCCTTCTGGGCGGCAGACGCTTCCGGCACCTCATGCGGGAGCGGCTGCTCGGCAATCGCTGCGGTGGTGTCGGCGGGCTCTGCCTCTGGACTCGCGGCCGCTGTCGCCACCGCTCGATTGGGGTTCCGGTCGGGCAACGGCACCACGGCCGGCTTCGCAACCTTGGTCGCTGGCTTGGCGGTCTTGACGGTCTTCGCCGCCACGGGTTTGGCGTGCGGCTTGCTGGCATGCGTCTTCGCCGCCAGCGGCCCCGGAGCCAGGACCGGCAGGACGAACAACGCGCAGAATACTAATAGTGATATGGTCGCGTTTAAGCGTTTCATTCTCGTCGATCGGTCCGGGTGCGCGATCCCGCCATGAAATGGCGAGGATTTCCCCCTAAGCCGGGGCTCCGCGACGAAGGCGCTATACTAGCCTGCCAAACTCAACAATGTCTGAAAAAATCCGGCGGAAAGATGACTTGAGGCGTGGCAGCAATCGCCCGCAAACGACGGTTAAGCCTATGAAAATATGCGTTTAAGCCGCGCCAAAGGACGATGCCGGCCAAACGGGATGCGCACTGATTGTTGCCGAAAGAGCGCAAAAACCGAGAGGCCTTGGCAAGGCGGCTGATCCTGCCGCCCGAATGCCAAAACCCTATTGCCCGCCGTCATTTTTTGAGCCCATAAGCTCACTCTTTCACCGTCAGGAGCAAGACTCTCGTGCCCATGCCGCCCTTCCAAGGCTCGATCACGGCCCTCATCACGCCCTTCAACAACGGCGAGGTCGATGCACGCGCCTACCAGAGGCTCGTCGATTGGCAGATCGACCAGGGCACACACGGCCTCGTCCCTGTGGGCACCACGGGCGAATCGCCGACGCTGTCGCATGAGGAGCACAAGGCCGTCATCGCACTGTGCATCGAGGCTGCCGCCGGACGCGTGCCGGTGATCGCCGGCACCGGCTCGAATTGTACCTCTGAGGCCGTGGCGCTCACCCGCTACGCCAAGGACGCCGGCGCCGACGGCGTGCTCGTGGTCACGCCCTATTACAACAAGCCGACGCAGGAGGGCCTCTATCTCCACTATAAGGCGATCAACGACGCGGCCGACATCCCGATCATCATCTACAATATTCCCGGCCGCAGCATCGTCGACATGTCGGTCGAGACCATGGCGCGCCTGTTC
>NZ_JBOHJB010000064.1:0-17940 GCF_050728395.1 Methyloceanibacter sp.
GCGCTTTCCCCTTCGTGCTGCATTGCTTCACCGGAGGCCCTGAGCTCGCCCGCCGCGGGCTTGCGCTCGGCGGCTACGTCTCCTTCTCCGGCGTGTTGACCTTCAAGAACTCGGAAAGCTTGCGCGATATTGCCAGAGAGGTGCCACTCGACCGGCTGCTGGTCGAGACCGACGCGCCTTATCTTGCGCCTGAGCCTTTGCGCGGCCGCACCAACGAGCCGGCCAATGTTGTCCACACGGCGGGGCGGCTTGCCGCGGTGCGCGGCATGGGCGAAGCCGATCTCGCCAAGGCCACGACCGAGAACTTCTTTCGCCTGTTCAAAAAGGTGCTGCGTTCGGCGGCGTTCATCCCCGCTTCATGACCCTCAAGCTCACCATCCTCGGCTGTGGCACGTCCGGCGGCGTGCCCCGCGTCGGCAATATCTGGGGCGCGTGCGATCCATCAAACCCGAAGAACCGGCGCCGGCGCTGCTCGGTGCTGGTGCAAAAGGAGGGCGGGGAGGGCACGACCAGTGTGCTCGTCGACACCGCGCCTGACCTTCGCGAGCAACTGCTCGACGCCGGCGTGGGCTGGCTCGACGGCGTGCTCTTCACCCACGACCATGCCGACCACACCCACGGCATCGATGATCTGCGCATGGTGTCCTACAATGGGCGCCGGCGCGTCGCCGTGTACTATGACGAATTGACGGAACAGCAGCTCAAGCAGCGCTTCGCCTATTGCTTCAAGATGTCGGCAAATGGCGAGTATCCGCCGATCCTCGATGGCCACCAAATCGCGCCCGGCGTATCGGTGAAAATTCCAGGCCCGGGCGGCGGCATCGAGGCCTTACCGTTCCGCCAGCGTCACGGCTCTGGAGAAACGCTCGGTTTTCGCTTCGGCGGCATCGCCTATTCGCCTGATGTCAGCGACCTGCCGGAGGAGTCGCTCGAGTTTCTCGAGAATCTCGATGTGTGGATCATCGATGCGCTCCGCTACGTGCGCCATCCAAGCCATTTCAGCGTCGAGGAGGCGCTTTCCTGGATCGAGCGCGTCAAGCCGAGGCGCGCCGTGCTCACCCACATGCATGTCGATCTTGACTATGAAGCCCTGGCGCGGGCGCTGCCCGAAGGCGTGGAGCCTGCCTATGATGGCATGATGCTGACAACAAAGGATAAAATTGCCGATTCATGAACCTTTGCGGCGATCTTCACTTGACTTATCGGAGCGGCGCATCCATGTTCCGGCCACCTGATTGCTCGCGATCGCGCGAAGCCGCCGCTCAATTTGCGGCGTTTCATCCCGAGACAATTTTCAAGTCATCGTCTGACCCCAGCTAGCGCGTGGGAAACGGCGCAAAGGCCACACGACCGCTTTAGCGGCGTGTCCGGCACACAAGGATATTTTATAAGTGACACCGACTTCTTTCGACGGCCTAGGCCTGTCCGAGCCCCTGCGGCTTGCGCTCAAGGCCG
Source organism: Methyloceanibacter sp. (assembly GCF_050728395.1). Classification (GTDB taxonomy): domain Bacteria; phylum Pseudomonadota; class Alphaproteobacteria; order Rhizobiales; family Methyloligellaceae; genus Methyloceanibacter. Next base: position 1,456 of record NZ_JBOHJB010000064.1, read on the forward strand.
AGAACTATCTCAAACCGACGCCGATTCAGGCGCAAGCCATCCCCCTTCTCGCTGAAGGCAGGGATTTGCTCGGTATCGCCCAGACGGGCACCGGCAAGACCGCGGCCTTCGCTCTGCCGATTCTGCACCGCCTCTCGACGCAACGCCTGCAGCGTTCGCCAGGGCGCCCGCATGCGCTCATCCTGGCGCCGACGCGCGAGCTTGCCCTGCAAATCGACGAGCGATTCCGCGCCTATGGCCGCGGCCTTGGCTTGCGATCGACCGTCATCTTCGGCGGCGTCGGGCAGGGCCAGCAGGTGAAGGCGCTCCAGCACGGCGTCGACATTCTGATCGCCACGCCGGGACGGCTGCTCGACCTCTACGCCCAGCGTCATGTGAGCTTCGACAAGGTTTCGATCCTCGTCCTCGACGAGGCGGATCGCATGCTGGACATGGGCTTCATCCGCGACGTGCGGAAGATCGTTGCCGCCTGCGGCAAGGAGCGGCAGACGCTGCTGTTCTCGGCGACCATGCCGCCGGACATCGCCAAGCTTGCCGCTGAGATCCTCCGCACTCCCGCCCGCATCGACGTTTCGCCGGCAAAGGTCACGGTGGACCGCATCGATCAGCAGGTCTACTTCGTTCCGGCACAGGCCAAGCGTGACCTGTTGTTGGAGGTGCTCGGCAATCAGGGCATGGACCGCGTGCTGGTCTTCACCCGCACCAAGCACGGCGCCGATAAGGTCTGCAAGTTTCTGCGCCAGGCCGGCCTGGCGGTGGAGGCGATCCACGGCAATAAGGCGCAAAACGCCCGGGTGCGGGCGCTCGAGGCGTTCCGCAGCGGGCAGGCTCGCATCCTCGTCGCCACGGATATCGCCGCGCGGGGAATCGACGTGGCCTCGATTTCGCATGTCATCAATTATGAGCTGCCGAACGAGCCGGAGAGCTACGTGCATCGCATCGGGCGCACGGCGAGGGCCGGCGCGGGCGGAACGGCCTTGTCGTTCTGCGATCCGAGCGAGCGGCCATATCTCAAGTCAATCGAGGGATTGACGCGTGTTCCGCTGATTGTCGCTGGCCATCGTCATGCCCAGGCCGAAAGAGCCGACACCGTCTCGAAGGGATGGCGGCCCGAGCGCTCGCGGCCCGCACCTGCTGCGAAGCGGCAAGAGCGTTCGACCGCGGCGCCGGCGTCCAACCGCTCGTGGCGATCGAATGGGCGGCGTGGAAACGCACTGCCTGCCGCAAGGGGAGCGCTGACCCGTCCGAGATCCGCACGTCTGTCCCTATCAGGAGAGCCAAGATGAGCAAATTTCCCACCCGTATCAGCGCTGCCAGGCGTAATGCGGAAGCGCTTTTGAGCCGCAGCAAGAAGCAGGAATCGACGCTGAAGCTCGAACAGGAGCGGGAGCACGACGCGATGGTGGAGAAGACGGCGCGGTTGCGCGCGTTGCGTCTCGCCAAGGAAGCCGCGGACCGTGAAGCCGCTGCTCAGACGGTCGCGACCGCCCGGCCCAAATCGCGCCGGGCAGGTCAAAAATAGAGCGAAGGACCGAACATGGCTTTCAAGCCCAACTACAACCAGGAGCGCGCCAACCGCAATCGCAGCAAGCAGCAGAAGAAGCAGGAGAAGCTGCAGCGGCGTGAAGAGGACGCGGCGAAGCGGAAAGCGGCTCGGGGCGATGGCGAGCCGGAGTCCGATAAGACCCCGCATCAAGATTAGTTTCGCGGATTGGAGAACGCACATGGCCAAGAAGAAGCAACAAGTCGCCAACGGCTTCGTGCTGTTCGACGTCATCTATGAGGATGGCACGCAGACCTCAAACCGAAAGGTGCCTGCGGGCGATCTCGGCGGGCTCGACGGCGACGATCCGGCGCGCACCTTCATCGAGATGCAGGACCGCAAGATCGGCGAAGTGTCGGGTATGCCGCGTGGACGCATCAAATCCATCGCCCGCTCGAAAAAGCGCGTCGCCTAGCGTCCCTAGAAAATTCGCTGCTCCTGCAGCTTAAGGGGAGTCAGTTCAAGGGGACAGAGACCATGACCTTCCCGGCAAGCGACGGATCCGGGATCGCGGCGCCCAGGGTCTCGCTATAGTTGCCGATGGCCTGGATGACGTAACCCTCCGCGTCGTTCACCACGATGCCGCCGCCGATGGTGTTGCGGGCGGCCCCTGGCCCGATCTTGATGTCGTCGAGATCGAAGCTCGTCTTGAAGAAGGCAAAGGGCTCGAGGCTCGAGCCGAACCCCATTACGATCGGGCGCCTCACCTCCGGACCGGCTGTGAAGCGGGTCATGGTTACGCTCGTTGCGGCGAGACCTGGGATGGCGGCGATCGCAGTCTCATCCACATGGGTGATGGCGGCCGCAGGCATCAGCTGCCATTCGCCCAAGCCCCAATTGCCGCTCAGCCGCGCCTCGGTCAACAGTCGGTTGGTGGTGAAGTCCGCCTCCTCGCTCAAAAGCGTGGTGCCATTGGAAACTTCGCCCCAGGAGGCCCGGGCGCCGAGGACGAGATTTGAGGACAGCCGATACGCCGCATATGGACCGGCCAAGTAGGCGTCCGTGGCGGTCACCTCGCCGTCGACAGGCAGGGTGACGCTCCGATCGTCCATCTGCACCATGGCACCAAGCAGCAGATCCGAGCCAAGGCGATAGTCGGCGCCAAAATAGGTGGTGGTAAGAGCCGAGGCGCCGCCGACGGTCTCGAAGGGCGCCTGACGGCTTTCCGCCCACACCGATGCGCCATCGTCCGGTGTCGCGCCGGAAATGCTCAAACGGCTGTTGATCCTATTCTGCAAGAGGTCGCTGGCCGGACCGATCAGACTCTCGCAAGGGGTTGGCGTCGCGCCGGACAGCGCCGGGCAAAGCTCGGCGGCGGCGCCAGGAAAGGGCGCGATCAACAAGGCTGCGAAAGCTGCTCCGGCATGGCGCATGGCCGGCATTCCCTGCTTGGCGATGGCGGTTGAACCCCGTCTGCTTGAGGCAACTCTGCCATCGAGATGTGGAAATTCTGCGGCACGCGCCGACGCCATTCACAGCTCCGGCGTAAACAACTGACCGGTAACGTCGTTTTCCGCCATGGCGAGCCTCACGAAGATTTCCGTCACCCGCTCGGGCGAAGGCAGCGTGGCCTGATCCTCGCCAGGATAGGCTTCGGCGCGCATGCGTGTGGCAAGAGCGCCGGGATCGACGAGGTTGACCTTGATCGGCGTGTCCGCGGTCTCGTTGGCATAGGTCTTGGCCAGAGCCTCGATCGCCGCTTTGGAGACTGAGTAGGGCGCCCAGTACGCGCGGGCCGATCGCGCCACGCCCGAGGTCGCGAAGATGACGCGGGCGGCATCGGAGCGATGCAACAGCGGATCGAGGGTACGGATCAGCCGCCAATTGGCAGTCACGTTCACCGCGAAGATGCGGTCCCAATGGGCCGAAGGAATATGGGGGAGGGGTGAGAGAGCCCCGAGGATGGCAGCGTTGCCGACCAGCACGTCGAGACGCCCGAAGCGCTCATAGAGCGAGGGGCCGAGCGCGTCGATGACTTGCCCGTCGGTGAGGTCGAGCGGAACGAGGCTCGCGGTGCCGCCGATCGCGCGGATATCGTCATCGACCCGCCCAAGATTGGTTATGCCGCGCGCGAGCAGCAGCACATGCGCCCCTTCGCGCGCGTAGGCGAGAGCGATGGCGCGGCCAAGCCCGCGCGAAGCGCCGGTGATGAGCGCGATGCGGTCCTTGAGACGCTGCCCGGTCAACCGACCTCGGCGAGGAAGGAGAGCTGCTTCTGCTGCGGCGGGCCTTCGCGATCCCTGAGCCTGGTCGGATATTCGCCGGTGAAGCAATGGTCGGTGAATTGCGGATGGGCGGCGTCGCGCCCGTCATAGCCCATGGCCTTGTAGATGCCTTCGACCGAGAGGAAGGCGAGCGAGTCGGCGCCCATATAGGTGCGCATCTCTTCGAGGGTCTTGGTGGCGGCGAGCAGCTTGTCCTGGTCCGGCGTGTCGATGCCGTAGAAATCCGGATGGGTGATCGGCGGGCTCGAAATGCGCATATGCACTGCCTTGGCGCCGGCCTCGCGCATCATCTGCACGATCTTCACCGAGGTCGTGCCGCGCACCACGCTGTCGTCGATCAGCACGATGCGCTTGCCGCGCACTTGCGCCTCATTGGCGCTGTGCTTGAGCTTCACGCCGAGCTGACGGATGCGCTGCTCCGGCTCGATGAAGGTGCGTCCGACATAGTGATTGCGGATGATGCCGAATTCGAACGGAATGCCGGAGCCTTGCGAGTAGCCGATAGCCGCTGGCACGCCTGAATCGGGAATGGGGATGACCACGTCGGCGTTGGCCGGAGTTTCCAGCGCCAATTGCCGGCCCATTTCTTTACGTACGTCGTAGACTGAGCGGCCGCCGACGATGGAGTCGGGACGGGCGAAATAGATGTATTCGAAGATGCAGAGACGCGCCGGGTATTTGGGCACGAAACGATGGCTCTCGATCCCGTCCTTGGTGATCACCACCACTTCGCCGTTCTCGACCTCGCGCACGAAATCGGCACCGATGATGTCGAGAGCGCAGGTCTCCGATGCCAGCACCCATGCCTCGCCGAGGCGCCCGAGCACCAGCGGCCTGATGCCGAAGGGATCGCGCGCGCCGACAAGCTTCTTGTTGGTGAGACCGACGAGCGCATAGGCGCCCTCGATTTGCAGCAGCGCCTCGATGAACTTCTCGACGAACGAGCGCTTCTCGCTGCGGGCGACGAGATGGAGAATCACTTCGGTGTCGGTGGTCGACTGGCAGATGGCACCCTTGGTGATCAGCCAGTCGCGAAGCGTAAGCGCGTTGGTGATGTTGCCGTTATGAGCAAGGGCAAAGCCGCCTGAGGCGAGGTCGACGAACAGCGGCTGCACGTTGCGCATGATCGGGTCGCCGCAGGTCGAATACCGCACATGGCCGATGGCAGTGTCGCCCTTCAGGCGCTCGATCACCTGGCTTGCCGTGAAGTGATCGCCGACCAGGCCCAGGCGCCGCTCGGTGTGGAAATGGGCGCCGTCGAAGGTGACGATGCCGGCGGCTTCCTGGCCGCGATGTTGCAGGGCGTGGAGGCCGAGCGCCGTCAGGGCCGCAGCATCGGGGTGGCCGAAAATACCGAACACGCCGCATTCCTCATGCAGGCGGTCCTCGTCGAGCCAGGTCAAAGCCTGATCATCAGCGTCAACGTGGTTGGTCACGCGCGTCCTCGCCTCCCTTAGATAGGCGCCTTCATTGGCGCTTCAATACGCGTCGACGCAACCGATTCGAATGGATTTTGCCCTTGCGAGCGCTGATCCGGCGGCGGCGGCGCCGCGGGTGCTGCATCGGAGGGCGCGCCGGGCTGAGCGCCGGGCGCCGCAGGCTGGCCTTCAGGAACTTCGTCGTGCTTGCCGCCCGGGAGATATTGCTCCGGGTTTGGCGGCAGCAGCGATTCGATGGCCACCTGGGTCTGTTTGAGGATCGGGTAGGATTTGGCCTCGGTGATCCAGGTTGGCTGGTCGCGGGCGAGCGCGCTGAACAGGATAAAGACGATGGCCACGAGCAGGAATCCTCGGGCGAGGCCGAAAATGAAGCCCATGGTGCGATCGAGCGCGCCGACGCGGCTATCGAGCACGCGGTCTGAGATGCGGAACGTGATCAGGCTGACGACGATCAGGGTGATGATGAAGACGCCTGCGGCAAAGCCGATCTGCGCAAAGGCGGGGGAGGGGAAGTAGGATTCGACCGTCTGCCAATATTTCGGCGTGAGATAGAGCGCGGCGACGGCGGCCACCGCCCAGGAGAAAATCGACAAAACCTCCCGTGTGAACCCGCGCACCATGGCGAGGAATCCCGACACGAGCATGATGATGATGAGAATGACATCGAGCCAGGAAATTGGCATGGCGCGAGGCTCCTTGAACGAGCGCGGCGGAGATTATCACGATTCCCCGCGATGAAGCATAAATGACCCGAATCGGCAACGGCGGATGCCAACACCGGCGCATTGTCGCATGCGAAGACCCCTGGTTCAGTCCCTCTCCGGCGGGCCGAACCAGGCCACGAGATCGCTGAGCTGGGAGAGTGGCATAAGCCTGATCTCCTGAAGCTGCCGGTCGGGGACGCATGCCGCCGGCACCACACCCCGCGTGAACCCCAATTTCGTGGCCTCCTTAAGGCGCTGGTCCATGTGACCCACGGCCCTCACCGCCCCGGTGAGGCTAACCTCGCCGAAATAGACCGTGTCTTCCGGCGCCGGTCGTCCGGTGAAGGAGGAGAGCAGCGCCGCCGCGGCGGCGAGGTCGGCGGCCGGATCGCCGAGCTTCAGGCCGCCGGCAACGTTGAGATAGACGTCTTGGGCACCAAGCCTCGTGCCGCAGCGGGCCTCGAGCACGGCAATGAGCATGGCGAGCCGATTGGGGTCCCAACCGACCACGGCGCGTCTTGGCATGCTGAGTAAAGATGGCGCGACAAGCGCCTGTATCTCAACGAGGATCGGCCTCGTTCCCTCCATCCCTGCGAACACCGCAGTCCCTGGGGCGCCCTGATCGCGGTCGCTCAGGAACAGCGCCGAGGGGTTCTCTACCTGTTGCAGCCCCTCATAGCGCATCTCGAACACGCCGATCTCGTCGGTCGGCCCGAAGCGGTTCTTTACCGCGCGCAAGATGCGGAACTGATGGCCGCTCTGCCCTTCGAAATAGAGCACGGTATCGACCACATGCTCGATGACCTTGGGGCCTGCGATCTGGCCGTCCTTGGTGACATGGCCGACGAGGACCAGTGTCGAGCCGCTCGCTTTGGCGTAACTGACCAGCGCCGAGGCGCAGCCGCGAAGCTGCGAGATGGTGCCGGGCGCGGCCTCCAAGCCCTCCGACCAGAGGGTCTGCACCGAGTCGATGACGATCAGGGCAGGGGCCTTCGCCTTGCTCAAGGTGGCGATGATATTGGCGAGATTGGTCTCGGTGCCGAGCGCCACGGGGGCTTGGCTAAGCCCTAAGCGCGCAGCCCGCATGCGAACCTGCGCCGGTGCTTCTTCGCCTGAGAGATAGATGACCGGCGCGCCGCTCGTGGCGAGCGCCGCCGCGGCCTGGAGCAGCAGTGTGGATTTGCCGATGCCCGGATCACCGCCGACAAGCACGGCGGAGCCCGGCACGAGCCCGCCGCCGAGCACGCGGTCGAACTCGGCCATGCCAGTCGGCAGCCGCGGCGCGTCGCGTGTCTCGGTGCCAAGCCCTTCGAAGGATGCGGCCCTGCCTTTGCCGCCTCTGATGGCGACAAGCGCCGGCGGCCCCGAGGGCGCGGCAGTCTCCTCGATGATGCTGTTCCACTCCCCGCAAGCGGCGCATTTGCCCGACCAGCGGGCGGACACCGCTCCGCAGGCTTGGCAGACGAAGGCTTTGGAGGCTTTGGCCATGATGAGGTGCTAGCCGCCGGTGTAGCGCCGCGCGGCACGGGTGCCGAGATTGGTGAGGACTTCGTAGTCGATGGTGCCGGCATGAGCGGCAAATTCGTGGGCGGCGACGTGGGTGCCGATCAGCTCGACCCAGGCGCCACGCCGAGCAAGCTCGTGAGGGACGTCGGTCACGTCCACGGTGATCAGGTCCATGGACACCCGGCCGATCAGTGGCGCTGGATGCGATCCGAAATAGATCCGCAGACCCTGCCGGTTGTCAGCAACCGAGAGCGCGCGGAAGACGCCATCGGCATATCCCACCGAGAGGACGGCGACGCGAGAGGGGCGTTTCAGCGTGCGCGTCGCGCCGTAGCCTATAGTCTCCCCTGGCGACACGTCGCGCACCTGCAGAACGCGTCCGGCAAGGCGAACCACGGGGGCAAAGGGGTAGGCGCCAGCGCGGGACGCCTTGCCGCCGTAAAGGGCGATGCCTGGGCGGACAAGGTCGTAGTGATAGGCGGCCCCAAGGAGAATGCCGGCGGAGTTGGCGAGGCTCGCAGAAGCTTTCGGCAATTTGGCGCGAAGAGCGTCGAAGGTCTTCCGCTGCACCGTGTTCTTGGCGTGCTCAGGCTCGTCGGAGCAGGCGAGATGACTCATCACCAGCGTAAGCTCGAAAGCGTTCCAGGACTTCTTCGCGCCGGCAACGACCTCGACCTCGGCGGCGGAGAGTCCAAGCCGATTCATGCCGCTGTCGATATGGATGGCGGCGGGGAGCTTGGCGCGGGCGGCCTTTGAGAACGCTGCCCACTCCTCGATCTCGTCGGCGCTGTTGAGCACTGGGCGCAAGCCAAGCTCGCGGTGGACAGAGGCGGTACCCTCTTGCAGCCCAGCCAGGACATAGATGGTGGCGTCGGCGAGGAGAGCGCGCAGCTCCGCGGCCTCGCCGAGGGTGGCGACGAAGAAGGTTTTGCAGCCCGCATGCGCCAGGGCCGGAGCGACGGCAGCCATGCCCAAACCATAGGCGTCAGCCTTGACCACCGCGGCGCATTCCGCCGGGGTGCTGAGGCGGCGCAGACTGCGGTAGTTGGCGATGAGCGAGTCGAGGTCGATGGTAAGGAGCGCGGTGGCCGTTGCGTCATCGACGCCGCTCAGTCCAGGCGATCCGGCAGACGCTCCTCGGCGGCGAGGTTGCCGAACCTCGTGAACTCCGGCGTGAACTGGAGCCTCACGGTGCCCGTGGGCCCGTGGCGCTGCTTGCCGATGATCACTTCGGCCTTGCCGATGACCAGTTCCATCTCTTGCTGCCACTGCTTGTGCTCTTCGGTGTTCTCGCGCGGCTGTCTCCGCTCGACATAGTATTCCTCGCGGAACACGAACAACACCACGTCGGCATCCTGCTCGATGGAGCCGGATTCGCGCAAATCCGCAAGTTGTGGGCGCTTGTCCTCGCGCTGCTCCACCTGGCGTGACAATTGCGAGAGGGCTAGCACCGGGACATGCAGCTCCTTGGCAAGCGCCTTCAACCCTGTGGTGATCTCCGAGACCTCCTGCACGCGGCCTTCCGCGGCGCGCCGGGTTGAGCCGGAGAGAAGCTGGAGATAGTCGACCACGATCAAGCCCACGTCGCGCTGCCGTTTGAGCCGCCGGGCCCGCGCGGCAAGCTGGGCCACGGTGATGCCGCCCGTCTGGTCAATATATAGAGGCAGGTTCTGCAACTCCTGGGAGACCTCGACGATGCGGTCGAACTCCTCGGACTCGATGCGGCCGCGCCGAATGCGCTCGGACGGAATGTAGGCCTGCTCGGAAATGATGCGGGTGGCGAGCTGCTCGGCCGACATTTCGAGGGAGAAGAATCCGACCACGGCGCCGTCGAGCGCAGCCTGCGAGTCGGGATCGCGGCGGTAGCTCTGCGCCACGTGATAGGCGATGTTGGTGGCGAGAGCCGTCTTGCCCATGGAGGGGCGCCCGGCGACGATGATCAAATCGGAGGGCTGCAAGCCGCCCATGCGGTGGTCGAGATCGGTGAAGCCGGTGGCGAGCCCGGACAGTCCGCCATCGCGCCGATAGGCGTTGGCCGCCATGTCGATGGCGTCGGTGAGCGCGGTGGTGAAAGGCTCGAAGCCCGAGCCGTATTTCCCGGTCTCGGCAAGGTCATAAAGCTTCTGCTCGGTGTCCTCGATCTGTACTGCCGGCGGGGCGTCGATCGGCGCATCGAAGGCAATGTTGACCATGTCCTCGCCGATCTGGATCAGGTTCCGGCGGATGGCGAGGTCGTAGATGGTGCGGCCGTAATCCTCGGCATTGATGATGGTGGTGGCGTTGGCGGCAAGACGACCGAGATATTGCGGGACGGTCAGGTCGCCGACAGGCTCGTCTCCCTGGAAGAAGGTCTTAAGCGTGATCGGTGTGGCGCGCTTTCCCGCCCAAATCAGCTTTGCCGCGTGGTCGTAGATGCGCCCATGCAGCGCATCGTAGAAATGCTCAGATTTGAGGAAGCTCGACACCCGGTCGCAGGCCTCATTGTTGACCAGGATGGCGCCGAGAAGTGCCTGTTCCGCCTCGAGATTATGTGGCGGCGCGCGGAAGGTCGGCGTCTCGGCAGCCGGTGGGACGGGACGAATCAGGGCGCTCATGCACCAAGAGTAGTCAAAACGAAGATGACTGCTAGTGCGCTCGCCTGTGAACAGCGGGGAGGAATCGGGTTCGCCAACAAGGAGCGAAATTCAGCTCCCGGACTCCTCAGCGCCGCGCGCGCCTGACCGGCTGCGGCGGGAAGCGGCCGTCGCGCACGCGGAGCTCCTGCTCGGCGGCATGGAAGTAGTCGCGGGTGAGCGGCAGCGCCTTCTGGTCCTTGGTCAACTGCAACTGGAAGACCATGAGGTTCTGGTAGCGGAACCCGGTCTCTGCTCCCGCCAGGTAGAACTCCCACATGCGGCAGAAGCGCTCGCCATAACGCTCGACGGCAGTATGCCATGAGGCGCGGAAGCGCCGGCGCCAGTGGCGCAAGGTCATGGCGTAGTGGAGGCGCAGGATCTCCACGTCGGTGACGAGCAGTCCGGCGCGCTCGACCGCGGGTAAGACTTCGCTCAATGCCGGAATATAGCCGCCGGGGAAGATATACTTGTCGATGAAGGGATTGGTCGAGGCAGGTCCGTCGAAGCGCCCGATCGAGTGGATAAGAGCGACCCCATTCGGCGCGAGCAGGCTGCCGATCTTCTCGAAGAAGTTGCAATAGTGGACCACGCCCACATGCTCGAACATCCCGACCGAGACAATGCGGTCGAATTGACCTTGCACTTCCCGGTAGTCGCGGAGCTCGAAGGTGACGGCCTTGACAAGGCCCTCGGCGCGAGCGCGCGCTTGCGATGATTTGAGCTGCTCCTCGCTCAAGGTGACGCCGGTCACGTCGACATGGGCGGACTTGGCGAGATAGAGGCCAAGGCCGCCCCAGCCAGAACCAATGTCGAGCACTTTCTGCCCGTCGTGGAGATCGAGCTTGGCGGCAAGGTGGCGCTTCTTGGCGGCTTGTGCCTCCTCGAGCGACATCTCCTCCCGCTCGAAATAAGCGCAGGAATATTGCCGGTCGCTGTCGAGGAACAGCTCGTAGAGGTGGCCGTCGAGGTCGTAATGGTGCTCGACGTTGCGCTTGGCGCGTCCGGCCGGATTGTACTGCCGCAAGCCGCGCCGGACGAATCTCAGCCCCTCGCGTAAACGGGCTAGGAGCGGCCAGGAGGGATAGTCGAGATCGGCGAAGACGAGCTCGAGGAAGTCATAGATCGTGCCCTGCTCGATAACGAGGCGGCCATCCATATAGGCTTCGCCGACGGCAAGTGCAGGGTTGAGAATGAACCGCCGTTCAGTCGCGCGGTCGGCGATACGGGCGACGACGGGAGAGCTGCTGCGGTCGCCGAAGTCGTGGGCGCAGCCATCGGCATCGATCAGGCGCAAATATCCTGTCGTAACAATCCGATCGAGGGCGTGCCGAAGCGGGCGGAACATCGAAGGAGCGCCGACCCTCCAAGAGGAAGGGTTTTCAGTAGCTTACACCGTCATTTTACGAGCCTGACGGCAATTAAACAACCGGCGGTCCGCTCTGTTCCATAGGACTCCGTAGTCCAAGGTGTCGCGGAGATCAGTCGGTCGACTCTGTTTCGTCCTCGACAGTGTCCTCGGCGCCTTCGACGATCTCGACGCCGGAGCCCTCTTCAAACAATTGCTCGGCGGCAACTCTCGCTCTCAGTGCCTCTTCCTCGGCCTCGTCCATTGCCTTGCCGGTCACCTGCTCACCGCGAGCCTGGCGCGCAGCTTCGTCGGCGGAGCGGGCGACATTGATGGTCACATGCGGCTCGACTTCGGCATGAAGCCCGATGCGCACGTCGTGCACTCCGAGCGTCTTGATCGGACGGTCGAGCAGGACCTGTCGGCGCTCGATGGAGAAGCCGCCTTCGGTCACGACGGCGGCAATATCCCGCGTCGCCACCGAGCCGTAAAGCTGACCGGAATCGCCGGCCTGGCGCAGCACGATGAAGCTTCGCCCTTGCAACTTTGCGGCGACGGCTTCGGCCTCCGACTTCAGCTCGAGATTGCGCGCCTCGAGCTGCGACCGCTCCTTTTCGAAGCGCTCGCGATTGGTCTTGGTGGCGCGGAGCGCCTTGCCCTGGGGCAAGAGGAAGTTGCGCGCGAAGCCGTCCTTGACGGTGACGACGTCGCCCATTTGGCCGAGACGGCCGATGCGTTCAAGAAGAATGACTTGCATTCGACACTCCTGTTCGTTCGATTGATCAATCCGGGGGAGAAGGGGGTTGTCCGCGTGCCGCCGCTCGTTCGCGCAGGCGAAGCATGGGCTCGGCAAGGCCGAGAATGACGACAGCGATGGCAGGCCAAGCCAAAAGCACAATGCCGATATACACGGCGGCCAGCAGCAAGCCACGAAACGGCATACCGCGACTGAAGGCATGCAGCACGGCGAGGCCCTGGAGCACATAGGCTAGGAACAGCGCACCGGCGAACGCGATGGCAACAAGCCCCGCGGTCCCAGGCAAGAACGCGGCAATCAGACTCGCGGTGAAGGCAAGGAAGAACGCATTCGGCAGTTCGATGGCATCGAGCTTCGGCCAGGGGCGAAGTGCGCGCTCGGAAGTCTCGATGATCACGCCGGCCAGCCACAAATTGAACAGCGCAATGCTTTGCCACAGGATAGCAGAGAAAGCCGGGAACAACCAAACGAGCACGTTGCTCAAGCCACCGATGGAGCTTTCGTTGATCAGAGTGCCGTTGGGGTCTAGATCCTTGAAGGCGCCTTGCTTGAAAAGTTCTCTCATGGACTCGCCCAAGGAATCCGCATTGTAGCCCGTCATCAGTATCCCCAGGCTGACGATCGCGCCGGCAATGATGGCGGCCCAACCGACCAAGCGTCCAATCGGATACCATTCAAGCGCCCCCGTAGCTTGCCCTTGCGGAGCAGCGGGCAGGCGCGAAAGCAGGGCCAGGTAGCAGAGGGTGGTGATCGGAATGGCAATGGTGCCCGCGAAGATCGCGCCCACGCTCGCCCCGAACACGCCGCCAAGCAAAAGGGTGCCGACGAGTGCGGCAGTCGCTGCGGATGTCCAGCCCCAGCCGAGCCCTGCCAGGCAGATCGGCAGTGGTGCAAGGTAAAGGAGCATGGTGGCAACGCCACGCGTAGCCGCGGCGGAAGCCACGAGAGCTGCGGACACAAGGCCCGCACCGGCACCGAGGAGTAGAAATGTTGCCATCGTTAGCGCTGTCCCGGCTCTTTATTGAGAGCGGTTAGGGACGGTAGACCGTCCCAACTTCTGGCGTCGGCTCTGGACCGCGGCAATCGCCGCAGTCCAAGCCCTTACTGAATCAAATAGGGCAACAGGCCCAGAAAACGGGCCCGCTTGATTGCTCTTGCGAGTTCCCGCTGCTTCTTGGCGGAGACCGCGGTGATTCGGCTCGGCACGATCTTGCCGCGCTCGGAAATGTAGCGCTGCAAGAGCTTCACATCCTTATAGTCGATCTTGGGCGCCTTATCGCCCGAGAACGGGCAGGTCTTGCGCCGGCGGTAGAAGGGGCGCCGCGCCGCGCCTTGGGTCATGCTCATCAGTTATCGTCTCCCGTCTCGGCGATGGCGTCCACCTCAGGCGCCTCGGCTACGCTCGGTATGTCGCGGGGCGTAGAGTCCCGATCCCGATCACGATCCCGGCGCGGCCCACGGCGGTCGCCGCGATCACCACGATCAAATCGATCGCCACGGTCAAATCGGTCGCCGCGGTCGCCACGGCCCTCGCGCTCGTCGCGATCGGCACGGCGCATCATCGGCGACGGCCCTTGCTCATGCTCATCGACCCTGACGGTCAGAAAGCGGATCACGTCGGTTGAGAGGCGCAACTGACGCTCGAGCTCGGCCACGGCGTCTGGCGGCGCGTCGATGTTCATCAGCGAGAAATGCGCCTTGCGGTTCTTCTTGATGCGGAAGGTGAGGCCCTTGAGCCCCCAATATTCGGTCTTGCCGATGGTCCCGCCGCGGCCTTCAATGATCGTGCGGAACTCCTGCACCAAGCCTTCGACCTGCTGCGCGGAGATGTCCTGGCGTGCCAGGAACACATGCTCGTAAAACGGCATGGACTGCCTTTCCTTCGTTCTGGCTCCGGCGCGTAGCCTCTCATGGGCCCTGGAAGGAAAGGCCCAAGAAGACAACCCTTGGGAGCGGAGACAGGGGAGACCGGCTCATGCCTGCCGCTTCAAGCGAAGCGGCTCTCCTTTCAGCCTCCGACCGGAGCGGTTTCGAGCGGGCTTTATACGGTTTTGCTGGCGCTTTGCAAGGCCTGCGAACGCGATCAGGGCAGTTCGCCGGGCTTTTGCGGCAGTGCTCGCGACGTGCAATCCACTGGCCTCCTGTCCTTCACCGCATAGGCGAGGCAGTTGTCGTTCGAATAAACCTCGATCACTTCGAGCTTGGCGATGGGCGCATCGGCGTATGAGACCTCGATCGTCACCGGCGTCAGCACCTGAGTTGTGATCGTCTGCGGCGCACGGCCGCGAGCGTCGAAGGCGAAGATGCGGTCGTGAGGATCGCCCATGCGGGGCACAAGTTGCAGCTCCGTGTAGCCAGGCGCCGGTGCCATCGCCTTTACGGCAACCGATACGGTGCCCTCGGCCTGCGAGGCGGTCACACCGTCGATATGAGATAGGGTCGCCAAAGCCGGGTCAGGCGGGGCTTTCGTCTTCCACGGCCAAGGCTGCGGAGCCGCGGCGAAGACAGGTGCGGCGGCAAACAGGGCGAAGGCGGCAAGCATTGCGGGGAAGCGGTGCATTCAGGCCTCCGGGGGGATTCTATCGATGAAACAGAGTTTTGGGGGCAAAAGTTGCAATACTGACTCCTCTTTCTTGGCGCGAGCCGAGGACGCGGCGTTTCTAGGCCTCGGCCAGCTTGACAGGCTCAAGGCAAACAGTGTCTTTGGCCCGACTTTAGCGGCAGAGACCTCTCTTTGAGATGAGCATCGCTTTCATTTTTCCCGGGCAGGGGAGCCAGGCAGTCGGAATGGGCGCCGAGCTCGCCAAGGCTTACGCGCCTGCGCGTGCCGTGTTCGCCGAGGTCGACGAGGCGCTCGGTCAGTCCCTGTCGACCTTGATCTGGGTGGGGCCAGAGGATCAGCTCACCCTTACCGAGAACGCCCAGCCCGCCTTGATGGCGGTCTCCCTTGCCGTCATTCGCGTGCTTGAGGCCGAGAAGGGACTCTCGCTCAAAGAGAGCGCGGCATTCGTCGCCGGCCATTCGCTTGGCGAATATTCGGCGCTCGCCGCGGCTGGAAGCTTGAGCGTTGCCGATACCGCGCGCCTGCTCAAGATAAGAGGGCAGGCCATGCAGACGGCGGTTCCGGTGGGCGAAGGGGCGATGGCAGCACTTCTCGGGGCGGATCTGTCGCAAGCGCAAGAGCTTGCCAAGGCGGCAAGCGAGGGCGAGGTCTGCGCCGCGGCCAACGACAATGCGCCCGGTCAGGTGGTGATCAGCGGCACGCGGGCGGCGATCGAGCGGGCCGTGGCGCTCGCCCCAAAATTTGGCGCGCGCCGTGCCGTGCTGCTTCCGGTCAGCGCCCCCTTTCACTGCGCTCTGATGCAGCCTGCCGCCGGCGTCATGCAGGAGGCTGTGAGCGAGGTGAGGATCTCTGCCCCGTCGGTGCCTCTCGTCGCCAATGTGCTCGCCTCAGCCATCAGCGACCCCGAAGCCATCCGCGCCCGTCTCATCGAGCAGGTGACGGGCATGGTGCGGTGGCGCGAGTCGATGCTCTATCTGCGCGACCAAGGCGTCGATAGTCTTTATGAGGTTGGCGCGGGCCGGGTGCTCACGGGGCTCGCGCGCCGGTTCGAAGGATTCGAGGCGCGTTCCGTGGG
Source organism: Methyloceanibacter sp. (assembly GCF_050728395.1). Classification (GTDB taxonomy): domain Bacteria; phylum Pseudomonadota; class Alphaproteobacteria; order Rhizobiales; family Methyloligellaceae; genus Methyloceanibacter. Next base: position 17,228 of record NZ_JBOHJB010000064.1, read on the forward strand.
CACGCCTGAGGAGCTTGAGGCTGCCGCCACGGCGCTTCAGGCCCGTGACGCGTAGGAGAAGGAGAGCGGCATGTTCGATTTGACCGGCAAGGGCGCGCTTGTCACCGGGGCCTCCGGAGGCATCGGCTGGGCGATCGCCGAGACGCTGCACGCCCAGGGCGCCACGGTGGCCATCTCCGGCACCCGCGCCGAACGCCTCAACGAGCTTGCCGCCAAGCTCGGCTCGCGCGTCGTGGTCTTGCCTTGCGATTTGCGCGACCGCGCCGCGGTAGTGAAGCTCGCCGAGGACGCCGAAAAGGCTCTCGGCCAGGTCGACATTCTCGTCAACAATGCCGGCATCACCCACGACAATTTGTTCATGCGCATGAAGGATGACGAATGGGACGACGTCATCGCCGTCAATCTCACCTCGGTGTTCGTGCTCACCCGCGGCGTGTTGCGCGGCATGATGCGGCGCCGGGCGGGGCGCATCGTCAACATCGCCTCGATCTCTGGCGTGCTCGGCAATCCGGGGCAGGGGAACTATGCCGCCTCAAAAGCGGGACTGGTTGGCATGACCAAATCGCTGGCCCGCGAGGTGTCGAGCCGTGGCATCACCGCCAATTGCATCGCTCCGGGCTTTATCTCCACCCCCATGACCAATGCGCTCACCCCTAAGCAGGTCGAGGCCATCGCCGGTGCAATTCCGGCTGCCAAGTTCGGAAAACCCGAGG
>NZ_JBOHJB010000065.1:0-17925 GCF_050728395.1 Methyloceanibacter sp.
GAGGAGAAGAAGCCGGTCAAGATCGAGCTGCCGATCAGGAACACCGACCGCACCACCGGCGCCATGCTGTCGGGCGCCATCGCCAAGATTCATGGCCATGTGGGCCTGCCCGAGGACACCATCTGGGTGAGCCTCAAGGGCTCCGCCGGCCAGAGCTTCGGCGCCTGGCTCGCCCAGGGGGTGACCCTCGACCTCGAGGGCGAGGCCAACGACTATGTCGGCAAGGGCCTGTCCGGCGGCCGCATCATCGTCCGCCCGCCCGCCGACTCAGGCATCGTGCCCGAGGAATCGATCATCGTCGGCAATACCGTGCTGTACGGCGCCATTGCCGGCGAATGCTACTTCCGCGGCATCGGCGGCGAGCGCTTCGCCGTGCGCAATTCCGGCGCCACCGCCGTGGTGGAAGGCACCGGCGACCATGGCTGCGAATATATGACCGGCGGCGTGGTGGTGGTGATCGGCCCAACGGGACGGAACTTCGCGGCCGGCATGTCCGGCGGCATCGCCTATGTGCTTGACGAGGAAGGCGACTTCGAGCGCCGCTGCAATCTCGCCATGGTCGAGCTCGAGCCGGTGCCGAGCGAGAACAACGTCATGGAGCAAAGCCGCCATCAGACCGGCGACCTCGAAAGCCATGGCCTGGTCGACGTATCCGACATGACGCAGTTCGACGAGGAGCGGCTCTATCAGCTGATCGAGCGGCACCTTCACTACACTGGCTCCGAGCGCGCCCGCGCTATTCTTGCCGATTGGAGCACTTACCTGCCGAAATTCGTCAAGGTGATGCCGGTCGAGTATCGCCGGGCGCTCGAGGAGATGGCGCGCCAGCAGGTGCTCGACACCACTCGCCTCGGCGAGATCGAGATCGGTCTCCGCGCCGGCGCCAACGGCAAATAATCTTAACCGCGGGCGATTTACGCTTCCCCGCCTCGACCGGGGGCGGGAAGGCTCTCCTCGCGGCTCAGGACGGCTTGACGAGCAGAGGGTCTGCTGGCGACAATTTCAGGATCGGCGGCCAAAGCGCCGAATGAGCGGATGGGTGATGGGAAAGATCACGGGCTTTCTCGAGATTGAACGCGAGGACCGGGCCTATGAGCCGGCGGCCGACCGCGTTCGCCATTATCGCGAGTTCCTGCTCCCGCTCGGCGAGACGGAGACGGTCAAGCAGGCCGCCCGCTGCATGGATTGCGGCATCCCCTATTGTCACCAGGGCTGCCCGGTGAACAACCAGATCCCGGACTGGAACGACCTCGTCTATCATTCCGACTGGCAGGAGGCGGCGAGCAACCTCCATTCCACCAACAACTTCCCCGAGGTGACCGGCCGCATCTGCCCGGCGCCGTGCGAGGCCGCCTGCACGCTCAACATCATCGACCTGCCCGTCACCATCAAGTCGATCGAATGCACCATCGCCGACAAGGCCTTCGCCGCTGGCTGGGTGAGGCCTCAGCCTCCCGAGACCAAGACCGGCAAGCGCGTCGCCGTCGTAGGCTCAGGCCCCGCGGGGTTGGCGTGCGCCCAGCAGCTCGCCCGCGTCGGCCACGATGTGCATGTCTATGAGAAGCTCGCCCAGCCCGGCGGCCTGCTCCGCTACGGCATCCCCGACTTCAAGATGGAGAAATACATCGTCGAGCGCCGCGTCGAGCAGATGCAGGCAGAGGGCGTGACCTTTCACTGCAACATGCATGTCGGCCACGACGTATCGGCGCGCAAGCTCGAGCGCGATTACGACGCGGTGCTGCTCTCAGGCGGCGCCGAGCATCCCCGCGACCTCGCCATCGAGGGCCGCAATTTGCGCGGCGTGCACTATGCGATGAATTTTCTGCCGCAGCAGAACCGCCGCGTCTCCGGCGAGCCGTTGGGCGACGTCGAGCCGATCCTCGCGACGGCTAAGCAAGTCGTTGTGATCGGCGGCGGCGATACCGGCTCCGACTGCATCGGCACCTCCTTCCGCCAGGGCGCGGTCTCCGTGACCCAGCTCGAAATCCTGCCGATGCCGCCGGAGAACGAGAACAAGGAACTGACCTGGCCGAACTGGCCGCTCAAGCTCCGCACCTCATCGAGTCAGGCCGAGGGCGCCGCGCGCGACTTCAGCGTGGCGACCAGCCGCTTCTTGGGCGAGAACGGCGAGGTCAAGGAGCTCGAATGCGTCCGCCTCGACGCTCAGCTGAAGCCGGTGCCAGGCAGCGAGTTCCGTATCCCGGCGGACCTCGTGCTGCTCGCCATGGGCTTCCTGCACCCCGTGCAGGAGGGCATGATCAAGGACCTGCGGGTCGACCTCGATCAGCGCGGCAACGTCAAGGCAAACGAGCTCGACTACCGCACCTCGCGCCCGAAGGTGTTCGCCGCGGGCGACATGCGCCGCGGCCAGTCGCTCGTGGTCTGGGCCATCCGCGAAGGCCGCCAGGCGGCGCACGCCATCGACAAATTCCTGATGGGCCGCACCGACCTGCCGCGGTGAACGTAACAGGGGGCACAGGTCCCGATCGCTCGCATGGGCGCTTGCGACTCAATCAACGACTCGTCATTCACCGCCCATCGGCCGGACCGCGGGAAGCCTCGGCGCGTCGCAATGCCATCACTTGCCGGTCTCGGCGGCCTTGACCTTGATGGTCCCTATCATGGTGTCGGGATGCCTTATGCAATGGTACTTGATTTCCTCGACAGCCTTGTCGAAGGTTCGCTCTTGAGGATTGATCTTGGTGAAGTCTATTGTCTCCTCGAATGCACTGGCTGGAGAGTCCGCCACCATGTGGTGCCTCCCGCCTTCTGGTTCCCACTTCACGGTATCGCCGACATTCATTTCTATGTCGGCGTCGCCCTTCTTAAAGAAGAAGTTGCCTTCGCTATCCCGAAATTCGATCCCGACGACCCTAACTGCACCCGCTTCTACCGACGATTCGTAGAAGAGAATCAGTCCTGCGGCCATCGCGGCTCCAAAGGCAATGGTCATTCGAATTCTTTTCCGTTGACCCATCATTTTCTTCCTCCCATTCGCGTTACACAACCTACTGGTCCGCTTGCCTCCATACTTCTATGGGGGCCATCAGCCCCCTATCCTCGTGCTTGAGTATGTGACAATGGAATACGAACCGCCCGACCTGCTCCTTGGCGTCGAAACTCATGATCAGGAACACGCTTTTTCCTGGCGGCATCGGAATAGTGTCGTGCCACTTAGCTTCAGCGCCTACATCGGCCTGGCTAGGCTTTAGGTCATCGGGGCAGGACTGGCTGGGCTTTAGGTCATCGATGTAGAAGTTCTGATCCGGTTCGCTGCATTCCTGAGGCGTGCTTGGATGCTCGGATCGGTCTGGGCATGTGTGCGAGGGCTTCGGAGGGTCTATTTTGTGCGCGCACAGTTCTGACGCCTTAGCCAAGCGAAACTTCATTTGGTGGATGTGGAAATTGTGCAGTGACCCGGTGTTGTTTGCCAGCACCCAGAGCTGCTTGTGGCTGCTCCCTCCAGGATCAAGACGGATGCAAACGTGGTTGTGGTGCTTTCCCTCCCAATCGATGCCGCCGTCCTCCAGCTCATAGGCCGCAAAAGAAAGTGGCCCTACGGTTGTCTTCTCGTCGTCGGTATCCGAAGGCGGAAAGATCTCTTCCTCAAATGGCCCAGACCCCGGTGGGGGATGTACGATCTCGGTCGTGACAGCCCAATCCGTTTGTGTTCCCTTTTCAAAAGTCACCCGCCGGTGCTCGCCCTTCGCCGGGTCTAAGTCGCGAACGCATCCTTTGGGCGGACTAGGCGTTTGAAGCTCAAAAACCTCGCCCATTGCGATGAAGCGCCTTTGCTCGACCGGCGCATTGAGGGCGACCACAGTGGGACTCGCCTTGGCATTCGGCTTTAGCTCGATCCGAGCGAGTTGGATCTCGGGCCACCAGTCGGTTCCCGCCTTAAGACCTTTGGTGCGCAGGATGTAGACCAGCGTGTCGGTGTGTGTCTTGACGTCGTTGCGCACGTAGATCTCGGCGCGAGACGCCGGCATGAGCAGCAGATCGTTGACTTCGAATGCGGCGATGGGCCTTTTCGCCTCTTCTGGGGAAACCGGTTTTGCAGGGACGACGCCGTCTAGACCTAAAATCGTTAGCGGCAACTTCTCGGTTTCGTCGCGCTCGTTGTAGAGCTCTAGCCAATAGGCGACATTGGCGCTGAGATCACCCATCCGCAGGAGAAGGTTGTGTCCTCCTTCGACGGTGATCGTGGGAAAGCGTTGTCCATTCAACGTGAACAGCCACGCAGAATTTTGATCGCGCTGGCAAAAGCCCCTGCGGAGCTTTGGATCGTTGTCTGCTCCGGAACCGTCATTCTTCCAGACCGGGCAATCCCGCGGTTTGGGGGGCTTGCCGATGGGTGGGAAGTCTCGGTCTTGAGGAGCCCATTCCGCCGCTGCGTCCTTGGCGTTCTCGGGAGGCGCGCTGACGTTCCGCAAGGGAATGTCGCGCAGCAGAACATATCTGACGTCAGTGTAGTCCTTCAGATAGATTGTGTCCTTCTTGACGTCGCCGCATTCGGTAGCCGACGGTGCTTTCTTGCATGCGGCCTTAACGTTTGCCTTCGCATCACCTACAGAGAGCAGCCCGGACATGCCACCGAGAACCTGGTCGGAGGAGATGCCGTGCAGATGCGAGTGGTACCAGTTGAGCCCCGAGGGGTGAGCAATCGTGGCCGTGTTCCCCTCGCTCTCCAAGACTTGAGCGTCAAGCTCCCCCTCACCGGGGATTGGGACATTGAAGTCGGCGCTACTCGGGTTCTGCAGGTCGCTGCTGGCCTTGAGGTGGGCATAGATGTTGTCGCCGAGGTCGGTAGGGTCGCCACCCGCGTCCCCTAGGTCTCTTGAATTCCGCGGAGTAACGATCCCGCCGTGGAAGTAGTGGAGGTTGGTTGGGTTCTCATCCCCATCCCCGTGCACCATCGGGTCATGCTTGCGTGGCGCAAGCCAGTTCACGAGATGCGCGGCGACGGCGTCGCCGGGCATCGCCTCGACCACGGGCGTCAGATAGGAGCGGTTAAAGTGCTCGGTGACGACGGTATAGCCGCCAGCCACGATGGGGCCAGTATTGGCGGTAAGGTTCACCTTAACGGTGTTGCCCGCGCGAGCATCTTTGCGTGGCGTGACCTCGCAGATCCCCTCGAGCTCCGGAATTTTGCCTGCGGTCTCCGCCGAGCAAATCGGCGGCTGGATCAGCTCTTCGGCTTCGGCAGATGGTGCGAGGAGAGCCGCCGCAAGCGAGAGGGCGCAGCCCCACACGAAGGCGATGCAACGCCGCCGCTCGAGACAAACATCCCACGCCACTGGCGTACCTCACCGAGGACATTTGCTGTTTCATCCACCATCAGCCTGACAGCTATAGGTTGTCAAGACACGGTTGCACAGCACAACGTGTCACAATCTTATGCGTGGTAGGTTGATCAGCCAAATCGCGGCACCATCGACAAATTCCTGATGGGAAAAACCGACCTGCCGCGTTGACCGAAGGTCCGCTGCCGGCCCTGCGTAGCCAAAAGCGAACCTGGATAAGGCGCCGCGCGAGCGCAACTGAGTTTAAACCGCAGGCTGCTTCGATAGGCTTGTCAGCTGGATATGCAGTGCGGTTGGCGAATCTAGCAAGTCCGCTCTTGGTCCGTGAGGGGGCAGGCAGGCCTGAATCCGCAGTTCCGAGATGTGCCAAAAGCTGACATTTCTGACATATCGTCTAGCTACCGCTATGTCTCAGGCAAGCCGGCTTTCCCGAGATCGAGGGAGCAGCGGTCGAGGATTGCAGGGTCTCGGAAGGAATATCCCAGCCGCCAGGCTGGCAACCTGATTGCGGGATTGACCTTCATCATTTTCCCCACCTCTGCGCGCGCATCGGCTGAGCGGCCAAGGCGCACATAGGCGATCGCCAAGAGCACGTGGGAATCATTAAATTCAGTTTGCGTCAGAGCATCGACCGCCTCTCCGAATCTCCCCAACGCCAAATGCGCCCAGCCCCTGCGGTGGTTGTAGAACCAACCCAGTGCCGGATCCCGCGCTGCGGCCTGGTCAGCCCACTGAAGCGCCTGATCCGGTCGACCAGCTTGCACAAGCACCATCATCAAAGAAGAGAGCATGAACGTGTCATATGGCGCCAGAGCGACAGCCCGGTCCGCCGCGCCGAGCGCGCCATCAAAGTCACGCTCCCGAACAAGCACATGACTGACTACCCAGTTGGCGAGCCTCGCCACCTGCGGAGAGAGATGCTCATTGGCAAGAACCTGTCGAGCGAGCTCGCCTGCTTTTCGAACATCGGCTGGTGGGTCATCACTGACGAAGTTGACCGCACGAACCAGATGGTGCCAGCCGAGTTTTACTTTGAGCAGCGGCGAACTCGGAAACTTCGCCAGTCCTTCTCTCCAAATCCGGCCCGACCGCTCGATCCCCTCATGGGTGTATTTCATTAGTTGGTCGTGCCCACGAAGATAGTAATCATACTCTTCGAGGGTCGTCGCACCTTTCCCCCACGATTGGCGATGCTGCGCCTGCTTCAATGCGCCCTGCTCCCCAGTCATGGCGCTCACGATCATTCCGGTGACCTCGTCTTGAAGTGCCCAAGGGTCCGTTCCCGACCTGTCAAAACGCTCGGCCCAAACATGCTCGCCATTCTTCGCGTCAATGAGCTGAGATACGATTCGAAGCCTGTCGCCATCCTTGCGTACGCTGCCTTCAACCACGTAGTCGACGCCCAGTTCATTTCCGACCTGCCGGATATCGACAGCCTTGCCCTTGTAAGCAAAGGAGGAAGTGCGGGCGACCACCGCAGAGTCTGGGAATCGCGAGAGCGCCGTGATGATGTCTTCGGCTACCCCGTCACCCAAATAGTCAAGGTTCTGGTCGGCGCTCAGAACATCGAACGGAAGAACGGCTACGGAGGGAATAGTGGAGGAGACTTCTTGCGTCGAAGGCGCCTTCCGGCGAGCACTTCGCCAACCATCCTCATACCGAAACTCGATTTGGGGGGTGTATGTGCCCTTCGGCAGATCGATGCGAATGAGATCGTTTTGCCCGTCGGCCCCATAATATTCGCGAAGCTTCTCGCGCAACCGCCCCGCCTCGACGCGCACGACGGGATCGACGGCGGGGTCGAACGTTTCAGGACGGCCGAAGACCTCCAAAGCGATGTCGTAGCCTTTTACACTCCGGCCGGTCAGAGTTGCAGTGACGATATACTCTAGGAACCGTTGCCTGCGCCGCGAGTGCTGGAACGGGACGCTGTGGAGAATGCGGTCCAGTTGGTCGTGAACAGCCTTCTGGTCGGTGTCGCTCCAGCGAACGCGCTGAATGACCGTCACGCCCAAGCTCCAATCGCAACGAGATAGTGCCGGCCCCGGCAGCATCCGGGCTACTTGATACCTGTTACATACTAGGACCAACCAATTCGCTTTGCTACCCTCGGGTGATGGATGGCGGCGGCGAGGTTTGCATCATCGGTGGACTTGATGGTGCCTCCTCGTTATGGGCCGCTCAAGGGAGCAAGCAAATGAAACTCATACTTCCAAGCTTGAACGAGGCGTCCACCAAGCCTCTTGCCAATGAGAACGCAGTAAACCTCAAGCAGCTCTTGGTAGCTGTACCCGCGGTGTTATTTATTCTGGGGAGCGGGGTGGCAAATGCAGGCGAGCCCGTCAAGGATACTGGCGCCATGGCCTGCGTTAACGACAAGTGGGACGTGAAGGAGCCAGAGAAAGGACACAAGCTGGTCGACGCTGCCATGCGCTGCGTCCTCATCCCCGATGATCCTGCCGAGCCGACTATCAACCAGGACTGCTTGGGCAACTACGAATACATGCCTGACGCGAGCTGGAAGGGCACCGGAACCTGCACGGATAACTATCCGGGCGGCAAGATTTCCCTGACTTGGGCGGAAGGCTCTCAACTCAAGGAGTACACGTACACCAAAACCGGCGGCACCGGTAAATACCAGGGGGTTAAGGGCGGCGGTACGTACATGTACGAGAATCTTACAGACACTCTTTCGGGCGGCAGATACAAAGGCACCATACAGCTGCCCTAAGTGACGAAGCTGCCCAAAGTGTGCCTGTGCTTCGCGGACGGCGAACCAACCGAAACGCGTTGATGTCCGCTATGGGTCAGAGGCGGAAGCAGTCGTCACCAGTGGAGATGTCGCTTTTGCGGGATCAGCGGACGCCACCGGGCCAGTCTGGCATCGCTGCCGCGTAACCCACTGCGTCATGCCAGACAGCCACTCGTGATGCACGGGGACCCTAGACGACATGTCGGCAATGCCCGTTATGGCACATAGCGGACGTGCCACCCGCACTGAGGAATGTCCGCTTTGAGTTCAGTAGCCGACGTCGCATCGGCTATGGAGTTGGTCTGCTAAGTGCCACAAGTGGACTTTACCAATCATGGCTGTTGGGGATTTCTCGCCGCAGTCACACAAAGCCCCAAACTCGGATTCTCGCTAAGAGGGCGACTTTGCAACGGGCGACTTCGCAATCGGCGGCGTCGCGCGTGTCATGTCGGCACCTGCCAAGGCATAGGCTTTCGCCGTGACGTCGTTCAGCGCCGCCTCGACACGCCGACGGTAGCCCTCGAACTCCGCGGGTCGGGCCTCGCGTGGCACGTAGATCGGATCGCCCATGACGATGCCCAGTCTCGAGAAGGGAAGATTGATGGTCATCCGGCTCCAGGACTTCACCGAGCGATAGCGTGAGGTCGCGGCGGCGAAAGGGACGATGGGCCGGCCCGAGCGACTGCTGATCATGATGATGCCGGGACCGCATTTGCGTGCCGGGCCCGGCGGCACGTCGCCTGTCAAGATGACGCTGTAGCCTTCCCTAAGCGAGGCAATTAAACCGTGGGCCGCCTCGGCACCTCCGCGATCGCCGCGGCGACCAGCGGCTCCAGCTCCTCGAACGAGTTGGAGGCCGAAGCGGCGGAGAACGCGAGCAAGCGCTTCCGCGTCATCGGTCCGTGCCACGATAGCGCGGGCTGGGATATCCCGCGGATAGAGGCCGGGCAGGAGAAAGAACTGTCCGTGCCATAACGCGATGATTGAAGGGTGAAGCTCACGCGCCCGGTCAACGTAGTCGGGAGGATCGGCGACGACCGTTGACGTGTTGATGACGAGCTTAATGTAGTTGGCAAGAACGGGACTTAAGAGAATCTGCAACGGGCGCCGCAAGCGGGCTCTCTGCCGCCGAACCCAGGGTATTCTCCACAGTGACGCCAACGTTTACTCTTTTGAGGAAAGTCGATTTCGCTGGAAGCACCAAAGGATAACAAAGAAATGCCGGCCAGGATGCATAAAACAAACAGCTCGCGGAGCAGAGCCCAGCCCTGCCAGGTCCGATTTGGGGAACCAAAGCCGCGATGGAATTCGTCCGCTAAGTGCCACAAACACAATCATGGCTGCTGGGGAAGCGCTTGAGCACTTGGTCGTCGATCGTCGGTCCAGAGAACCACGCTAGCATAAAGCGTGAGGGCCCAAGCCAACGTACAGGCAGCCCGCGGTCAGATAGACCAAGTATGCCCGAAGGTGTTCGCCGCCGACGACATGCGCCGCGGCCGGTCGCTGGTGGTCTGGGCCATCCGCGAAGGCCGCCAGGCGGCGCACGCTATCGACAAATTCCTGATGGGAAAAACCGACCTGCCGCGTTGACCGAAGGTCCGCTGCCGAGTTGCATTAGCCAAAGCAGGGGTTTCTTTCCAGTCAAGGTTAGTTGAGACCTTGTCGCCTGGTCTAACGGACTGCTCTAACGGACTGCCGTAAACTCTCTAGCCTAATATGCTATATAGCCATACGAACTTCGAACGGGTCCAGTTTCCAGTGTCGTTTCCATCTGCATGCGAACTGAGACACCAAGAAGCGTAGCCTAGGGGCAAAAGCGGCGGCCATCATGGTGGAGTTATCTGTCTACGGCACATGGTCGGGCGTGCCCACCGAGATAGCGTCTGAGCTGTTTGCTAGCGCGACCTCCCAGCAACTTAAGGCCGGCGACACGCTTTTCCAGACCGGCGATAATGGTGACGGGTGCTATCGGCTCGACAAAGGTCTGCTCAAGATCAGCCTGATATCGCCGCAAGTGAGAGAGCGCATAATTGCGATCATAACTCCGGGTACAGTCGTCGGCGATCTCGCCGTGATCGACGGGTTGCCAAGGTCCGCATCGGTCCATGCCTTGACCAACTGCGAGCTTCGCTTCCTCAGCCGAGCTGCCTTCCAGCGCCTTGCTCAACGGCACCCGGAAATCCATCAATACCTTGTGAGGCTGTTGGCCGCTCGGTTGCGAAAAGCCGACGATATCATCGCATCCTTGGCTTTCTTGCCCGTGAAAGCGCGAGTCGCCCAGGCTCTGCTTGCGCTTGCCGAAAATCTTGGTGAGGAAACGGACTCAGGCGGAATCTTGATCCCGCGGTCAATCAATCAAGCAGACATAGCCGCGATGGCTGGAGTTGCCCGCGAAAATACCAGCCGGATCTTGAGTGAGTGGGCGCGAAAGAAGCTGGTAACCAAATCGTCGGGCTCCTATCGGATCGATGATCGAGCGAAGCTCAGAGACGAAATAGGCGAGTAGCGCTCCGATCGAAGCTACTAGCAGGCAAATTGCGTCAGCTAGGCGAACGTCCTCCGCTTGTCCGCCTTGGTGACGAAGCCGACCATAAGGTGCTCCCCAGCGACTGAGCATCGGCGTCGCGGCTCGCAATTAAAATTTCAAAAGTGTGACACGGATCACAGCTCATCTGGAAATTGAGTGGTAGGTGAGTGCGAGAAGAGCACTGAGCGCCGCGAGCTTGTCGACGGAGTAGCGTATCCAGGGGGAGAACATGCTTCTCGCCGAACACGTCCCCATGAAGGAACCCCGAACCAAAGTTGGAATCGTCTTCGTGGTTGACGCCGATGCCTCATGCCGGGCGGGGTTCAAGGAGCTCTTCCAGTCCGTTGGACTAGAAGTCAGACTCTACGCGTCGGGGCGTGATTTCCTGGAAGATGGCATTCCAGACGTTGCGAGTTGCTTGGTCCTCGATGTGAGGTTGCCCGAAACGAGTGGCCTCAAGATTCAAGAAGAACTGGCGAGAGCCGGCATTGACACGCCGATCATTTTTGTCACCGGCCATGGAGACATCCAAATGGCCGTGCGCGCTATGAAGGCAGGAGCAGCCGATTTTCTGACCAAGCCGTTCCGTAGCCAGGAGCTACTGGACGCGGTTTTCACCGCCGTGCAACAGGATAGGGGCCGGCGCCACACGCGACAATCGTACTCGACTTTGCGCGAGCGGTTTGCATCACTGAGTACCCGTGAGCGAGAGGTAGCCACATGGGTTGCAGCCGGCGACTTGAATAAGCAAATAGCGGCCAAGCTTGGACTGAGCGAAGTCACGGTGAAAGTACATCGTGCCAACGCCATGCGTAAGATGCGCGCAAAATCATTGGCAGATTTGGTAAGAATGATTGCGCACTTCAACAATTGAAGCTCGCTAAGGCCGCGGCGCAAGGAACCGGCGAAGGATTTGAGGGTCGACCTCGACCCGCGCGGCGACGTCAAGGCGAACGAGCTCGGCTACCGCACCTCGCGCCCTAAGGTGCTCGCCGCCGGCGACATGCTCGAACGGACTTAGTCAAAAAAAGCAAAGCCCCACTAGATTGCGCCGTTCCGAGAGGTGTGCGCAGGCGCGGGCACGGTTCGACATGGGAAAGATCTGGGAACCCCACGCGAACGCATCCGGTCTGCGCACATCGTCATTTTAGGGTGAGTGCCCGAGCCAACTTGGATACAAATTTGTATACCAGAGAGATTTCAAGTCTCGGGAACGAAGGGGGCCTCGGCCGAAGCCGAAACCTCAGACGATCCAACGGACGACACGCCTCTGGCCACGGCTGTCGATCACGAGGCAGCCGCGTTATCTAGCGATCATCGCATCACCCTTTCCTCGCCGCACCAGCGACCGCTCGCCGCCGTCGCGCGGTCACCTTTTGTGACGACATTTGTTGACGCTCAATTCGAGCCAATTCTGTTCAACCCTTAATTAAGGCCTTTGTAGTGTCATGATCCTGATGTCCGCCCTGCAAACCTTAAGCGAACTGTTGACCACGATTTCGAGCGTTTGGCGACGATCGTTGCGCGTTGTGGCTGACGGTCATCCCTCTCTTCAGCTCCGTGTTCACCTCACAGCGCCTCACGCGCGGGCGAAGACACGCGAGGGAATCCGTTCGTTGGGAATTGTTTCGGCGCTGGTCGCCAACTACCGCAAGAAGCTGAATCGAAATTCTTATGGCCAACTTTACGAAAGTCGGCCTTATCTCGAAGCTTACGCGGCACACACTGATCACCGCGTGCTTAAAGACGCCCATGCAGCAGTCGGTGGAAAATGGGACGCGCTTGGGCGTCTGCAATTCGATTACTTGGTTGCGAACGGCCTGAAGCCGGATAGCAAGCTGCTCGATCTCGGCTGCGGCACTCTTCGCGGGGGACGGCACTTCATTCGTTACCTCAACACCAGAAACTACACCGGGACGGACATTTCATGGAGGGCGATCGACTATGCGCACCACCTTGTTATGGAAGAGAATCTCGCAGCGAAAGAACCGAGCTTGATCTATCGCCGCCCGGGCGACGCGTTCTTTGCTGACCTCGAAGATGCATGCTTCGACTTCGTCTTGGCGCACTCGGTTTTCACACATCTTCCCCCGGAGTTCGTCGAGGAATGCTTTGCTGCCGTTGGGCGGGTGATGCGACCGAGCGGGATGCTCTTCTTCACATTCCAGCATGAAGCAGAACACCGCAGGAGAGACTTGAAGGACTTCGCGTACCCATCTCGACTCTTCGCCGACTTGGCCGACCGATATGATTTTCTGTTCGAGACGCGCAATGACTACAACCATCCGCGCGGTCAAACGATGGCTTTATTGCGACACCGTTAGTCTCATGAGAGGCACTCCCTTAGCGCTTGAACCGCTTTCTCAGAATCAGCGTTATTCGCCTGAAGAAGTGCTGGAAAACTCGCGCAGAAGGTAGACCGTCCACGAATGGATCATCGTCGACTACTCGAGATGCTCGTACCTATGATGGCGGGCTTCGAACTTGACCTTGCAAAAATGCGTTCCGCGGGAGCCACACAGGCTGAGATCGATGCCATGCTGGACGAGTTCGAAGAGATTTACGCGCCTGGCGATGATGCTGAGGGCAAGCTTGTGATTGCGGTTCTCAGAGACGCTGCCAGATTAATGCCCTGCTCGAATCGTGGGTGTTAACCCTGAGCCGGCTTTCTTCCGATAACCGATCTTACCAGCAGCAATTCAATGAGGGTCGTCTTCTCGCGGGTTTTCTTGCCGATGATCGTCCGGCTGCTGAATGTCCGAGTTGGCTCAGAAGCGGAAGCAGTAGTCGCCAGTGGAGATGTCCGCTTTTGCGGGATCAGCGGACGCCACCGGGCCAGTCCGGCATCGCCGCCGCATAGCCCATTTGCATCCTGCCCGGGCAAGCGCACCATGATGACGGCAGAATTTGCTGGCAGCTCCTAGCTGCGCGGCCAGGAGAAATCGTCGGCGCGGCCGGCCTTGGGCTTCAACTGCTCGCCCTTGATCAGCACCCGGTAATAGGGCCGCTGGGCGAGCGGCAGCCGCGGCTTCGACGAGGCCACCGATGGATCGCTCACCGCCGAGATAGAGGCGAGCGCGGTCAACCCGCCAGGCAGGTCGCTTGAGATATTCTCGCTGTCGGAAAGCGAGGACGCCACCCCTTGCGGCGTCATGTTCTGCGCGGCATCGAGCGTCGTCTGCGAGATCACCGGGCGGACGACATCCACCTCTCCCACCTTGCTCTGCTCGATCGCTGGAGGGGCTGCTTCCGCGGCTTCGCCTTCGGCGGCCGGTGCCCCGCCTTGCGCTTGGTCGCCGGCCGGCGCCTCGGCCTGCGCCGGCTCGCTCGCCCCCTCCGCCGGAGCGTCGGTTGCCGTGCCTGATGGCGGCACCGGCTTGCCGGGGCTCACCACCCGGCCCATGACGTTGGCCTGCTCGTCCACGTTGCCGGCGAGCGGAATGTTGCGCTCGAGCTTGGCGAGGCTCAGGTCGCGGCGGATCTCCTTCTCGGCGAAATGGGCGAGTTTCAGATAGCCGCGGGGGGTGAAATGCACGCCGTCATCGTCGCGCAGCCGGCGTATCTGGCCCGACATGTCGGGGCCTACGGCGCTGTAGCGGCCTGACTCGTCGGTGAACCCGCTCCACGTATCGATGAACTTGGCGCCGTTGATGAACGACTTCTCGCGGTAGATGTCGTTCAGCGCCTCGGCATCGTCGCTATCGTCGGGACTGCGCATGATCGGCAACCCGGTCCAATAGACGGCAAGACCCTTGGCGCGGAGTTTCTTGATGAAGGCTTCCACCCGCTGGCCGTAGAGCTCGTCCCAGGCGTCGGTGCCCGGCTTTACATATTCCTTGCCGCTCTTGATCGCCTGATTGTCGTTGGCGCCGAACATCACCACCACGATCTGGAAGGTCTCGTCCTTCAAGATGTCGTCGAGCTCCTTGGTCCAGTCGTAGCTGTCGACGCGCACAAAACCGCTCGACGGCTTCGACTTGTTGATCACGTCCATGTTGCCGTCTTCCTGGAAGGCCCGGTAGAGCCCGGACCAAACTCCATCGGCAAGAGAGTCTCCGACCACGAGCACGCGATAGCGGTCGCCGGGCGGGAACGGCTCGATATAGCTGCGTTGGAAAACGGTGTTCTGCGCCAGTGCGTCCGCCGGGGCAATGCCTGACAGGCAAAGCACGAGCAGGAGAAGCGCGGGCAGCGACGCCAGGATGCGTCGGCCGAGCCGTCTCAAATCGAAGCAGGACGCGCTGAGAAACATGCCCCAGTCTACCCTTCCTTGCGCAAGAGCTCCAGGATGGTGCGGCTCGGGAACCCATCCACTGGCAGGCCTTTCGAGCGCTGAAAAGTCTTGACCGCCTCGAGCGTTGCCGGGCCGATAATTCCGTCGGTATCTCCAACCAGCAGGCCCTTGGCGACGAGCAGCTTTTGCAGCTCGACGCGCTGATCGAGCGCGAGATGGTTCTCGTCGGTGGGCCAAGGGTGCACGAACGGCCCGTAGCCTTTCAGCCGGTCGGACAGATGCCCGACCCCCAAGGCGTAGGACATCGACTGGTTATAGTGGAGGATCGAGCGGAAATTGTTGAGCACCAGGAACGCCGGTCCGTTGGTGGCGGCCGGAGCGAACAGGCTCGCTCTGTCGCCGGGCCGCGGAAATGCCTCGCCGCCCACCCGCTTGATCCCGAGCCTCTGCCAATCGCCAAGGCTCCTTAACGTTTTCTCGCTGACCTTCTTGGGATTGAAGCCCTTGGGCAGCGTCACCTCATAGCCCCAGGTTTGGCCCGGCTGCCAACTCGAATGCTTGAGATAGCTTGCGGTGGAGGCGAGCGCGTCGGGCACGTCATACCAAATGTTGCGCTTGCCATCGCCGTCATAGTCGACGGCAAAGCTTTGATAGGTGGTGGGGATGAATTGGGTGTGGCCCATGGCGCCGGCCCACGAGCCGTTCATCTGCTCGACCGGGATATCGCCCCGCTGCACGATCTTGAGCGCTGTAATCAGCTGCTGGCGGGCGAAGGCCGCCTTGGTGTTGTAATAGGCGAGCGTCGCCAGCGACCTGATCACATTCATGTCGCCGGGCTGCGTGCCGTAATTCGACTCTACCCCCCAGATGGCGACGATGATGGCGCGATCGACGCCGTAGCGCTTCTCCAGCACGTCGAGCAGCGCCTTGTTCTCCTCGAGCTTCTGCTTGCCAGTGGCGATACGTTTGTCAGAGACGACGCGGTCGATATATTCGCCGATCGGCTTCACATATTCAGGCTGGAAATTCGCGGCCTCGATCACCTTGGGGTCCGGCGTCATGCCCTTGAAGGCGCGGTCGTAGGTTTCCCGCTTGATGCCAGCAGCCCTGGCCACCGGCCAGAACCTCTCCACCCATTGGGCGAAGGTCTGCGCGGCGGGAGCCGGCTGTGAAAGCGCCCCGGCGGCAAGCGCCAGCACGGCAACGATGAGGGTGAAATTTCGGGCGAATCGCATGGGCGGAATTTAGCAACCTCAACGGGCAAAACCTAGACGGCAGGAAACCCCTTACTGCCGGGCGGCGCTCGCTTCCTTCATCACCGCGTCAACCAGTCGCTGGCTCGGATAGCAGGTGAGCGGCAGGCCGAGCCGCTTCTCGGCGACCCCGATGGCGGCGCGGGTCTTGAAGCCGGCAAGCCCGTCGACCTTGCCGACGTCGTGGCCTTGCGCCACCAGCACCTCCTGGAAACGCTGGATGCGGTCCCGCGGCAACCGCTCAACCGGCTGCCAGGCGCCAACGAACTTCACCGGCGCATTGGTCGCGATCATGTCGGCCACGTGGCCGACGAAAATCGCGTAGACGTCAGAGTTGTTATAGAGCTTGAGCACCGAGAAATTGTCGGTGGCGAGGAAGGCCGGCCCCTTCAGCCCCGCGGGCAGCACCAGGAAGGAGGAGTCGCCGAGCTTGCTTTCAGGGAACGCCTGCCCACGCACGCGGGCGATCCCGAGCTTCATCCACTCGCCGATCGGCCGCGCCTTGTCTGGCCCTTGCAGCGTGCAATCGAAGCCTTGCGGCAACTGCACCTCATAGCCCCAGCTCTTGGCGCCGTCCCAGCCTTGCGACTTCAGCGAGTTTGCGGTCGAGGCGAGCGAGTCGGGGATCGAGTTCCAGATGTCGCGCTTGCCGTCGCCGTCGAAATCGACGGCATATTTCTCGAAATCCGTCGGCATGAACTGGGTGTAGCCCATGGCCCCTGCCCACGAGCTCTTAAGCTGCGCGCGCGTCGCGTGCTTCTCCTCGACGATCTTGAGCGCGGCGACGAGCTGCGGGCGGAACTCGTCGGGCCTCCGCCCCATGAAGGCCTGCGTGGCGATGGTGCTCATCGCGTCATAGGGCGCGTCGATCTTGCCGAAGCCGGTCTCCCGCCCCCAGATGGCGACGACGATGCTCGCCGGCACGCCATACTGCTTCTGGATGGCGGCGAGCGTCGGGCGCAATTCCGCGGCCTTGCCGCGCCCCGTCGCCGCGAGCGCGTTCAGCGTGCCGTCCTTGAAATAATAGACCGGCGCGTCGAACTCAGGCTGATGCTTCGGCGCCATGGCTTGCGCCAGCGACCGCGGCAAAGCTGGCCCGCCGGGGCTGGCTGGGTCCGGCAGCACGAGATGGGGCAGAGACCAGTTGAGCTTCAGACCTTTCAGATTGGCGTCGAAGGTTGCGCGCGAGACACCTGCCGCTTCCGCGTCGGGCCAAAGCTCTTGCAGCCAGCCCGCGAAGCGCTGCTCGACGGCGCGCCGGTAGGCCGCGACGTCCGGATCGTCGGCGGCAGGCGCTGAGAACGGCGCAAGCGCGAGCATCGCCAGCGACACGGCCAGCACTGCGGCACGAGCGAAATTCGCACGGGCCATCGGCGATCCCCTCCAATCCCCCGCGATTCGGCGTGGGGCCGGATTGTGGCGAGCGCTTTTGGCGGCGAAAAGGCAAGATCGCCTCATTTGAACTGGAATTGCCGTCAATCGCCGGCGTTGCCGCTCGCTCTCCCCTCCCCCCTTGAGGGGGAGGGCCAGGGAGGGGGGTTCCACAAATGAATCCCTCATATCGACTTCGCGCTGCACCCCCCTCGGATCGGCTCGCCGATCCTGCTCCCCCTCAAGGGGGGAGCGGGGTGCGAGTGGACCGCTCAGGCGAACCTGCAATTTCAATCGACTGCGCCGCTCGCTCTCCCCTCCCCCCTTGAGGGGGAGGGCTAGGGAGGGGGGTCCACGGAGTCCTGGACAAGCCGCTGTTGCAATTCGCTTCCCTCTGTCGGAAAGAGGGCGGCCTGCCTCCGATCCCGGGGGCATAACCCGCGATCTGAGGACCTAAATGGCCGCTCCCGTCCGCAAGGCCGTGT